>JBFXHX010000006.1:110000-138690 GCA_050176585.1 Binatia bacterium
TGTAAGCGCACGGTTTCAGGTACTATTTCACTCCCCTCACAGGGGTGCTTTTCACCTTTCCCTCACGGTACTAGTTCACTGTCGGTCGCAAGCTAGTATTTAGCCTTGGGAGATGGTCCTCCCAGCTTCCCACGGGATTGCACGTGTCCCGCGGTACTCGGGAACTGCCTCCAGAGAGATCCGATGTGTTTCGTCTACGGGACTATCACCCTCTGTGGTTGTCCTTTCCAGAAGCCTTCGACTACACATCGATTTTGTAACTCTCCGGGTTGCCCCTGAGGCAGCCCCACAACCCCGGCCGTATTGCTACAACCGGTTTGGGCTCTTCCCCTTTCGCTCGCCGCTACTGAGGGAATCTCTGTTGATTTCTGTTCCTGGAGGTACTGAGATGTTTCACTTCCCTCCGTTCGCTTCCGACACCTATGAATTCAGTGTCGGATGATGCCGCATTACCGGCACCGGGTTTCCCCATTCGGAAATCTTCGGCTCAAAGCCTGCTTAGCGGCTCCCCGAAGCTTATCGCAGCTAGCCACGTCCTTCATCGCCTGCTTGCGCCAAGGCATCCACCGTACGCCCTTAGTAGCTTGACCATTTTTCGCCGAGCTACCTAATGCGCTCTCGATCCGGATTTCTTGTACCCGTATGCAATTGTCAAAGACCGATTGACGAATCCAAAACCGTCTGGATCCGCGCTGCGCGCGCACTCGCGCGCACCGCGCATCCCGGCGGCCGATGAGTGGAGCTGATCGGAATCGAACCGACGACCTCCGCCTTGCAAGGGCGGCGCTCTCCCATCTGAGCTACAGCCCCGATGATAGGTGGGCCTAGGTAGAGTCGAACTACCGACCTCACCCTTATCAGGGGTGCGCTCTAGCCTACTGAGCTATAGGCCCCTCGTTCAGCCAGTCTCTCAAAACTAGGGAGGAGGAGTGCGAGTTCTCGCGGGCACGGAGTGCCTTCACTTTGGAAGGCGATGAGGTTCGAACTCCCTTGCGGGGGTTCGATTCCTTAGAAAGGAGGTGATCCAGCCGCAGGTTCCCCTACGGCTACCTTGTTACGACTTCACCCCAGTCACCAGCCATACCATCGGCGGCTATCTCCCTTGCGGGTTGAAACACCGACTTCCGGTACAACTGACTCCCATGGTGTGACGGGCGGTGTGTACAAGGCCCGGGAACGTATTCACCGCGGCGTGCTGATCCGCGATTACTAGCGATTCCGCCTTCATGGAGTCGAGTTGCAGACTCCAATCCGAACTGAGAGCGGCTTTTTGGGATTGGCTTCCCCTCACGGGTTCGCAGCCCTTTGTACCGCCCATTGTAGCACGTGTGTAGCCCTGGACATAAGGGCCATGAGGACTTGACGTCGTCCCCACCTTCCTCCCGTTTAACACGGGCAGTCTCTCTAGAGTGCTCAACTGAATGGTAGCAACTAGAGACAGGGGTTGCGCTCGTTGCGGGACTTAACCCAACATCTCACGACACGAGCTGACGACAGCCATGCAGCACCTGAACCACCGGCCCCTTGCGGGGAGACCCCATTTCTGGGGCTGTCCGGTGTTGTCTAGCCCAGGTAAGGTTCTTCGCGTTGCGTCGAATTAAACCACATGCTCCACCGCTTGTGCGGGCCCCCGTCAATTCCTTTGAGTTTTAACCTTGCGGCCGTATTCCCCAGGCGGGGCACTTAATGCGTTAGCTGCGGCACTCAGGGGGTCAATACCCCGAACACCTAGTGCCCATCGTTTACGGCGTGGACTACCAGGGTATCTAATCCTGTTTGCTCCCCACGCTTTCGCGTCTCAGCGTCAGTATCCGTCCAGAGGGCCGCCTTCGCCACCGGTGTTCCTCCTGATATCTACGCATTTCACCGCTACACCAGGAATTCCGCCCTCCTCTCCGGTACTCCAGCCTCCCAGTATCCAATGCACTTCCGGGGGTGAGCCCCGGGCTTTCACACCAGACTTAGGAAGCCGCCTACACGCGCTTTACGCCCAGTGATTCCGAACAACGCTTGCACCCTCCGTATTACCGCGGCTGCTGGCACGGAGTTAGCCGGTGCTTCCTTCAGAGGTACCGTCAGGTCACCGACGTATTAGGTCGGTGAGGTTTCGTCCCTCTTGACAGGGCTTTACGACCCGAAGGCCTTCATCACCCACGCGGCGTCGCTGCGTCAGGCTTTCGCCCATTGCGCAATATTCCCCACTGCTGCCTCCCGTAGGAGTCTGGGCCGTGTCTCAGTCCCAGTGTGGCTGGCCATCCTCTCAGACCAGCTAGCCATCCCAGCCTTGGTGAGCCATTACCTCACCAACTAGCTAATGGCGCGCAGGCCCATCCTTGAGTGGTAGCTTGCAAGCAGAGGCCACCTTTTGCCCCAAGGGCCGCAGCCCTCGTGGTCTTATCCAGTATTAGCCCGCCTTTCGGCAGGTTATCCCAGTCTCAAGGGTAGGTTACCTACGTGTTACTCACCCGTTCGCCGCTGTACTCGCTCCCCGAAGGGAACTTTCCCGCTCGACTTGCATGTGTTAGGCACGCCGCCAGCGTTCGTTCTGAGCCAGGATCAAACTCTCCAGTTAAAATCGATTGTGACCGGGGACTGGTCCCCGACCACCGATGCACGGTGTCAACCGTGCCCAGACAAGGATCCTCGCACGCGAATCGAGATCCGAGGGCTTACCCTCGATTCCCGATACCGTTTTCCTACTCCCTAGATTTCAAAGACCGACGCCACGAAAGGCGCGTTGAAGCGAGACCGCCTTTTATAAGGGAGTCCCTGGGTGTTGTCAAGCTTCCGAGGGCGGAGGCTCAAAGAATTTTCCCCGGACGGAATTCACGGGCTGCGGGGCGGGCGGCAGCGACCCCTTCTACCTCCGCCACAAAGGCGTCCGCCTGCCGCAAAGCGGCGCCCACGAATCGCTCATCGAGGTCCAGGGCCGCCTCTAGGGCGCGCTCGGACAGTCCCAAGCGGGGATCCTGGGCCAACCGGCCGAGCAGATTGGGCGGCTCCCCCGCGCGCAGGGCACGCGCCGCGGCCAGCGCGTGCTCCTTTATCGCCGCGTGCGCCGCTTCCCGACCGGCCCCCGCCTTCACAGCCTCCATCAACACCGTGGTCGAGGCGAGAAAAGGGCCCAGGCGCTCGCGTTCCGCCGCCACTACGCCGGGGAACACCTCCAACTGCTCGACCACGGTGGCAAAGGTCTCAAGGAGGCCATCGGTGGCGAGCATAGCCCCGGGCAACGCCACGCGGCGGACCACTGAACAGGACACATCCCCTTCGTTCCACTGATCTCCGGCCAACTCTACAGTCATGGCCAGGTAACCCGCTAGCACCGCGCGCAACCCATTCACGCGCTCGGAGCTCCTCGGGTTCATCTTGTGTGGCATCGCCGACGACCCTACCTGGCCCTCCTGGAAGCCCTCGGACGCCAGGTCGTGCCCGGCCATCAGGCGCAGGGTGATCGCCAAGCTGCTCGGCCCGGCAGCCAACTGGTACAAGATCGACACCACCTCGAAATCCAAGCTACGCGGGTACACCTGACCTACGGTGGTGAGTACGGTCTCGAAGCCGAGCTCGGCCGCGATCTGCCGTTCGATCTCCGCTACCTTGGCCGGATTGCCGCCGAATAGCGTCAACAGGTCCAGCTGAGTACCCACGGCCCCTTTTATGCCGCGCAGCGGGTAGCGGGCGATGAGCGCCTCCAAGCTGCGATACGCGGAGAGCATCTCGCCGCCGAACATCGCCAAGCGCTTGCCCACCGTCGTGGCCTGCGCCGGGATGTTGTGGGTCCGGGCACTGAGGACCAATGCCCGGTATTCGGCCACCCGCTCGGCCAAGCGGAGCAAGCATCCGGCATACTTGTCGCGCAGCACGTGGAGAGATCGGATGATCTGCAGTTGCTCGACGTTTTCCGTGAGATCGCGGCTGGTCAGCCCTTTGTGCACATGCTCGTACCCTGCCTGCGCGCAAAACTCGTCGATCCGGGCTTTCACGTCGTGGCGGGTGGTGTGTTCGCGGGCGCGGATGCTCTCGAGATCGACCTGATCCTTCACTCGCTCGTATGCGGCGATCGCATCGCCCGGGATGTCCAACCCGAGCTCGCGCTGCGCCCGCATCACCGCGATCCAGAACTCGCGCTCGAGGACGACCTTGGCGCGTGGCGACCAGATCGCGACCATCGCCGGGCTGGCGTAGCGATCGGCCAAGACGTCCGGTATCGATTCCGCAGTAGCCACCATGACCGGCGGGTAATCTCCACCCGCGTAGACCGCATTTCAAGGGGCGACTGCGGGGTGCTGTGCGCTCAATATGGCCATGATGCATTTTGTTTGATTCCCTGAAGTAGCTTACTTATGGTGGCGACCTTACGCTGGACTACAGGACAGCGGATGACGTCAATTTCTCGCCTGGCAGAGGTTAGCGCGGGTATTAAAGCGCTGCGTCGGCGGTTGAATTCCCTCACCGCGCAGCGCGCCTTTGCGGTCGCGGCGGCAATGGTTCTCCTCGCCGGCGCCGCGCTGGTCGGACTGGCTCTCCGCGCGCCCAAGAACCTGTTCGAACCGTGTGCGTGGGCAGCGCTCGTCGCAGTCTGTGCTGTCTCCGTCTACGCCGTCTGGCGCGCCCGCCGAGCTTGGCTCTCGATCCTGGCTACCGCGCATCTGGCGGATCGGCGCGCAGCACTCGACGATCGGCTCGCGACTGTCCTCGGTGCACCCCGTTCGAACGCGGACTCCGCCCTGCTCCCATTGTTGATCGAACAAACGCTCGCTCAGCAGCATGAATGGGGCGTGAAAACGCTCGCACCGCACCGGCTGGCGCACCGCCTGCTGTCGGTCCCCGCTGCCCTCGCGGTGTTGATTGCGGTGGCGTTCTATACGCGGCCCGCCGCACAACCGGGCACGTTGCCTGTGTTAGCCGGCCGTCCCGAGCAGATGGCCGCTCAGCCTCCGCGGGGGCAATCGGCCGGACAAGCGCAAAGCGCTCTCCAGCAGAGCCAGGTGGCTGACGCGAACCGCGGAGCCGTTAACCCGAACCCACCCGGCGCCAGCGGTTCGAACCAACCGCAGGGCGCGAGTCCTACTGGGCCGGGTGACGCCCCCGACCCCGCCGGTTCCGGACACACCGATCAGCCCTCTCCGGATGGCACCGGCGCTCCGCGTACCGGAGATGACCAGGCAGCCGCCGCAGGCGCGGACCAGCAACCCGCAGACTCCCGAACGGAGCAAGCAGCGGGCGAGCCACCCGAGGGCGGCTTACCGTCCATGCAGGGCACCGGGGCCGCCAAGCCGGCCGATACCGGTCTCGAAGGCGGGACCAAGATGGAGAGACGTCGGACCCGCGAGACGGTTCCTTGGGAGCGGGGGGACGACAGCACTCCCGGGTGGAAGACCGCGCCGGCGATGGCACTGCGCGGGGCGATTCGAGAAGCGTTCGGCGCACAACCGGAACCCCAGGACGGCACACCGTCCGAACCGGAGCCGCCCGGGGCCGTCGCAATGGCGAGAATCGGGACCTCAGAAGCCGAAGAGCCGGCACCTGAGCCGGATGGCTCCGGTGAGGCCGGGGTCGAACCGGACGAGAGCGGTCTGCAGGCCGAGCTGCCCGCGCGCCCAGACGGGAATCGCGTTGACAAGGGCCCGGCCAGTCCTGCGCAGGTAAAAGGACGGGACGCCGGCCGCGGCGTGCCGGGGGCGTCCAGCGGCACGACCGGCCCTGGCGGGCTCTACAAAGATCGGCGCCAAGCCGGTGCCGAGAAGCGCGGCGGCTCAAAGGATGGCGAGAAGCCCGGTGGAAAAGCGATCGCGATCCGGCTCGGTGCGACCTCCGCGAGCAGCGGGGATGCTCCCCGTCCGGATAACCCAGCCGACGCCGCCGCGCTGGCCGCGGTGACGAGCGGACGGGCGCTGCCGGAATTGTCTCCTGAACAGAGCGCCGATGCTGCGTTGCAAAAGGTCGAGGTTTCACAGGAGTATGAGGCCATCGTCCGCCGCATTTTCACCCGCGACTGATCACAACGTTTCCGACCGAAGCTGACCGGAAGCTCAACCGCCGGAGAGCCCATGTCGACAACCGCATGCAGTCCCACTCACGCCGCCGGCCGCGAGCGCGCATCGGCAGTGCCCACACGCGGTCTCGACACGGGCGCCGCGCGGGCGCTGCTCGAGGATTTTCAAACGGTCTACACGTGCATTCGCGCACAACTGGCGACCGTGATCGTCGGCTATGACGACGTCATCGACGAAATCCTGACCGCGCTGTTCGCCGGTGGCCATGTGCTCATCGAAGGCGTGCCCGGCACCGGCAAGACCTTGCTCGTGCGCTCGCTGGCGCAAGCGTTGAACCTGAGCTTCAACCGCATCCAATTCACCGTCGACCTGATGCCCGCGGACATCACCGGCACGCGCGTGCTCTACGAGCAGGACGGGCAGCGCGAGCTCGTGTTCGCCCGCGGTCCCGTATTCGCCCACGTGTTGCTCGCAGACGAGATCAATCGCGCGACGCCGAAAACGCAAGCGGCACTGCTCGAAGCCATGGCCGAACGGCAGGTCACCGCGGCCGGAGCCACGTATGAGCTGCCGCCACCGTTCTTCGTGCTCGCCACGCTGAATCCAATCGAAATGGAGGGCACCTACCCACTGCCGGAAGCCCAGCTCGACCGATTTCTGTTCAAGGTCTTTCTGCCCTATCCGGGATCCGCGGAGCTGCAACGCATCATCGGCACCACCACCGGTGGAACACTCGCGCAGATCGAGCCCGTGTTTCCGGCCGAGTCCGCCGCCGCGCGCCTTGAAGAGCTCAAAGCCCTGGTGCGCGAGGTGATGGTGGCGCCACATCTCGAAGAGTACGCCGCCGCCTTGATCCGCGCGACCATCCCGCACAGCTCCAAGTTCGCACCCGCGGGCCCCGCGCTGCTCCCGCCGGACGAGGAGATCAGCCGCTATGTGGCGTTCGGGTCCAGCCCCCGCGGCGGACAGGCGCTGCTACTCGGCGCCAAAGTGCGCGCCCTGCTGGCCGGGCGCGTGAACGTGACCTACGACGACATTCACCGCGTCGCCGTGCCGGCCCTGAATCATCGCCTGGTGCTCAACTTCGCGGCGCGCGCCGACGATGTCGACGCGCGCCGGCTCATCGATCGACTGCTCGATGCCGGCAAGCGCCTTCACCGCTGACGTTCGCGCCGCTCTCCGCCTTGCCAGCGAGCCACAGCTCCTGCGCACGCTCGATCGCCTGCGCTTCATCCGCCAGCACAGTGTTGGGCAGAACCCCGGAGCGACACCCGTCAAGCGCGTCACACAGGCGACCGGCCTCGAAATCGCCGCACACAAACCGTACGTGCCCGGCGACGACCTGCGCTACGTCGACTGGAATGCGCTCGCGCGCCTCGACCAACGCATTATCAAGCGCTTTCAAGCCGAGCGCGAAGCGCCGCTGCACCTCGTGATCGATGCGAGCGCATCGATGGCCGTGCCGGCGGCCGACGGCAAGTTCGCCTTTGCCATCGCATTGGCGGCGGGCTTGGCCTATATCGCCCTTCAGCACGGACACCCGGCGCGGGCGGTCGTACTCGGAGGCGGCCCGGCGGACTTCGACGTATCGCCGCTGATCCGCCATGCCGGCCGATTGCCGGAGCTGCACGCGTTCCTAGGTCCGCGCACCGCCGGAGGTCCCACCCGGCTCGGCGAAGGCACTGCGGGGTACCTGCGGTCCACGCAGCTGCCGGGCACCGTGGTCGTGCTGTCGGACTTTCTCGTACCTGCATCGACTTACGAGCGCGCTCTCGATGAGATGCGCGCGCGCGGTTACGATATCGCTGCGCTGCGCATCATCGGCCCGCACGAGCGCGACGCGTCGGACCTGCCGCGCCGGGTGCGCCTTCGCGACGCCGAGAGCGGAGCAGAACGGGATGTCGACCTCACGGTCGCTCATCGTCAACGCTACGCCGAGATGGTTCAGAATCACCTGGAACAGCTCGCGCGCTGGTGCATACGGCGCGGTATCGCCTATCACGCCGCCGATCCCGGCGTCGGGCTTTCGACGTGTTTTCTGCGCGATTTGCCGCGCGCGGGGCTCCTGCAGTGACGCTCGGGTTCGCTCATCCGCTCGCGTGGCTGCTGGCCGCACTGTTCGGTGTGCTGATCCTCCTGTACTTCCTCGAACGCAAGCGGCGACACATAGCCGTTCCTTCGCTGCTGCTCTGGGAGTTTCTGCCCGTGTCCGTGCCCAAAGCGGCGCGTTTCCGGCCGGACTGGCTCTTCCTGGTCCAGTGCGTGCTGCTGCTCGCGCTCATCGCCGGACTCGCCGATCCGTTTCTCTCGCGTCCCGGAGGAATCACCGCCGCCGGCCGAACCGTATTCGTCATGGACTGCTCGGCCAGCATGCAGGCGCGAGAGTACGCGGGGACGCGGTTCGAGACGGCTCGCGCGCTGCTGCGCGAGCGCCTGAGTGCGTTGCCGGCGGATCGCGAAGCCATCCTCATCGCCGCCGAGCAACCACCGAATCTACTCGCCGGTCCGACCATGAACCGCGCCGAGGTGCTGGACAAACTCGAAGCGCTCGAACCCGTCGATACCCGTGCCGATCTGGACGCAGCCCTCGCACTCGCCCAGCGCGCCGCCGCTCGCGACGATGGCTCCACGCGCATCGAATTGTTCAGCGACACACCGCGCGCACAGCTTTCGCCAGCGTGGCGGGACGCCGTTTCCCTTTTCCCGATCGGCGAGACCGACCACAACGTCGCGGTCGAAACGCTGCAGGTCTTCCAGGGCCGCTTCGATGATCCGCGCGCCGCTCACGCCTTCGTCGCGGTCCGCAACTTCGCCCATCACGAAGTACACGGCGTGCTCACGTTGCAGGTAGATGACACGCTTCTCAGCCGGCACGGGTTCACACTCCCGCCACGAGCGTCGGAAGGATATCCCGTCTCCGAGCTGCCGGGCCCCGGCATACTGCGCGCATCGCTGGACATCGACGACGCGCTCGCCGCCGACAATCAGGTGTACGCGCTGGTGCGCGCGGCCCGGCCGCTGAAACTCCTGGTGGTCTCCGACACTCCCTCCGTGCAGCGCGAGTTGGCGCGTATCGCGCGCGCCGCACCCAACGTGCAGGTCGAGGTCATCGCCCCGGCGAACTACGCCGGGGCGGCCGGCGCGGACATCGTCATCTTCTACCGCTTTGCACCGGCACTGCCGACCGAGGCCGCAAGCTTGTACATCGCCCCGAGCGCCACCGGCGGTCCCTTTCCATCGCGCGGGCGCCAGCAGCGCTTGCAGGTGGTCGATTGGCAGCAAGCGCATCCCGCGCTGCGCGGCTTGCGTCTCGACCGGCCCTTGCCGCTCTCCACCGCCCAGATGCTCGAGCTCCCTCCCTGGGCCGAGGTGCTGCTGACCGCGCGGGCCGGAGGGCGCGACTTCCCACTCGCCGCGGCCGGCGTGCAGGGGGAGCGGCGCCATGCGGTGCTCGCATTCGACGTCGGCGTCGACCGCCTGCTCGCCGCGGATCACGTGGACCTTCTGCTCCTGCTGCTCAGCTTGCTCGATTGGCTCGCGCCGACGGATGAGAACACCCGCATCATCCAGACCGGTACGGCCGAGGTCCTCCTCGGGCTCCCGGAGCTGCCGGTGCACATCACCAACCCCCGCGGGCGCGAAACGACTCTCGCAGCCGACGAAGTGGCGCTCCTCGACGCGCAGCTGGCCGGCGAATATCACGTGTCCGTGGATAGTAGTGCGTTGCGCATCTTCGCCAACCTCGTAGACCCCGACGAATCCGATATCGGGCGCGAGCCGTCGGCTCCCTCGATCATCGCCGAGACGACCGAGGCGGCGACGACTCCCCGCGCGACTGGCCCGGGCTTCGGGTGGTGGTTGTACGCGCTCGGCGCGGCGCTCCTGCTCTGCGAGTGGGCGGCGGCGGTGTGGAGGGCGTGAATGGAATCCCCGAGCCTCTCCTACATCCTCGCCCATTTTGCCGATGCCGGATTTTCGCTGCGGTATCCGATCGCCCTCGTATTGCTGGCTGGACTGCCCTTGGTCTTCCGGTGGACCTACCCGACCGGCCTTCTCGCTTCGCTACTGCGCGCCGGCGCGTACGTCGCGGTGGTGCTCGCCATCGCCGGAGCGGAGATCACCACACGCATGCCGAGCGAACGCGTGACGGTGATCGCGGCGATCGACGTGTCGCCGAGCGTCGACGAGGCGGGACGCGAGTGGGCGAGACAGTACGTCAACCAGTTGCAGTCCGCGCTCGCTCCAGATGACGAGCTGGCGCTGCTCGCGTTTGGCAGCGACATCCGCTTGCTGCGCCCGCCGGCTCCGCCGGCACCGCTCGCCCGCCCGCTCGAGCCGATCGGACGGGCGGCGACCAACCTCGCCGCCGCCATCGACGGCGCCGTGGCCCTGCTGCCCGCCGAAGGCAGGCGGCAGGTGCTGCTGCTGACCGACGGAAACGAAACACACGGAGACAGCAGACACCGACTCCCCTGGTTGCGCGCCGGCGGCGTACGCATCGACGCGGCCATTCCACCGCAGCGCGCGGGCACGGACGTGAGTATCGACAACTTGGTCGCGCCACCGCTGGTGGGCGCCGACAGCGTCTCGCAGATCGGCATCGTCGCGCACAACGACGGGCCGCTCCGTTCAGCGGTGCTGAATCTCTATCTCGACGACCAGATCGCCGACAGCGCGGCCGTCGAGCTGCCGCCGGGCAGCATGGCGATCATGATGCCCGCGCAGCTGAGCGGCGAAGGCAGTTACCGCCTCCGGGCCGAGCTCGCTGTCGACGACGATCCGAAAGCCGCCAACAACGTCCGCGACGTCGGCATCACGATCCGCGAGCGATCGCGCGCTCTGGTCCTGACGGCTCGCCGGGAGTCGGCGGTCGCCCGCGCGTTGCAGCGGAAGCAGCTCCAGGTCGACGTGCGCCCGCCCGCGACCTTGCGCAGCGAAGCGGACCTCGCGCCGTATCACGTCGTCGTGCTCGAGGACATCACACCCGCTCAACTCACGGCGCCAGGCCTCGACGTACTCGAGAGCTGGGTGCGCGTCCACGGAGGGGGGCTCGTGGTCAGCGGGGGGGGCAACACATTCGACAGCCGCTTCGCACAGACGGCGCTCAAACGGCTGCTGCCGGTCACGCTGGAATCCCGACGGCCGAAGAGACCCGTCGAGCGCGAGCCGATGGCGCTGATGCTGGTCATCGACCGATCGAACAGCATGGGCTTCAACAGCCGCACGGACATGCTGCGCGACGGCGAAAAGATGCGCTACGCCAAGGAGGCCGCGCTGGCCGTGGTCGGCCAGCTGAAAGACCGCGACCTGGTCGGCCTCATCGCCTTCGATTCGGAGCCATACGAAATCGCCGCCCTCTCGTCACTGCGGCAGAACCGCAAGCTGCTTGAGGAGCGCATCCCATTGCTGGTGGAAAACGGCGGGACGGATTTCTATGCCGCGCTGGAGATCGCGCACCGGCAACTCGCCGCTTCGGGTGTGTCGCAACGGCACGTGATTCTGCTCACCGACGGCGACACGAACCGGCCCGCCGCCGACGACTACCGCGAGATCATCGGCGCGCTCGCGCACGACGGCGTGGCCGTGACGACGATTCGCGTCGGCGACAACCGTATCAACCTCAAACTGCTGCAAGACCTGTCTCAACAGACGGGCGGGGAGTTCCACTACGTGCAGGACGCCCAGAGCTTGCCCGACCTGATGTTGCGCGAAACGGCTCGCGCAGCCGAACCGGAGGAGACGGCGACCGAAGTTTTCTACCCGGAAGTGGGGGCGCAGAGTCAGCTGCTGCGCGGTATCGACCAATCCGAGTTGCCCCCGCTCACCGGATACGCGTCGGCGAAGGCGAAAGACGGTGCGGATGTCCTGCTCCGCGTGCGGCGCAGCGATCGCCAAGATCCTCTCCTCGCCGTCTGGCAGTACGGCTTGGGCCGCGTCGCCGCTTTCACCGCGAGTCCCACCACTGATACCGAGCGGTGGTTGGCGTGGCGCGAGTTTGCGAAGTTCTGGTCGCAGATCACCCATTGGGTGGCGCGCGAACACAGCGATGACGAGGTCGCGATCGACGCCCGCCGACGCGACGGCGTCACCGAGCTCCAAGTGCGTACTTTCGGGCCCAGTGCCGACGGCGCCAGCCTCATCGCACGCGTGGCGATGGACGACGCGGTGCGCGAGATCCCGATGGTGCCGCGCCAGCCGCGCCTCTTCACGGCCAATCTGCTCGGGATTCAACCCGGCCGCTACACTGTGACCATCGTCAAACGGAGCCCTACAGGTGAGATCCGCGAGCACACGGAGCCGGTGAGCATCCCGAGCGCGGACCTGGGCGATCAGGCGGAGTTCGAACGCAATGCGCCGAACACGAGCCTGCTCAGCCAGATCACCGAAGCGACCGGCGGCCGCCTCAATGCCGAACCGCGCGAGCTGGCCTTCCGCGAAACTGGAGAGCGGCGCGCCGGTCACCCACTCGATTTCGTCTTGCTCCCGCTCGCCATGGTGTTGTTCCTCGCCGATACCGCCGTGCGCCGCCTCGGCCGGTGGCACGTCGCGGCACCGTCGGTTGCGGCGCGGACGTAAGCTCGCCGGCACATGCGCGCAGCGTCCGACCCTGCCGGCCGGCCCGCGACAGCGCCCTTCGAGCTCGTCGGCTGACGGTGCTCAGCGACAACCGTCAGAGCGGTCGGCGCCGAATCCTTCGCGGCGCCATTCGGTCGCCAGAGCCATCGCGCCGCGCGCCGCAGCCGGTTCCGCTAGGCCTCCAGACGGCCCAGCATGGATTGTGCCCTGCAAGCGCGCCGCCGTGGCGCGCACGCCCGCCTCGCGGAGTTTGTTCGCGTACGCTTCGCCCGCGTCGCGCAATACGGCGGCCGCCGCGGTGGTGACGAGCGTGCGTGAGTCCAGCTCACTGCGCGCGCGAAGCGCAAATGCGCCGATCGAGATCGCGAACGCGCTCAGCGAAGCTTGGCGATCATGTCCACCTCGACGACCGCTTGCAGCGGGAGCTGCGCCATACCCACGGCCGAGCGCGCATGCCAGCCGTTTTCGCCGAGGACGTCCGCCATCAATTGGGAATACCCGTTGATCACTGACGGTTGATCCGAAAAATCGAGATCGCTGTTCACATACCCGTTCACGCGCAGGATACGCTCCACGCGATCCAGCGAGCCGAGCTCGGCGCGCAAGATGCGCAGGTGATTCGCCGCGCACAGCGCAGCCGCTCTCTTCGCGGTTTCCACGCTGACCTGCGACGGGACTTTCCCTCTGAATTCAGGCGCGAGATTCAGCTGCCCGTCGAACGGCACCACGCCGGATAAATAGGCCGTCGTCCCGTCGATCACGATCAGCCGGTACATGGCGCCCGCCGTGGGCACGCGATCCAAGGGATACCCCATCGCTTCGAGCTTCGTCTCGGCTTCCGACATGCCGGCGAACTTACCAGATCGCGAGCGCGCTTGACTACGAATTTCCCGGCGGAGCCGCCGGGCGCATCGGCACTGCCGAGCGGCGCATCTCCGCCTAGTGTCGAGGCTTCATCCACCACGATACCGCGGCGGGGCGATCGGCCACGGACGCGCCTGCTCGAACTGCCAGCCCAGCCGCAGGAGCAGGTCCTCGCGAAAGCGCGGCGCGACGAGCTGAATCGCCGCCGGCAATCCCGCGTCGGTCATGCCGGCGGGCAGCGACAACGCCGGATGACCGCTGAGGTTGAACGGATGCGTGAACGGGAATGCGTCGTGCACACGGATCGGCTGGCCGTCTATTTCCACCGGGTGAATCAATCCCACCGGGAACGCCTCCAGCGGCATCGTCGGCGTGAGCAGGACATCGAAGCGCGCGAACGCGGCCGCGGTCCAGCGCACCAGCTCGGTACGGCGCGCATAGGCATACGCCAAATCCGCGGCGGCGTTCGCCTCTACCCGCCGCAGGCCTTCAGCCAGCATCGGATCGAGTGCGTCCGCGCCGGCGAGCGCTGGACCGCGGCGCAGGTACTCCGATACCATGCTCAGCAGCCCCCACGCTTTGCCGACGAACGGCGGTTTCTCCCGGAAGAGTTCCACCGCGTGGCCGAGCGCTTCGATTGCGCGCGCGGCCGCGTCCACTTCGCGCGCCACGTCGGGCTGCACGATCGACCCAAACTCGCGGCAATAACCGATGCGCAGCGCGCCCGGCGGGCGCTCCAGGAGCGCTTCGTACGAGGTGTCCGGCCGCGGCAGTGCATACGGGTCTTCCTCAGCGGGGCCGAAGGTGACATCGGCGAGGCGCGCCGCATCGCGCACCGTGAGCGTGAGCGGACCGCATACGCCGGTGTTGTCGAACGTGAGTGTCGGTGCCGGTCGTTGCGGTACGCGGCGGAAGGTCGGTTTGAGGCCGACGCAGCCGGTGAACGCGGCGGGGTGCCGGATGGAACCGCCGCCGTCGGACGCGGTCGCTAGCGGTACCAATCCGCCCACCAGCGCAGCGGCCGCGCCGCCGCTCGATCCCCCTGGCGTGCGTTCGAGGTTCCACGGATTGCGCGTGGGACCGAAGACCGCGTTGCTCGTCTGCATGTACGCGCCGAACTCGGGCGTATTCGTCTTGCCGATCGGATAGGCACCGGCCGCCCGCAGGCGTGCGACATTGATCGAATCGCACGCCGCGACATTGTCGGTGAATAACGGCGAGCCAAAAGTGGTGACCATGCCGGCGACGTCTTCGAGGTCCTTGACGGCGAACGGGATCGCGCCCAGCGGGCCGAGATCGGCGCCGCGCATGAGGCGCTCCTCCATCTCGCCGGCCGCTGCTTCGGCGCGGTCGATGGACAGGCTGATGATGGCGTTGAGCTCGCCGTTGTAGCGTTCGATCCGATCCAGGTAGCCGCGCAGCACCTCGCGCGGCGACAAGCGCCGGGCGCGGATATGGCCGACGAGCTCGACCATAGGCAGATACGGATCGAACATCATGCTTTCCCCATCGCCAGCCGAAGAGCTCACCTGCACCTGACGGCCATCGCCTTTCCCCCTACCGCAGTTGCCAATCCGGCGCACGCGACTCTTTTCCCGCTCGCAGGCACCGGCTAGGGCTATCGCATGACTGCACCGGCGCCCGCCACGCGATGTAGCGGCGACCCGAGCCGATGACCGTCCGCGTCCAGATCGCGGGCGTTTCCACTCTCGCGGAAGCGCTGGCCGCCGCGGATGCCGGCGCCGAGGCGCTGGGATTCACCGTGCGGCTGCCGACCGGCATTCACGATGGCCTCACGGAAGTGAAAGCGCGTGCCATCATCTCCGCCCTGCCCCCGTTCGTCAGCTCCGTCGCCATCACGTACGTCGATACCGCGCGTGAGGCGATCGAGCTGTGCCGTTACCTGGGCGTGTCCACGCTGCAACTTCACGGCGCGTTCCCCGCCCAAGAGCTGCCCGCGCTGCGCGCCCGTCTGCCGCATCTGAAGATCATCCGCGCCGTCCACGTCACCGGCGCGGAAGCCATCGCGCGCGCCCGCGCGCTCGACGGACAGGCCGATGCGATCATCCTCGACACGTACGATCCGGCCACCGGGCGCGGCGGCGCAACCGGCAAGACGCACGACTGGCACCTCAGCCGAGCGGTTGTCGCGACCGTGCGGACACCAGTCATCCTGGCGGGCGGCTTGAATCCGGAGAACGTCGCCGAGGCCATCCGCATCGTGCGCCCGTGGGGGATCGACGTGCACACCGGCGTCGAAGCCCCCGGCGGCGTGCGCGACTTCGAGCGCATCCGCCAGTTCATCGCCGCGGCGAAGCGCTCCGCGTGAGCGAAGCACGTCGCCTCGCGTCCAGCGTCCGTGCTAGCAGCTGCGCATGCACGGCAGCGCGGAATTCCTAAACAGTCTCGCGCTGGTCTTGTGCGTGGCGGCTGTGACCACGGTCGCCTTTCAGCGGCTCGGGCAGCCGATCGTGCTCGGCTACCTGCTCGCCGGCATGATGGTCGGCGGCCATACGCCGCTCCCGGTGGTCGCCGACGCGCCGACCGTGCACACGCTGTCCGAATTGGGCGTGATCCTGCTCATGTTCTCGCTCGGACTCGACTTCAGCATCCGGCGGCTGCTGCGCGCCGGGCCCACTGCGACGTTGGTGGCCGTCGTCGAAACGAGCCTGATGTTCGGGCTCGGATCGATCGCAGGCGCCTTCCTGGGTTGGCAGGGACTGGCGCGCCTGCACGCGGGCGCGATGGTGGCGATCTCCAGCACCACCATCGTGCTCAAGGCGTTCGCCGAGCGGCACATGCCGCGCCGGCAGCGCGAGCGCGTCTTCGGCATTCTCGTGGGTGAGGACCTGATCGCGATCGCGCTGATCGCGGTGCTGACGACGTTTGCGACGGGAGCCGGGGCTTCGGCGATGACCGTCACCACGATCGTGGGGCGCCTCGGCGGGTTTCTCGTCGCCGTGATCGGGGTCGGCATGTTGATCGTGCCGCGCGCGATGCGCGCCATCGCGCGGCTGCACCGGCCCGAAACCACCTTGGTCACCAGCATCGGGCTTTGCTTTGCGCTCGCCCTCGTGGCCGACGCGGTCGGGTACTCGTTCGCCCTCGGCGCGTTCCTGGCCGGCGCGCTGGTCGGCGAGTCCGGCGTGGAAGCAGAGGTCGCGCGCCTCATCAGTCCAGTGCGCGACATGTTCGCCGCCGTGTTCTTCGTGTCCGTCGGTATGCTCATCGATCCAACGCTCATCGGGCGGCATGCGGGCGCAGTCCTCCTCTTCTTGGCCGTCGTGGTGTTCGGCAAGATCGCCACCGTGAGCATGGCCGCGTTTCTGACCGGCGACGGCATTCGACCTGCCATCCAGACGGGCATGAGCCTGGCGCAAATCGGCGAATTCTCTTTCATTCTCGTCGGCGTCGGCGCGGCGCACGGGGTGATCCCCGATGCGCTCTACTCGATCGCGGTGGCCGTGTCCGCCGCAACAGCGTTGCTGACACCGTGGCTCATCCGGGCGAGCGAACGGACCGCGGCCGTCGTGGATAGGCGATTGCCGAACGCGATTCAGACGTTCGCGGCGCTGTACGGTTCCTGGATCGAGCAACTGCGCTCCGCCTCGAGCGCCCCCGGTGCCTGGGGGCAGGTGCGCCGGCGGCTCCTGCCACTGGCACTCGACGCCATCGTCCTCGCGCTGGTCATCATCGGCGCGACTGTGGAGCGCGAGCTCATCACCGCGTGGCTGCAGCGCCATCTGCCGCTCTCGGCGCGGATGGCGAACGCGCTCGTCGCGATCGGCGCCGGCGTGATTGCGCTGCCGTTCGTCATCGGCCTGCTGCGCAGCACGCGTGCGCTCGCCTTCGCGGTGGGCACCACCGCCCTGCCCATCTCGTCGGGCTCGCAACTCGATCTCGCCGACGCGCCGCGGCGGGCGCTCGCCGTGGCTCTACAACTAGCGGCACTCCTGGTGATCTGCTCGCCGTTGGTCGCGGTCATGCAACCGTTCATCTCGCCCTATGCGGGCGCCGCGGCGCTGAGCGGGGTGATCGCCGTATTGGGAGCGGTGCTGTGGCGGCGCGCCGCGAATCTGCAAGCGCACGCACGCGCGGCCGCGCAGATGATCGTCGAAGTCTTGGCCAAGCAGTCGGCCATCGGGGCTGCAGCGGGCGGTGACGCCCTCGCGCCCGTGCAGGAGCTGCTGCCTGGTCTTGGCACGCCCATGGCCGTGCGACTCGGTAGCGGCGACCACGGGGTCGGCAAGACGCTGTCCGACTTGAACCTGCGCGGCCTTACCGGGGCCACCGTGCTCGCCATCTCCCGAAACAACGCGAGCGTGCTCGTGCCGCGCGGAAAGGAAGTGCTGCGCGCCGGCGATATGCTCGCACTCGCCGGTCCTCACGAAGCGATCGCATCGGCCCGCGAGCTGCTCTCCCGCGGCCCGCGAGATGCCGGCGAGCCTGAGTCAGGCCTGCGCGCCGACGACGGCCGCGAAAGGCTCGCTGAATAGCGTTTCGGCCTACGCGCCTCGCCCATTTGCGACTTTCCATCGGAGGAAATCTCGGCGGTCCGGCACGCAAGGACCTCCGATGGAGCCGCTGGCCCTGTGTCGGCCCGGCGCGGCGAACGCGCCTATTGCCCGTGAGCCGAGTGATTCGTTCCGCTGCATTGCGTCGCAACGATGCACCGCGCTGAAGACGGCTTTGCGCACCGGCCCGGCACAGCGACAGCGACTGCATCGGACGGTTGCGCCGCGCGTATGAGGACACGCGAGCCACCGCCAGGCCCGCTTCGCCGATCGAGGAACCGCGCTCGACATTCGATCGCCACCCTGACAGACCTCAGTGGCATGCAGGTGTACATCGATGGCGAATTCGTGGATCGGGAGGCCGCGAGAGTCTCGGTTTTCGATCACGGTTTTCTATACGGTGACGGCGTCTTCGAAGGGATCAGGGTCTACAATCGCCGCATCTTTCGACTGCAGGCGCACCTCGACCGGCTGTACGCGTCGGCCAGGGCGATCGCGCTGACGGTTCCGCTCACGCCGGAAGCGATGAGAGACACACTGCGCGAAGCGGTGCGCCGCAACGGCCGCGACGACGCGTACATCCGCTTGGTGATCACGCGGGGCGTCGGCGCGCTCGGCATCGACCCCGCTTCATGCCCGCGCGCGAGCGTGGTGATCATCGTCGACGACGTCCACCTCTATGCGCCGGCCCTCTATGCGAGGGGAATCGCGGTCATCACGTCGGCAACGCGCCAGGTATCGCACGAATCGGTCGACCCCCGGATCAAGTCGCTGAACTACCTGAAGAACATCCTCGCCAAGATCGACGCGCGACAGACCGGGGCGGACGAGGCCATCATGCTCAATGCGCAGGGTTTCATCGCCGAATGCACGGCCGACAACATCTTTGTCGTGCGCAGCGGCGGTGTGCTGACACCGGCCACCGAAGACGGCGCCTAGGGCGGGATTACCCGCCGGGTGATCTTCGAGCTCGCCGAAGCCGCCGGCATTCGCTGCGGTGAGGCTCGGTTGACGCGCTACGACGTGCACACCGCGGACGAGGTGTTCGTCACCGGCACGGGAGCCGAGATCATGCCCGTGACGACCGCGGACGGCCGCGCGATCGGCGAGGGCCGGCCGGGGCCCGTCACGGCCCAATTGACCGACGCGTTTCACGCGTCCGTCCGCGCCGAAGGCGAACCACTCTGGTGACCGCGCGGCTGGCGGTGCCCGCGTAGCGCGCCCGACCACGGGAGCGGAGGTGCGCCCGATCAGAATCGCGATACGCGCGCGAGCCGCTCGCGGTGGTAGATGGGATCGCCGCAGGCGGCCTCGTTCCACTTGGCGCGCGCTTCAGCCAGAGCTGGATGTCGTGCTCCCAAGTGAACCCGATGCCGCCGCGGATCTGCACGGCACGGTTCGCCGTGCGGCTGTACACTTCGCTCAGGCAGGTCTTCGCCATCGCCGCGGCCCGCGGCGCATCGCGCGGCACGGCGTCGAACGCGTAGGGGGCGTACCAGACCGGCGCGCGCGCGGGCTCGATCGCGCTCGCCATCTCCGCCGCGATGTGCTTGATCGCCTGGAACGATCCTGTGCCGCGCGAAACGCCCGGGCTGCGCGTGACCCCGCTGCAGACCAGCGATCTCACTCGCCGGCCGAGGACCGGAAGCCAACGCCGTCTATGGGCTGCCTGACCATCTGCACG
This sequence comes from Binatia bacterium, assembly GCA_050176585.1. Taxonomy (GTDB): domain Bacteria; phylum Desulfobacterota; class Binatia; order HRBIN30; family CADEER01; genus CAYYWP01. The sequence continues at coordinate 129,638 of JBFXHX010000006.1, forward strand.
CCCATGATGCCGATCTGTGCCGGCGCGCGCGCGAGCACCAGCTCTTCGCTGAGGATCGTCTGCTCCAGGATGCCGGCACCCTGTCCGTCCCCATTGCCGGGGCCCATCGCTACGTAACCGGCGGTCGTGAGCGCGCGCTGCCACGCCGTCAGCTCACGCAGGTACGCCGGATTCCCATGCGCGCGATCGTGCCGGCGCACCAGGCGTTTGGGGATATGCGCCGTCAGCCAGGCGCGCACGCGCTGGCGAAACGCTTCGTGCTCGGGGCCGAGCGCCAGGTTCCTCGGATCAGAATTCGAGCGTCGCGGTACCGGTCACCAGCCGCTCCCCGTCCGCGTTCTCCATCCACACGTCGCACTCGACGAAATCGCCGTGATCGCTGGCGTGCTTTTCGGTCACGACGGCGCCCAGCCAGAGCGGCATGCCGGGGCGGACCAAGTTGCGGAACGTCGCGCTCAGCCGCCGCAGCGTAGCCTGCGGGTTCCACTGCGTGAGGACGCGCGAGAGCAGGGCGAGACTCATGTTACCGGGCACGATCTGTCCCGGCATGCCGGCAGCACGCGCCTCCTCGTCGCTCATGAAGCGGCCGACCCGCATGTTCGCCACCTCGGAAAAATGCCGCACCTCCGCGCCGGTAAGCGTCACCGCGAGCATCGGCAGCTCGTCCCCGACCTCTATGCGGTCGAATGCGCCGTCCGACATCGTCAGCTCGCTGGGCCGGTCCGCTTTGCGGCGAGCGGCTCAGCGCGGCGAGCGCGCGATCGCTCGGTCATCGGAACATCATCTTTTGATCGATGATGGCCACGATCTCACCGCGCTGGTTCGTCACCGTCGTGCGGAAGACGGTAAACGTCATGCGTCCCGTGCGCCCGGTCTTTTCGTAGATGTCGCTGAGCGTGCTGACGGCCGTGAGCAGGTCCCCGGGGCGCACCGGTGCGCCGAACTCGATGTCCTTACCGGCGTCGAGCGAGGTGCGATCGGCTTGCACCGGTACGTGCGCTGCCATCCCGCGATCGGTGCGCAAGCTGAGCGCGAACGTCGGCGGCGCGACGGGGTCCGGACCCCGGCCGGCCCACCGCGGATCCGTGTCCCCGTACGCCGCTGCATAGGCGGCGATCTGCTCGACAGTGACCGGTCCGAACGTCGTGCGATCCAGCTCGCGGCCGACCAGGGCACGGTCGACGGTCAGGCTCATGACGCGCTGCGCGCCGCGCGCACGCGCGCGCGGAAATCGATCGGCCGGCAACGGCGTTCGCGGAGCGCGGTGACGACATCCTCCGCCGTCCGTACGCCGTGGTCGAAGGCCGTCGCGCAGACCCCGATCGCGCTGACGAGGTGCGCATCGCTGCCACCGAAGCCCGCATAGCCGTAGCGGCCGAGCAAGTCCGCAACGCGCTCGTTCTCGCCGCGTCGGCTGCCGCCGTTCAGCGCCTCGACCGCGACGACGCCGTCGAGCGGCCGCCGGCCGGCTGCGTAGTGCTCGCACAGTCCGATCGTTGGCCGACCGGGGTGGCATGGAACCGCTATGCCCCCCATGCGATCGACCTCCCGCACCAGCTCCTGTGCGGGGAGGTGGACGTCGGCGAAGTCGAATCGCCGCGCCATCTCGTCGGTCACGCCGTACAGCAGCATGTGGCCGTAATCGGTCTCGACCTCCGCGCCGCGCAGGATGAGCAACCCGTATTTGTCCTCCAGCGCGCGGTAGTCCGCGTGTGGATTCCACTGGCGGTGCTCGGTCAATACGATCCCGTCGATCGGCAGCAGCTCGCGCTTGCGCTGCAGCCAGTTCAAGTAGGAATCCAGCGGTGCGCGACTGTCATCGGACGCCTCCGAGTGCGCGTGCAGATCGAGAATCATCGGCCGAGGACCGCGGCCAGCCTTCGCCATCGCCCGCGGCGAAGTCAAGCCGGAGACTGCGGCCCGCGCGGTTGCGACCACGGCCGTGCTGTGCCAACCGCTCCCGCGATGCGGACCTCGCGCGCCCATGCACGCCAGAGCGATGGCCCGGCCGACCGCCGGTTGCACGTGCGCCTGCTCCTGTGTTCGGCGCTCGGGTGGGCCGCGCTCAGCGCAGCATCACAATGGGGCACTGACCTGACCGGTGCAGCGCTCGCGCCGTTGGATCCCTGGGTGCCGGCAGTGTTCCTGGCGCTGATCGCCGGGCTCGTCTTCTCCTACGCCGGCGTCGAAGAGCTCCAAGGAGCCCCGCCGGACCGCGTGCTGTGGCTCGGCTTCGCGGCGCTCGCGGGGCTGGCGATGCTGACGTACCCGTTCGGCTCGAAGGACGTGTTCTTCTACGCGTTCTACGGCAAGATGGCGGCAGCGCTCGGCGCGAACCCGCACGTCGCCGCGCCGTCGGCATTCGCGAGTGACGCCTGGTACCGCTTTACGAACGTGTGGACGGCCGATCAGCCCTCGCCGTACGGCCCCCTGTTCACGCTGCAGATGTGGTGCATTTACACGGTGACCGGCGGCAGTCTCTCCGCGGCGCTGGCGTTGCAGAAAGCCCTCAACGCGGCGCTCGTGGCGGGCGGCGCGTGGGCGCTGGTCGCGCTGCGGTCAGCGACGGCGGCCAGCGCGACGGCGGCTGGCGCGCGCGCGGCCTGCTTGTGGTTGTGGTCGCCGCTGGTGCTGTTCGAGGGCATTGCCAACGGACACAACGATGTCGCAGTCGCGACGGCGCTGCTGGCGGCCACCTTCCTGTGGATCGACGCACGCGCGCCGCTCGCGGCCGCGGTCCTCACGGCGGCGTTCTGGTACAAGTGGTATCCAGCGGCGGTCGTGCCGGCGTGGATGTTCTGGTCGGTGCGCCGCTGGGGGTGGCGATCGTCGCTGAGCTCGGCGCTTCCAGCCGTGGCGCTGGCGACGGCGCTCTGTCTGGCACCGTTCGCGGACGCGCTGGCGCCGATGCTCGCACGCGCTGCGAGCTTCCACGGCGTGCGGCAGATTTTTCCCGACGAGCTTCCGCCGCCGCTGTGGTTGCTGTTCCGCGCCATGGACGGCCTGGACCTCTTCGCGACCTCGGTCGGGCCCGCCCTCTTCCATGCGCTGCGCGCCGCGGCATTTGCCGGCGGCCTGTGCTGGATCGCTTGGCGGCGACGGCACGCGCCGTACGCACCGCGCCGGTTCGTCAGCGATACGCTGTGGAGCTTGGCGGTGTTTTTCGCGTTCGTACCCACCATGCTATGGCCATGGCATCTCATGCCGTTGTGCGCGGTCGCGCTGGCGCTCGAGGACCGCCGGTACGAGCGCGCCGTGATCGGCGTCACCGCCGCGGGTTTGCTGAGCTATTTCCTGACCTTCACATATGCAGTGGCCGCTTGCGCGCTCAGCGCGGCAGCGCTCTGGATCATCCGGCGGCGTCGCGCCCAGCGCGAACGAGCCCAGTCCATCTGAGGCTCGGCGGAGCGCAACGCCGCGGGCATACGCGCACCGGCGCCGGGCGAGCGCATGGCACATAGAAGGAGGCGGGCTCGAACCGGCGCCTGCCTACAGCCAGTCGAGCAGGATCGCGAGCCCGATGAGCACGAATGCCACCGCGCTCAATTTGCGTATGAGCGCGAGCGGCATCACGGCACCCAGCCCCGATCCGACCGCGACCCCCACGGCGCTGACTGCCACCAGCGCCAGGCTGGCGCCGATGAATACGGCGGCCGGGCGCTGTGAAGAGGCGCTGAGCGTCAAGGCGGCGAGTTGCGTCTTGTCGCCGAGCTCCGCCAGGAAAACGATGCCGAAGGTCGATGCGATGAGCTTCCAATCCATGCGGGCGCGCGCTCCTGTCTGGCGATCGGTAGACCCGGCTAGCGCGCGTACTGCTCGACGCACTCCTTGAAGACGCGGTGCCAGTTCACCACCGTGCCGAGCTGCTTCAGGTAGGCATCCAGGCCGATGAGGGCGCGGATCAGGAACACGCGGTGCCCGGGAATCTTGAACAAGCGATGCTCGATCCCGATGCTCGCCACTTCCATGCCTTTCTCGAGCGAGTCGTAGACGCGCGGATCGTACGGCTTGTCGACCAGCACGGGCTCGAAGATCACATCGAGGATCTTGATCATACCGGCTGGGTCGTCTTTCGGTCCGAGAAAGCCCAAGCGCACCAGGCAACGCGCCATCTCCGCGCGGTCGCGCCGCAGGATGGCCGCAGCAAGGCCGTGATATGCGCGCCGAATGTCCTCGGGAAAGATGCGGATGCTGCCGAAATCGAGGATCGCCAGCCGGGGGTGGAACGTGACCAGATAGTTGCCGGGATGGGGATCGGTATGCAGGGTGCCGAACTCGAAGATCTGCCGCCACGTGACGCGGAAGTACTTCAACGCGAGCCAATCCTTCATGTCTTGATCGACGCCCGGCTTGAGGATGTCGGCGAGCGGATAGCCCTCGAGCCGGCCCATGGTCAGCACCCGTCGCGAGGAGTACTCCGGGTACACCGCCGGAATGAGCACGTCGGGATCGTCCGCAAACATGCGCTGGAATAGGGCGATGTTTTTCGCCTCGTTGACGTAGTCCAGCTCCTCGTGAAGGCGCGCTTCGAGCTCGCGGTACACCTCCCCGTAGTCGATCTTCTGCTGCATGACGTCGCGACCGATGCGCGTGAACGCGTGCAGCAGCGCGCGAATGTTCGAAAGGTCCTGGTCGACCGTTTCGTCGACGCCCGGGTACTGAATCTTCACGACGACTTCGCGGCCATCCGCGAGGGCCGCCGCGTGCACCTGGCCCAGGGAGGCGGCCGCAAACGCCTGCTCGTCGAAGCGCGCGAAGATGCGCTCCGGCGGGGCTCCCAGCTCGCGCTGCACCTGCGCGCGAATCTCGCGGTAACTCATCGGCGGGACCTGCGACTGCACGACCGAGAGGACGTTGAGCGCTTCGACGGGCAGGATGTCGTCGCGCATGGAAAGCATCTGCACCAGCTTCATGAACGCGCCCTTGAGCTCCTTCGAGCTCTCGACGATGCGCGTGGCGTTGCGAATGTGCGTGTCCAGCAACGCCCGGCGGCGAGCGTCCACCGAGCGGAACGGGCTCCGGAGCGCGTGCCAGATGTAGGCCGAACCGACGGAGGTGGCGAGCTCTCCGACCTTCAAGACCCGCTTGGCGCGGCCACGCGTGAGGCGGGTGTCCGACTGACGGCGCGACGGCATGCCCCGGTTATACCGGCGGCCGTAGGGGCGGGCCACCATGCGGCGGCGAAGCCGCGCAGCGCCGGCGGAACCTACACGTGGCGCGCACCGCAGCGGTGAGCGCCACGGGAGCCCCGCCGAGCGCGCACCGCGCCAGGCGTCACCCCTGCGCGGCACTCATGCGGTTGATCGAATTGGCGGCGACGCCGGCGCCGAAGCCGTTGTCGATGTTGACCACGGTCACGCCCGGAGCGCAGGAGCTGAGCATCGCGAGCAGCGCCGCGAGCCCGCCGAAGCTGGCGCCGTAGCCGACGCTGGTCGGCACCGCGATGAGCGGCCGGTCCATCAGCCCCCCGACGACGCTCGGCAAGGCCCCCTCCATCCCGGCGACGATGATCAGCACACGCGCCTGCCGCAAGCGCTCGTGATGCGCGAGCAGGCGGTGCACACCGGCGACGCCGACGTCGTACACGCGGTCGACGCGGCTGCCCATCACCTCGGCAGTGAGCGCTGCTTCCTCGGCGACGGGAATGTCCGCGGTGCCCGCCGCGACCACCGTGATGAGGCCGGTGCCTTCCGACGGCGCGGCGGGGCCACGCCAGCAGGCGATGCGCGCATCGCCTGCGTAGGTCAGCTCGGGCAAGGCGGCGAGCACCACCGCGGCCACCGCCGGGTCCAACCGCGTGATCAGCACGCTCTGCTCGCCAGCGCTCAGCAGCGAGCGCGCGACGCCGATGATCTGCTCCGGAGTCTTGCCGGGCGCGTACACCACCTCCGGAACGCCGGTGCGCAACGGGCGATGATGATCGACCTTGGCAAAGCCGAGATCCTCGAAGGGCAGATGCTTGATCGCGTCCAGCGCAGCGTCGGCCGTGAGCTCGCCGCGCGACACGCGCTCGAGCAGCGCTCGCAAACGGGCCGGTGTCATTTGCGACCTCCAGCGAAATGATCGTAGCCGCCGCTATTGCCGCGCGCTCGTCGCCGCGCATCGCGCACGCGCACGCCGCGGCGGCTCGTGCATACGCCGATGCGCGTTAGGCGATGGTCCCATTGCGGCGCCAACCGCGCGAGCAGCTCTTCGCGCTCCGGTGGAACCGCGCAGAGGAGCTCGTAGTCCTCGCCCCCGGTGAGCGCGAGATCAATTCCGGCGCGCTGCACTGCTCGCGATGCGGGCAGCGCAGCGACCTCGATCTCCGCGCCGACGCCGCTCGCGGAGCACAGGTGCCCGAGGTCCTGCAGCAGGCCGTCGCTGACATCGATCATCGCCGACGCGAGCTCGCGGCGCGCCAGCGATGCCCCCGTGGCGACGCGCGGCGTGGGAGCGCGAAAGCGTTTCACCGCGCCCCCAGTCGCGGAGCGCGCGTGCTCCAGCTGCCGCCGGCCCAGCGCCGCCTCGCCCAGCGTCCCGGTGACGTACAGGCCGTGCCCCGGACGCGCCCCATACCGCCCGATCGGGTGTGGTGGCGCCGCCCCGATGAGCGCCAGCGTGACCGAGAGCTCCGCAGCGCGCGAGATGTTGCCGCCCACCAGCACCGCGTTCGCGGCCGCGGCCGCGGCGGCAGCGCCGCGCGAGATGGCGGCCAGTTCCGCCGCCGGCGTACGCGCCGGCGCCGCGATCTGCACCACGCACCAGCGCGGGAGACCGCCCATGGCCGCCACATCGCTCGCGTTAACCGCGAACGCTTTACGGCCGAGTTGGACCGGCGTCAGCCAGCCGGGCCGAAAGTGCACGCCCTCGACCAGCGCGTCGACCGTGAACAGCAGCAGGCCTTCTGCGGTGCGCAACACTGCGCAGTCGTCACCCGGTCCCAGCACGACCCCGGGGCCGTTCGCCAAGCTGGGCAGCAACCGCGCGAGGAGGCCAAACTCGCCGACCTCGGCCATCGTCGCCTGGCGCCGCGTCATTGGGCTGTCCGGGTAGCGGCAAAGACGCGCGCGCGCGATCGGCGGACCGGCCCTGTCGCGACAACGCTGCGCTCGGTGGGCCGCATTCGCGCCCGCCTAGGGGGCGGCCGGGAGATCGGTCTCGGGGTCTTGCGCTGCCGCCCGCAAGGGTTCGGGCCGTTGCCCGTCGAGCACGATCTCGCTGATCGTCCCCTTGTTGAGGCGCAGCAGGAAGAGCTGTCGTTGGATGCCCTGCGGACCGATGGTGAGCTCACCGCTCGCGCCCTGGACCGTCGCTGGAGCTTGCAGCGCTTGCGCGACCTGCAAACGACTTCGCGCGTTGCCCTGAAACGCTCGCGCCACGAGCAGCGCGGCATCATAGGCCTGCGCCTCGAGGATATCTGGCGTCGCACCGTACGCGTGGCGATACGCCCCGACGAATTCCCCCGTCGCGCGACGCGTACTGCTGGGGAAGAAGCCGTCGACGAAGACCGCACCGTCCAGCTCCGCGGCCGCAGTGCCGAGCACGCCGGGGTCGTTCCACCCGTTGCTGCCGAACAGTGCGATCTCCGGGTGTCCCTGCCGCAGCCGGCTCGCCAGTGGAATCGCATTCTCGGCGAAGTCGGGGATGAATACCGCCTGTAAACCGTCGTCGCTCACCCACTTGTCCAGGCTGAGCCGCTCGACCGAGAATTCGCGCTGCCGCGGGTCATACACGATGGCGCCGATCACGGTCGCCCCGCGCCGCTCGACCTCTGCACGAAAGGCGGAGGAGAGGGAGATGCCGTAGGGATCGTTGGGGTAGAACACGGCGAAGCGGCGCATTCCATGCTTCCCAACCGCGTATTGGGCCAACTCGGCCGCCTGGCGCGCGGACGTCATCGCCGGTTGCTTGACCCACTGGCCCGTCGACCCATCCTGCTGGGAAAGCATGACGAGCGGCATACCGGCGCTTTCCGCGCGAGGCGCGATGACCTCGGCGACCTTGCTGCGCAAGGGGCCCATCACGGCGATGACGGAGCGATCGGCGATCAGCTCGTCGAGGGCGGCGCGCGCGGTGGCGATGTCGCCGCGCGTGTCGCGTACGACGAGCTGGTCGGCGAGCGGCCCCAGGGCGAGCTTGATACCGTTCAGAGAGCGCTGGCCGTAACTCGCGTACTCCCCGCTGAGTGGCAGGAGGGCGCCGATGCGCACCGGTCCCTCGATCGGCTCCTCTTCCTCGGACTGTTCCTCGTCGGACCGTTTCGGTGGCGGCGCCGATCTCCTGGACGTGTCTCGACGGCGCTGGTCCTCCCGCGGCACGGATGCGACACGCGGTTCGCGAGCTGGGGTCCCGAGCCGTTCGTCCACCAGCGCCCGCAGCGCCGGCTCGGTCAGCACCGTGCGCGCGGTCCTCAACGAGCTTGCGTCCATACGCGCCAGCGCGTCGGCGACGTGCTGTTTGGCCGCCTGTTTCTCCTCGCCCTCGGAGGCCTCCCACGCCTGGGCCCACCAGCGCAACGCCCGCATGCTATGGCCGCGCGCCTGTTCCGCGTCTCCGCGCAGTGAATACACCTGCGGCCACTCGCGCCCGGGCAGGCGCTTGTCCATCTGGTCGAGCGCCGCCAGGCATTCCTGATATCGGCCGCGGCGGTATTCCGAGAGCGCGAGCCGATAGAAGGCGCGCGGAACGAGATCTTCGTAATCGTCGCTGAATTGGCTCTCCAGGAAGATCTGATAGCCGCGCGCCGCGCGCTCGTAGTTGCCCATGCGGAAGCTGTCCTCGGCCTGGCGGTACGCCAGGGGAGCTTCACCGGGCGAATGCGAACGGGTGCTGCAGCCGACCGCCGCCGTCAGCACTAGCAGTGCCAGCGCACGCACCGCGCGCGACGGAGGGTGCAAACGGCCCCGCTGGGCCGAGCGCGAATCGATCATGCGCTGGCAGTCAGCCCGATGAGCTAACCGAACATCTCCTTGACCTTGTCGAAGAAGCCCTTGGAGATGGGATGCACTTCTTCGCCGCTCAGGCGGGCAAACTCCTCCAGCAGCTCGCGCTGCTTCGTGGTCAGCTTGCGC
>JBFXHX010000007.1:0-39731 GCA_050176585.1 Binatia bacterium
GCTGCCGGTGCAGCGCGGGGGCTCGCGCTGTTCGCGGCCGGCGGCGTCTTTCTCGGGGCCTCTTGGATCGTGCTGCTGCTCGCCGGAGCGGTGTGGCTCGAGCAGTACATCGTTTTCCCCGCGGCGCTGCTCCTGGTCGCGCTGCTGAGCGCCGCGCTGGGCGTGGTCGCCGTAGCGCGAGGCGTTCAATACGCGCGCCGCCGTGCGCTGGAGCGCGTGGCGAAGCTCGGCGTCGTGGATGCTCAACCGGCGCCATGACCGCGATCGGGGAACGCGAGGCGCTGGTAGTCGCCGCGACGCAGCACGAGCGGGAAGTTCAAGAAGCGCTGACGGACCTCAAGCACGCGGTACGCGACACATTGAGTTTTGGCGAACATCTGCGAGCGCACATGGGCCAGCATCCGCTGCCGTGGTTGGGGACTGGCCTGCTGATCGGTTTCTGGTTGGGTACTCGAAGATAAGGAGGAGAATATATGGCGGTTGCGAATGGCGGTGATTTACAGTCGGCGTCGGAGTCCGTGCTGCACTCGCTCGAGCCTCGCCTCGACGCGTTGCGCAGCGAGCTGGCCGACACCGATCGGCGGGTGCGCGAACTGGTTCGCGAGCGCCCGTTCGTCGCGCTGGCGCTCGCGGTGGGAACCGGCTTCTTGATGGGTCGGATCCTGCGGCGCTTCTGAGCCCGGGCGCGACATGGCGGCCACGGTCAAGCGGCTCTCCACCTCGCGCAACGCACCCGCGGTTCGCGAACTGATCGAGCAGGTCCTGCGCATGCGCAGCGACATGAAGTCGTTCAGCTCGACCGCCAGGCGCGCCTTGGAAGACGGCGACGGCATCTTGCGCGAGACATTGCGCGAGCATCCCTACCGAACGATCGCCGTGGCGGCCGGTATCGGTTACGTGCTCGGCGGCGGGCTGCCGATTTCCCTCATTCGCACCGCGCTCGCGATCGGCGGCCGCTTCGCGATCGAACGCGCGATCCTCGAGCTCGTGCGGCCGGGCGCGACCACTTCGGATTGAAGGACAGGAGATCATCACATGGAATTCGCGAAAGAGATCACTCGACAACTGCCGTCGACCGAGGAGCTCATCCGGATGCTCAGACTGCAGGCGCGTCAGCCGCATCACGATGTCGCTCCGAGCATCGCGCTGTTCGGTGCCGGGCTATTGGTCGGCGCCGGGCTCGCCCTGTTGTTCGCCCCCACATCGGGCCGCGCGTTGCGCGACGAGATCGGTGAGCGCGCCGCGGACTTGCGCGAACGCGTCGCCGGCGCGATCGACGAGGCCAGCCAACAAATGAATGCCGCCCGCCGCACCGATTCGTACTCGCGCTAAGGCACGCTCTCGGTTGCTTCATCCCTGCCACTACCAATGCCGCCAGTGCCTTTTCGGCTGCCGGCCGGCGCCGGTGGTGATCCCCGCCGCCAGCAGGGTTCCAGGCTCGGCGCCAGCCCGCATGGACAGACAGCGCCCGGGCGAGCTACAAAGCGGATGCAAGAACTACCACGCAGGTTATACGCCGCGTGCTCGCATATTCGGAAAAACATTCCGGTTTTTTGTCGCTGCCGACCTGGCATGCCTTTAGCTTTCCGCACCCGCACTCGCAGAAGTAAGTGAGTGGGCGGTAGTGCGTGGGTGGAGGTAAGTGCGTGGGAATGAAGCATCTCTTCTGATGGGAATGAAGCATCTCTTCTGAAACGACCGGTTGCGCGACTGAGCACGGAAGGGCACGGCGGCTGCTTCGCGCGGCGTCGCCCGGTCCCACCGATCGGCACTTAGGGCGCAGGAGGTGGTAAGATGTTGATGACAATATTGCTGATCATTCTGATCCTGGCTCTCCTAGGAGCCGTTCCCGCTTGGCCGCACAGCCGCGAATGGGGATACGGTCCGAGTGGCGTGCTCGGCGTCGTCCTGATCGTGGTGCTGATTCTCGTGCTGATGGGACGAATTTGAGCGGACTCGCCCGCCGGTCGGTTTCGCCGTAAGCCGAGACCCGGCTTGACGTGGGCGCGCTTTGGAGATGCTCGGGAACATGGCATCCATGCGACGGCGGTCACGCTCGGGGCCGGTTGGAGCGGCGCAGGACATCGCCGCCGCCGGCGCTCACCGGGATGCCCTTTCCGGCATACTGGTCCTGCTCGTGGAAGACGACGAATCCAGTCGCGATGCGCTGACGTTGCTCTTCGGCTACTACGGCGCGCACGTCCTTGCCGCCGGCTCGGTGGCCGACGCGTTGCGCCAGTACGGCTTTGGAGAGCCCGACCTCATCGTCAGTGACATCGGTCTTCCCGGTGAGGACGGGTATGCGCTCATCCGCCGCGTGCGGATGCGCGACCAGGCCCGTGGAGCCTGGACGCCCGCCATCGCGGTCAGCGGCATTGTCGGGCCCGACACGGACGCCCGCGCCCGTGCCGCCGGGTTCGATGAATTCCTGGCCAAGCCGGTCGATGTCGGGACGCTCCTGGCGACCGCGCGCTCACTCGTTGAAGCGAACTGATCCGACTCCGTTTGCAAACTTCTGAGCCCTCCCCTGTGGCATGGCCTCTTGTGTGAAGCGGGTTGGGTGGTCAAGATTAGCCCGTGCGCAACGCCCTTGTCGTTGAAGACGATCGCAACTCGCTGGCTGCGCTGCGCGAGCTGGTGGAACGCGAAGGTTTCTCGGTCTCCGGCGCTACCAGCCTGAGCGAGGCGCGACAGGTGCTGGCGAACGATCCGCCGGCGCTCGTGCTGACCGATCTCGTTCTGCCGGATGGCAGCGGCCTCGAGTTGCTGGAGGAGGCGGGCGGCGCACAAGTCGTGCTCATCACCGGTCACGCGAGCGTGGATACTGCCGTCGAGGCGCTGCGCCGCGGCGCCGCAGACTACCTCACCAAGCCGCTCAACATCGCCCGCCTGAAAGCCATACTCGCCAACGTCGCCCGGACGAGCGCGTTGCAGACGGAGATCGGCGCGCTCCGCGGCGAGTTGCGCAAACTCGGGCGTTTCGGTCCCCTGGTGGGCAGCTCGGCAGCGATGGGCCGCGTGTACGATCTCATCGCTAAGGTGGCGCCGACCGACGCTACAGTGTGCATCATCGGCGAGAGCGGGACCGGCAAGGAAGTCGTGGCGCAGGCCGTGCACCAGCTGAGCCGCCGACGCGCGAAGCCGTTCGTGCCGGTCAACTGCGGCGCGGTCGCGGCCACGCTGATCGAATCGACGCTATTCGGACACGAAAAGGGCAGCTTCACGGGCGCGGAGCGGCAACATCGCGGCGTCTTCGAACAGGCCGCGGGCGGCACGCTGTTCCTCGATGAGGTGACGGAGATGCCGCCAGAGCTTCAGGTGCGACTGCTGCGCGCGCTGGAGACGGGTTCCGTCGTGCGGGTGGGAGCCGAGGAGCCGATCGCCGTGGACGTGCGCGTCGTCGTCGCGACCAACCGGGTGCCGGAACAGGCGGTCGCCGAGGGGAAGCTGCGCGAGGACCTCTGGTATCGGCTCAAGGTCTTCCCGGTGGAGCTGCCGCCGTTGCGCGACCGCACCTCGGACGTAACCCTGCTGGCCGAGCATTTTCTCAACTCCCTCAATACCGAGCACGGCAGCACCAAACGCTGGACTCCCACCGCGCTGGAGCAGCTGGCCAGCTACTCGTGGCCGGGCAACGTGCGTGAGCTGAAGAACGTCGTGCACCGGTCGTACATCCTGGCGGACAGCGAGCTGGTGGTCGATTTCCTCCCGCCGGTGAACACGCGCAGCGTTGCCACGGCCGCCAGCCGCGAACCGTCCGCAACGGAAAGCGGCAGCATCGTCACGGTACGGGTCGGCAACACGGTCGCGCAGGCGGAGCGCCGGTTGATCGAGGCGACGCTCGCGCACTGCGCCGGCAACAAGCAGCGCACGGCTGAGATGCTGGGCGTGAGCCTGAAGACCCTGTACAACCGGCTCGCCGCCTATCGCGGCGAGGCGGAAAGCGCCGGAAACGAATAGCCCGGCGGTACGGGCGCGTCCGATTCGCCCAGTCGCCGCCGATTCGGTGCTCGTCTATGCGACTGGCCTTCCGCGGCACTCTCGTCCTCCTCGCGATCTACATTGCCTTCGTCGCGGCCGCGGCTTGGTGGATGGTGGTTCACCTGAACACGCTCGCGACGAACATGGCGGAGACGACCGCACAGCTCGTCGGTACTGAAGCCGCGCGCGTGCTTACCGACTCCGCCCTCGAGCGCTTCAACCGGCCGGATGACGCCACCCGTGCGCAGCTCGAGCAGATCGTCGACCAGGTGACGCAGCGTTCCGCGTTTCTCACCTCCCTCGGCGTGGTCGATCGAAACGGCACGGTCATCGCCGGCGACAACGTGGAGATTGGCCGCCAGCTGGCACTGCCCGCGATCGTGTTCGGCGACGGGGCGCGCGTCCGCCTCGTGAAGGGACACGCGCCATCGGAACCCGGCTCGTTCGTCGTGATGGTGCCGATCACCGAGGGCGACCAGGTCGCCGGCTACGTGCGAATGGCGATGCGCAGCCAGCGCATCGAAGAGCTGTACCGGCGCGGCTCGCGCAATCTCCTGCTGGTCGCGATCGCCGGCCTCATCGCGGTGGCCGCCGGCGGCATCTTCCTGCACATGGAACTGTCGCGGCGCACCGCGCGGTTGACGCGCGCTCTGGAAGACGCGCTGCGCGACGAGCCCCCCAGTCCGGGCGGCGAGGGGGACGAGTTCTCGGCTGCGCTCGGCGTCGCGCGGCAACTCGGCCGCGACCTGCGCAGCGAACGGGGCGGCCGGCTGCAGGCGCTGCAGCGCATGGACGCGCTGCTCAAAGCCGTGGACGTCGGCGTGCTCATCGTCGAAGCAGACGGCAGCTTGGGGTTCGCGAGCACGCGCGCCGCGGAGCTGCTCGGCTACTCGGCGCCGTGCGAGCTGGCGAATGCCTGGACCGAGCGCTGGCGGGACGTGGTCATGCGCGCCGCATCCACACCCGCGGCGGCGAACGGGAGCAACGGCGCCGAGCACGAGCTGCCGCCCACTGATGGCGCCGGTGGCCTGCGCCTGGAAACGTACGCGCTCGGCGAAAATGGCCGCGAGGGGCACTTGGTCGTCGTGCGCAGCATCGCCTCGCTCGACGCGCTGCAGCGCGAGCTCGGTCTGGCCATTCAGATGCGCGGGTTGATGCGCTTCTACGCCGCATTCGCGCACGATCTCAAGGCGCCTCTGAATGCGATGGTGATGACGCTGGAGCTGCTCAAGATGTCAGTCGAGGACGATCCCGACATCGCCGCCGCGGCGCGTCAGAAACAGCTCGGTTACGTCCGCACGTTGAACCACGAGCTGTTGCGCCTCGACCGCCAGTTGCTCACGTTGCTCAGCCACACCGCGCCGCCGAGCGAAAAACGGAACGACATCGATCTCTGCGCGCTGTTACAGGAGCTCGAATCGCTGCTCGGCCCGCAAGCCCGGCGACAGCGGGTCGCGCTCACGCTCGAGGTCCCGGATCAGACCTTGGCGGTCGTGGGCTGGGGCGATCGGCTCAAGCAGGCGATGCTCAACATCCTCATCAACGCGTTGGAGGCCATGCCCGAGGGGGGCGAGCTCCGGATATCGCTTGCGCGCCAAGACGAGGGCGCATGCATCACCGTGCGCGACTCCGGGCCCGGTATCCCACCCGAGCTGTTGGGATCGATCTACCAGATGCACGTCAGCACCAAGAGCGGCGGAACGGGGGTCGGGTTGTACGTGGCCCGATCGGTGGTGCGCGCGCACGGCGGTCAAATCGACGTGCGGAGCGCGCCCGGCGAAGGGACGTCGTTCATCCTCACGCTGCCTCTGGCGGCGTAGTCGCGGCGCGCAACGGACGCGCCGGATGCCACAGTTGCACGTGCGCGAGTAGTACCCTGGAGGGGCGCCGCTCTGTCGGCCCCCCTCGCAAAGAGGTCCGGTGCCGATCCATCGACGGCGCCGCGCGCTCCAGGCGCGGGCTCTACGGTTCGCGGCATTGCGGCTCGCGACGAGTCTCTCGATGGTGCATTCCGCCTCCCGCCGTGGTCGCCCACCGCACCTCCAACCGCGGTGCACGCGCTGTTGTTGCGGCAAACCCGGCTCGGCGACCGCGTGGGGCCAGTAAAGTTTCCAACCGACCCTGAACGGGTACCGCGCCAGGCCACACCCGAGGTACGACGTCGCCACTCGGCTGGCTGGTACAGCGCTTGCTCAACGTCGCTCAAGGAGGAAAGACAATGAGAGGAATCGCTCGCTGGGCGGTTGTCCTGGTAATCGCACTGCTCTTCGCGAGGCCGTCATTGGGCGCCACGCTGAAAGGCGAGCTCGTCCCCATCGATGGGCAGCGGTTTCGCCTCGTCGGACAGCACGGAGTATTCAAAGCGCCACCGGGGATGTCCCCAGCCGCGCTGGACGGCAAGCTGGTCGAGGTCGAGGTCGGGCCCGACGGGCGCGTGGCGAGCATAACTCCGCTACGAGTTCCCATCGTGCCGCGCGTGTCAGGTTTCGAGAAGATGCGCGGCGTGCTCGTCGTGCAGAACCCCGCCGCGCGCACGTTCACCTTCGCCGGAGACACGGAAGTGTACGCGGCGCCTCCGACTATCGACATCACGCCGTACGCGGGCAAGGTCGTCGAAGCCACCTTTGATGCGAATGGACAGGTCGTGAGTCTCGCGGTGGTGCCGGTCGCATCCGCCGGCGCTGCCTTCTAAGATCGGCCCCGGCGGCGGGGAGCGCGGCGACGCCGTATGCCGCCCGGTCTTTACTGCAAGGAGGCGACGCCGCGCCCGCACAACTGCTCGACCGCTTCGACCATGTTCTCGGTCGCCGCGACGCGCAGTTCGCGCGGCAAAGCGATCACGGTCTCGGTCTTGTCGGGCAGGAGCAGGTGCAGGTAGCACGGGCAGTCACCGCGGTGCTGCGCGAGCGTGTCCTTCAATCGCGTGAAGAGCTCCTGTGTGACGCGCTCTGCGACGAGGGCGAGGTGCACTTCTTGCGCTGTCCGGGCGCGAAAGTGCGTGAGGAGCAGGACCTCGTCGGCGATGATCTGGCAGCGCTCCTCGCCGACTTCGAGAGTGCCGGTGACGCACACGGGCTCACCGGTGGCGAAATCGATCTCCGCTTTTCGATACGTCTCGGGCCAGCAAATGACCTCGACGATGCCGGTCTTGTCCTCGAGCGTGAACGCCGCGTACCGATCGCCCTTGCGGCTGTTTTTCAACTGCAGGTTCTGGATCACGCCGCCGACTGCGACCTTGCTTTGATGCGCCCGGTCGGGCAGCTGCTCACAGCTCGCGTTGGTGAAGCGGCGAAGATCGGCTTCGTACTGATCCAGCGGGTGCGCGGTGATATAGAATCCGAGCGCTTCGCGCTCGGCGCGCAACATCTCCTTGCCGCTCCACAGCGCAGCGGGCGGCAGTGCCGGTTCGGGGCTGATCAGGGTCATTCCCCGCGCGGCGAACAGGCCGATCTGCGCGGTCAGCTCTTCGCGCGCGTGTGCCGCGCCCCAGGCCAGCGCCTTGTCGAGTCCATCGAGCAACTGCCGCCGGGAAGTCCCGGTGAAGTCGAAGGCGCCGCACTTGATGAGGCCTTCGATCACTTTCTTGTTCACTTGCGACGGCCCGTCTCCCGCGCCCCCGTTCGCCGCTTCGGTGCGCGATGACGGCGGTGCCGCGGACGCGTTCTGGGTCGTCGCGCCGCCGCGCGCCCGCAGCGCCCGGCGGCAGAACTCCGCGAGGCTGACGAATGGGCCGCCCGCGTCCTTGGCCGCGAGGATCGCCTCGACGGCCTTACTGCCGACGCCGCGCACTGCGCCCAGCCCGAAGCGGATCGGACGCTGCCCGTTCTCGTCGGGTTGCGCCATGACGGTGAAGTCCTCCCGGCTCTCGTTCACGTCGGGCGGCAGAATGCGGATGCCGTGCTCGCGGCATTCCGCGATGTTCTTGAACGTCTTGTCCGTATCGCCCATTTCCATCGACAGGAGCCCGGCCATGAACTCCTCGCGGAAATGCGCCTTCAGGTACGCCGTCTGGAAGGAGACCAACGCGTACGCCGCCGAGTGCGACTTGTTGAAGCCGTACATGGCGAAGGTCTCCATCTGATCGAAGATCTCGCCCGCCTGGCGCTCCGGAATGCCCTGTCGCGCTGCGCCGGCGGTGAAACGCTCGCGCTCCTTGCGCATTTTCTCGGGATCCTTCTTGCCCATCGCGCGGCGCAGGTTGTCGGCATCGCCCAGCGAATAGCCGGCCAGAATCTGGGCGATCTGCATCACCTGCTCTTGATAGACGATCACGCCGTAGGTGGGCTCCAGGATCGATGCGAGCTTGGGATGCGGGTACTTGACCGCTTCCTTGCCGTGCTTGCGCTTGATGAACTGCTCGACCATGCCGCTGTCGAGCGGTCCGGGGCGAAACAGCGCCAGCACCGCGATGACGTCCTCGAACGTGCTCGGCCGCAGCTGGGTCACCAGCTTGCGCATGCCGCCCGATTCCATCTGGAACACCCCGACAGTGTCCCCTTTCGCGATCAGCCGGTACGTGGGCTTGTCGTCCAGCGGCAACGAGGTCACGTCGACCTCGACACCGCGGCTCTCGCGCACGCGCCGCACGACGTTCTGAACCAGCGTGAGCGTCTTCAGGCCGAGGAAGTCGAACTTGATGAGGCCGATCTCGTCGATGTGCGGGCCGGCGTACTGCGTCATGACGCTGCCCTCTTTGTCGACGAAGAGGGGCAGGTCCTCGACCAGCGGTCGCGAACCGATGACGATGCCGGCGGCGTGCTTGGACGCGTGGCGCAGCAGGCCTTCGAGCTTCAGCGCGTACTCGAACAGGCGCTGCTCGCGCTCGCCTGTCTCGCGCAGCTCGCGCAGGCGCGGCTCCATTTCCAGGGCCTTGGTGAGCGGAAAGTCCTTGCCCTGCTTGGGCGCCGGGTAGAGCTTGGCGATCTTGTCGGTATCGCCGAAGCTGAACTCCAGCGCCCGGCCGACGTCCTTGATCGCCGCTTTCCCCTTCAGGGTCCCGAACGTGATGATCTGCGCGACGTGATCTTCCCCGTAGCGCTCGCGCACGTAGCGGATGACCTCGTCCCGCCGCTCGAAGCAGAAGTCCATGTCGATGTCCGGCATCGACTTGCGCTCCGGGTTCAGGAAGCGCTCGAACAGCAGATTGTACGGAATCGGGTCGAGGTCGGTGATGCGCAGCGCCCACGCCACCAGGCTGCCGGCGGCCGATCCGCGCCCGGGCCCCACCGGTATGCCCTGGCGCTTCGCGTAGTTGGTGAAGTCGGCGACGATCAGGAAGTAGCCCGCGAAGCCCATGCGCTTGATGACGTCGAGCTCGGTCTCGAGCCGATCGAGGTACACGCGCTCGCGCGCGGCGTCCCACCGCCCCAACTGCTGCAGCCCGATCAGCCGCTCCGCCAGCCCGGCCCGCGCGTCGCGCTCGAGCTGTTCCTCCAGCGTGACGCCTCTCGGCACCTGGAAGACCGGAAATTGATAGCGCCCGAAGCGCATCTCCAACGTGCAGCGCTTGGCGATGTCGAGCGTGTTCCGCACCGCCTCACCGTGCTGCGCGAAGGCGGCCTGCATCTCCTCCGGGCCTTTGACGTAGAGCTGGTCGGTCCCGAACCGCCAGCGCTTCTCGTCGTTCACCGTTTTGCCGGTCTGGATGCAGAGCAGCACGTCGTGGGCGTGATGATCCTCGGGGCGCAGATAGTGGCAGTCGTTGGTCGCCACCACCGGCAACCCGAGCTCCGCCGCGAGCGCGACCAGATGGCCGTTCGCGCGCTCCTGCGCGGGCAGGTGGTTGTCCTGGATCTCCACGTAGTACCGGTCGTCGAAGATCGTGCGATACTCCTCCAGCACCCCACGGGCGCGCTCGATCGCCCCGGTCATCAAGGCCTGATTGACCTCGCTGGCGAGGCAGCCCGACAGCGCGATCAAGCCGCCGTTCAGCTCGCGCAGCAGCGCCTTGTCGATGCGCGGCTTGTAGTAGAACCCCTCCGTGTAGCCGAGCGTCACGAGGCGACAGAGGTTTCGATAGCCGACCTCGTTCATCGCCAGCAGGATCAGGTGGTAGTTGCCGGCGGTCTCGAAATCATCGCCGCGGACTGCGCGCTGCTTTTCGCGGCGGTCACCCGGCGCCACGTACATCTCGCAGCCGATGATCGGTTGCACGCCCGCGGCCACGGCGGTCTTGTAGAACTCCACGGCGCCGAACATGTTGCCGTGGTCGGTCATCGCCACTGCCGGCATGCCGAGATCCCGCACGCGCGGGATCAGATCGGCGATTTTGTTGGCGCCGTCGAGCAGGCTGTACTGCGTATGAAGGTGGAGGTGCGCGAACGCCATGGCTACTCCGCCGCCCGACCGCGAGCGGCGGCGCGCGCCGCGCGCGTGCGCTCCGCTGGGCGTGCCGCCCGATCCTCCCACCGCCTGACCACAAGCACTGCGTTCCCCCCTCCCCTCACAACCGCCGGAATCCGCGCCGTCAGTCTCCGTTCACTCCCATTCGATCGTCGCCGGCGGCTTCGAGGAGATATCGTACACCACCCGATTGACGCCCTGCACCTCGTTGATGATCCGCGCCGACATGCGGGCGAGGAGCTCGGGTGGCAGCCGCGACCAATCCGCCGTCATCCCGTCGACGCTCTCGACGGCGCGGATCGCCAGCACGTGCTCGTACGTGCGCTCATCTCCCATCACGCCGACGGTGCGCACCGGCAACAGGACGGCGAACGCTTGCCAGACCCGCTCGTACCAACCGGTGGCGCGGATCTCCTCTTCGATGATCGCATCCGCGTCTTGCACGATGGCGACGCGCTCCGCCGTCACGTCGCCGAGGATGCGAATCGCCAGGCCGGGGCCGGGAAACGGATGGCGGCCCACGATGGTGGGCGGAATGCCGAGCACGAGCCCGAGCTGGCGCACCTCGTCCTTGAAGAGCTCGCGCAGCGGCTCGACCAGCGCCAAGTGCATCCGCTCGGGGAGGCCGCCGACATTGTGATGGCTCTTGATCATCGCCGATGGCCCTTTGAACGAGACGGATTCGATCACGTCCGGGTAGAGGGTGCCCTGGGCGAGAAACCGCACGTCGGGCAGCGCGCGCGCCTCTTCCTCGAACACCTCGACAAACGTCGCGCCGATGATCCGCCGCTTCCGCTCGGGATCCTCGACGCCGCGCAGGCGATCGAGGAAGCGTGCGCCGGCGTCCACTGCCCGAATGCGGAAGTGGAAGGACTCCGCCAGCACCTGCATCACCCGCCGCGCTTCGTCGCGGCGCAGCACGCCGTTATCGACGAAGATGCAGGTGAGCTGATCGCCAATGGCGCGGTGCACGAGCGCCGCGGTCACCGTGGAGTCCACACCGCCGCTCAAGCCGCACACGACACCGGCGCTCCCGACCTGGGCACGGATGCGCTCGGTCTCGTGCTCGACGAAGCTCTCCATCGTCCAATCGCGGCGCGCCCCACAGATGCGCAGCACGAAGTTCTCGAGCAGCTCGCGACCGCGCGGCGTATGGACGACCTCGGGGTGAAACTGGATCGCGTAGCGGCGCCGCGCGCGGTCCGCGCAGGCGGCCACCGGCGAGTTGTCGCTGTGCGCGAGCGCGGTCCACCCCGGCGGAAGCTGCTCGAGGCGGTCGCCGTGGCTCATCCATACCGGCGTCTTGTGCCCTGCGGCGAAACCGGCGAGCAAATCCTCCGCGTCGTCCACCACCAGCTCGGCCGGGCCGAACTCGCGGGCGGCGGCGCGCGTCATCCGGCCGCCGTCTTCCTGCACCAGCACGCCCATGCCGTAGCAGATCCCGAGCAACGGAATGCCGAGCGCGCCGATGCGCGGATCGGGGTGCGGCGCGTCCGCCTCGTAGACGCTCGCCGGCCCGCCGGACAGGATGATGCCAGCCGGCCGCAGCGCCCGGATGCGCTCGAGCGGCAGGTCGAATGGGTGCAGCTCGCAATAGACGTGCGCTTCGCGCACGCGCCGCGCGATGAGCTGCGAGTACTGCGAGCCGAAGTCGAGAATGAGGATCATCGCCGGCCGCTCCGGTTCGGGTCGCTTGCCACCGTGCTCCTGTGCGCCGCGACTTTCCGTTCTCGCCGAGGTCTCACCGGTCGCTCGAGCGCTGATAGTTCGGCGCTTCCTTGGCGATGAATACGTCGTGCACGTGGCTCTCCTGCAGCGACGCGGAGGATACGCGCATGAAGCGGGCGTGCTCCTGCAGATCGGCGATGGTGCGGCACCCGGCGTACCCCATGCCCGCCTTCAGGCCGCCGACGAGCTGCGCGATGATGTAGCTGAGCGGGCCCTTGTGCGGAACGCGGCCCTCGATGCCCTCGGGCACCAGCTTCATCTGTTCTTCCTCGTCCTGCATGTAGCGGTTGCGACTGCCCTCGCGATCGCGCATCGCCTCGAGCGAGCCCATGCCGCGATACAGCTTGTAGGTGCGCCCTTGATACAGGATGGTCTCGCCAGGGCTCTCCTCGGTGCCGGCGAACAAGCCGCCGATCATCACCGAATCGGCGCCCGCAGCGAGGGCCTTGGGAATGTCGCCGGAGAACTTGATCCCTCCGTCGGCGATCACCGGCAAGCCGAACTCTCGCGCGACCCGCGCCGCGGCGGCGATCGCGGTGAGCTGGGGCACGCCGACGCCGGAAACCACGCGCGTCGTACAGATCGACGCGGGCCCCATGCCGACTTTCAGGCCGTCCGCTCCGGCTTCCGCCAACGCGCGCGCCCCTTCGGCGGTGGCGATGTTTCCCGCGATGACGTCGATGTCCGGGAACGCGGCCTTGATCTCCTCGACGGTCTCGATGACGTTGCTCGAGTGCCCGTGCGCCGTGTCGATGACCAGCACGTCGACGCCAGCCGCCACGAGGCGCTCGCTGCGCTCGCGCCGGTCGTCGCCAGTCCCGATCGCACCGCCGACCCGCAAGCGGCCGAAGGAGTCCTTACAGGCGTCGGGGAACTGGGCCGCTTTGTTGATGTCCTTGACGGTGATGAGCCCGCGCAGCCGGCCGCTGCCGTCGACGATCAAGAGCTTCTCGATACGGTGCTGGTGGAGAATCTCCTTCGCCTCTTCGAGGCTGATACCCGGCGCGGCGGTGACGAGGCTCTCGCGCGTCATCACCTCGGAGACCTTGCGATAGAGCTGCTTCTCGAAGCGCAGGTCGCGGTTGGTCAGAATGCCGACGAGCCGCCCATCCACAGTCACCGGCAGGCCGGAGATCTTGTATCGGCGCATCACTTCCAGGGCAGCGGCGATCGGTTGGTCCGGATGCACCGTGACCGGATCGATGATCATGCCGCTCTCGGACTTCTTGACCTTGTCGACTTCCCGCGCCTGTTGGTCGATGGAGAGGTTGCGGTGGATGACGCCAATTCCGCCCTCCTGCGCCATGGCAATCGCCATGGCTGCCTCGGTGACGGTGTCCATCGCCGCGCTCACCAGCGGAATGTTGAGCGTCACGCGGCGCGAGAGTCGCGTGCTCACCTCGGCGTCGCGCGGCAGGAAGCTCGAGGCGCCGGGCACCAGCAGCACGTCATCGAACGTGAACCCCTCCGGCATGTCATAGGTGAACATACGACCTCCGTCGGCGCCCATAGCGAGCTCGCGACGCCAACCCCGGGCGACGCTCGCGTACACACGCCGCACGGCCCAACCGCGCGCGTGGCGAAACGGCAGATATCAGGCGAACCATGCTGTCGGATAGCAGAAGCCCTGGGGCCGCCGCAACCCAACCTCCACAAGATGTTGTGCTGCAGCGCGCTAGCCGCTGCGCGCGGCGCGCGCTGCATCCGGCCAGCAAATTCCGTCGCCGAGGGCCGGATCACGAGCGCGAGCGCGTGCTGCCCCGCGCTGGTCCGCGCAGCGCGCGTCGGGTGCCGGGCGGGTGGTCTCCGCCCCGGCATCGGCGCGCAATTTACCGTTTCGCGGTGGCCCGCGACGACTTCGCGGCCGGCCGCGCGTGTGTCTGGTGCACCTGCCACCGGCCGTCGATGATCGCGCGGATCGGCAGATGATCTGAGGCATGTCGCGCATGGCGGCTCGCGTGCACGTCGACGGCGAGCAACGCGTGCCGCGGACGTACCCAGATGCGATCCAATGCCAGCAGCGGAAAGGCGGCTGGAAACGAGCGCACGCCCGGCGTACGGCCGAAATGCCGATGGAGCCGGCGCAGGGGCGCGCTCGGCGGGCGCCACTCGTTGAAATCGCCGAGGAGGATCAGCGGCTGGTCGGTGGGCTCGCCGAGGAGCTGCAATAGCCGGCGCACCTGGATGGCGCGCTCCCTGAGCCCGAGGCCGAGATGCGCGGCGATGACGCGCACCCGCGCTCCGCGCACCGACAGGTCGACGTCGATCGCGCCGCGGCGCTGGTACGGCGCGACGCTCAAGTCGATCTCGCGCACTTCCAGGACGTCGTGGCGCGTGAGCAGGCCATTTCCGTACTGGCCCCGGCTGCCGTACAGCACCGGGCCCCACACGCTCTTGTAACCGGTCGCCTCGGCCAGGAACTGCAACTGATCCAGCCCCTGGTGGACGTGATATCCGCAGTCGACCTCCTGTAGCGCCACCACGTCGGCGGCGAGCTCCTCGATCACGCTCGCGACCCGCTCCGGGTCGTGGCGCCGATCGCGCCCGACGCACCGATGGACGTTGTAAGACGCTACGGTGAGAGTGTCCGTTCCATTCACCTTGGTCAGCAAACTGCTCCCTCCAGCCTCGGTCTGCCCCACCGGCTTCCGCCTCTCCATAGATTCTGACATATTGAGATGCCGCGCATTCTACCAGAATCGCAAGGCCGGGAAGAGGGATATGCACGAGATGGCGCCTGTCGCGCCGGCGCGCGACTCGACCGGGCTCTGGAGCCCCCGCGTGTGGCACATCCCACGACCTGCTGGAACGGTTTAACGGCTCGGGGCTCGGCGCTGCACCGCGTGCACGCCTTCGCACGGCCGCCACGCGACTGTTGAGGAGAACGCGATATGGCCAACTCGATCGGTTACCACGAAGACGAAACCAAGCTGCGGCAGGAGACGAAGGACAATCACCGCGCCCTTACCTCGATGATGGAAGAGCTCGAGGCGGTGGGCTGGTACGACCAGCGGGTCGATGTCGCCACGGACCCCGAGCTCAAGGCGATCCTCGCGCACAATCGCGACGAGGAGAAAGAGCATTTCGTGATGGTGCTCGAGTGGTTGCGCCGCCGGGATCCCAAGCTGGCGGCGGAGTTGCACAACCGCCTGGAGACCACCGGTTCGATCGTGCTGCAGGAAGCCGCGGACAAAAACGACGGCGGGCCGGCCGCCCGCGCGGGCGACGGATCGCTCGGTATCGGAAACCTGAAGGGAGGAAACAGCCTGTGAACAACCTGCGACGCGAGCTCGCTCCCATCTCGGACGCCGCCTGGCAGATGATCGAAGAGGAGGCCGTCCGCGTCCTCAAGCTCAAGCTGGCCGGCCGCAAGCTGGTGGATTTCGAGGGTCCGAAAGGGCCCGACCACGCCGCCGTGAACCTCGGCCGCTTCGAGCCGCTGAAGGACCGGCTGGTGGACGGCGTGGAGGTCGCCCGCCGTCACGTCCTGCCGCTCATCGAGCTGCGCACGGCGTTTCAGCTCTCGCGCGCTGAGCTCGATGCGGTAGAGCTCGGCGCCAAGGACGCCGAGCTCCATCCGGTGATCGACGCCGCTACGCGCATCGCCGCGGCCGAGGACAACGCAGTTTTTCACGGCTATCCCGCCGCCGGGATCCGCGGCATCGATCAGGCGTCCACCCATCCGACGCTGCCGATCTCGACCGATTACAACGCGTATCCGCGCAGCGTCGCCGAGGCGACACTGCTGCTCCGCCTGGCGGGCGTCGACGGGCCATACGCGCTCGCGCTCGGCCCGCGGTGCTACACGGGCCTGATGCAGGCGACCGGTGAGGGCGGATACCCGGTGCTGCAGGTCGTGAAGAAGCTCATCGACGGGCCGATCGTGTGGGCGCCCGCGGTGAACGGGGCGATCTTGTTGAGCACGCGCGGCGGCGACTTCGAGCTGACCGTCGGGCGCGACGTCTCGCTCGGGTACCTGAACCACACCGACACCGCCGTGGAGCTCTACCTGACCGAGTCGATGACGTTCCGCGTGTTGGCGCCCGAGGCCGCAGTCGCCCTGGCCTACACGGAGGAAGCGCCGAAGCAGAAGTGAGCGCGCCCGCCGCTCGCCGCGAGAGCGGCGCCGCTACCGCTGGTGGCGGCGCCGCTTGGTCGGTCTCTTTCGGCTGTCGTTCTGCGGGCGCGCTGGCCGCCGCGGCCGCGACTGGAACCTGAGGCGGAGCGGCGTTCCGTCGAGCGGGAACGCGGCGCGCAGCTGATTCAGCACGAAGCGCTCGTACGCCGGCGCAATCCGCTCGGGCGCGTTGCAAAATACGGTCACCGTCGGCGGCGCCGTCGCCGTCTGCGTGCCGTAAAAGAGCTTCGGCCGTACGCCGGACACCATCGGGGGGGCCTGCATGCGCACCGCCGAGCTGATCACCGCGTTCACCTTCGCCGTCGGCATGCGCGCGCGGTGCGCCGCCCCGACCCGCTCGATCGCCGGCCAGATGCGATCCGCGCCGCGCCCGGTGCGCGCGGAGATGAAGAGCTTCGGTACGACCGCCAGACTCGGAAAGCGGTAATCGATCTCCTCGCCCACTTTTTTCGCTTCCGCCTCAGGCGGGACGGCATCCCACTTGTTCACCACCACGATCAGCCCGCGGCCGCGCTCCCAGGCGTAGCTCGCGATCCGCGCGTCCTGCTCGGTGATGCCCTCGACCGCATCGATCACCAGCAGCGCGATCTCCGCGCGTTCGAGCGCGCGCAGCGCCCGCACCACGCTCGCGCGCTCCAGGTGCTGCTGCACGCGCGGCCGCCTGCGGACCCCGGCGGTATCCACCAGCACGAACGCGCGCCCGCCATGGAGCACCGGGGTGTCGAGTGCGTCGCGGGTCGTGCCCGGCTGCGCGCTGACGATGGCCCGCTCGAAACCGACCAGGCGGTTCAGCAGCGATGACTTGCCGACGTTGGGGCGGCCGATGATCGCCACCGAGATCGGCGGTTCCGCTTCGTCCGGCGGCGGCTCGACCGGCGCGGGCAACCATCCGAGCGCAGCATCCACGAGCTCGTCCACGCCCAGGCCGTGCTCCGCGGAGATCGCGAACAGCGGCTCGACCCCGAGCCCATAGAAATCCTCCACGAGCGGCACCTGGCGCGGCGTGTCGATCTTGTTCACCGCCACCAACACCGGCTGTTTCAGCGGACGCAGGCGATCGATCAACATCGCATCGAGCGGGTTCAGCCCCGCTCGGCCGTCGAGCACCGCGACCACCACGTCGGCCTGATCCGCCGCCACCAGCGCTTGCGCGCGCACCGCACCGGAGAGCTCGGCGCCGTCGATATCCTCGAAGCCGCCGGTGTCGACGACCAGGAACCGCCGCTCGCCGTGGCGCGCCACCGCGAAGTTGCGATCGCGAGTGACGCCGGGGACGGCGGCGACCAGCGCACGGCGGGAACCGGTCAACCGGTTGAAGAGCGTCGACTTGCCGGTGTTCGGACGCCCGACCAGCGCCATCACCGGCAATTGCTCCAGCACCTCGGCGCGCGGCAGCGGGGGGTCGACCGCGTCCGCGGTCGCGCGGCGGGTCGATACGGGGCGGCGGCGAGTGCGCGGCGGCGCCAATGTCAGCGCTCCTCCCGGCGCGGATCCCGGCCGCGGTCGGCGGCGCCGCACCGCGCCCGACCGCGGGCGCCACGCGGGCGGACGGCCCGGTCTGCCCGACAGTGCATGGGCTGGCGCGCCCCGGCGCGCGCGCACGTGCAGCGCATCACAGGTCGCGTCCCTACAGGTCGAACTCGCGCAAGCGCGCCAAATGCGTGTTCCAGTTCGACTGCACGCGGACGAACAGCTCCAGGAACACCTTCGATCCGAGGAGATCCTCGAGATCGGCGCGCGCGGCCTGGCCGATCGCCTTGATGCGCGCGCCGCGCTGCCCGATCAGAATGGGTTTTTGCGAGTCGCGCGCCACGTGCAGCGTCGCCTTGATGACCACGAGTTGGGGTTTTTCCTCGAAGGCGTCGATGCTCACCGCCACCGCATAGGGAATTTCCTCCCGCGTCTCCAGCATCGCCTTTTCGCGAATCAGCTCGGCGGCGATGGCGCGCTCCGGCTCGTCGGTGATCGAGTCGGCCGGGTAGTAGCGCGGCCCCGCCGGCAGTGCGCCGACTACCGCATCGAGCAGCACCTCGAGGTTCGCGCCCGTTTCCGCGCTGACCGGCACGATCGGCTGGTCGGGCACCAGCGCGGCGATCGCCGCCATCTGCGGCAGCAAGGCCGGCTTGGCCACTACGTCGATCTTGTTGAGTCCGATCACGATCGGCTTCGTTCCCCGCGGCAGGAGCGCGGCCACCTCGCGATCGGCGGCGGAGAGCCCCTGTTCCGCGTCGACCATCCACAGGATGACGTCCGCTTCGCCGAGACTGGCCGTCGCGCGCTCCACCATCCGTTGGTTCATCACGTCGCGCGCGCGATGGATGCCAGGCGTGTCGATGAACAGCATCTGCGCCTGTGGGACGGTCTTGATGCCGAGCAGTCGCCGGCGGGTGGTCTGCGGCTTCGGCGTCACCGCGGCGATCTTCCGGCCGAGCACGCGGTTCAGCAGCGTCGACTTGCCCGCGTTCGGGCGGCCGACGATGCTGACGAAACCCGACCGGTGATCGGGGGGGAGCTCCTCGCCTTCGCCAGCCCCGCCGCTCGCCGGCTCTGTGTGCGCGCGCGCCACGGAGAACCCCGTCGATCAATACTGCCTGCGCGCCGCCTCGACGCTGTGCTCGGTCGGGCGGGTGGGGATCCAGTTCGAATCCGCGGGCGGCCGGAGCCGCAGGGGATCGCGCGACCGCCGCATCAGCATGCCGGTCGGCACCACCACTACCGCATAGATCGCCAGCATGATCAGGCGCGTCTGCACGACGCCGATCGCGTGTGCGGCGCGCCGCCACCTGTCGTAAACCTGCCGCGCGCGACTGCGATGCGCGGGCCGGGCCTCGGCCAGGTCCGCTTCGGCCGTCTCGCGCGATTCGCTGTGCGGCTCCATCGGTCCGGCCGGCCTCTCTCGCCACCGGTCCCGCCTGCTAGCGCAGGCTGACCGGGTGTCCGGGGCGAAAGATGACCTTCTTGTCCTTCACGACCAACTGATCGGTCGTGAACAGCTGCACGGCTTGCGACAGCACCGTGCCCTCGAGCTCCTGGCCGCGCCGTTTGACGTCCTCGAGCGCGTCCTCGCCGACGCGAATGTGAAACACGTCCTGCAGAATGACCGGCCCCTGGTCGAGCTGCTCGGTGACGAAATGCGCCGTGCATCCCGACACCCGGCACCCTTCGTCGAACGCCTGCTTATACGCGTTTGCGCCGGGGTGGTACGGCAGCAGCGACGGATGGATGTTGATGATCCGGTGGCGGTACTGCGCGACCAGCTCGGGGCTCACGATCTGCATGTAGCGCGCGAGGACGACGAGATCGGGCCGGTACTCGCGCAGCCGCTCTTGCATGAACGCCATGTGCGCGGCGTAGTCGGTCGAGGGCATCCACTCGAACGGTATGCCCGCCGCCTCCGCGAGCGGCCGCAGCCGATCGTGGTTCGACAGCACGCAGACGACGTCGCCGGCGATCGCGCCGCTCGCCTGGTCGGCCAGGAGTTGCTCCAGGCAGTGCGGCTCGCGGCTCACGAGCACGGCGATGCGCTTGCGCAGGCGCTCGCCGTGCAGGCGCACGGACACGTCCAGCTGGGTCTCCTCGGCGATCCGCTTCAGACCGAGGACCAGCTCGTCGAGCGTCAGCGACACGTCGGCGAGGTCGATCACCATGGTCATGATGAACAACCCCTCGACGACGCGTTGCTCGATGTCCTCGATGTTGCAGTCACACCCGGCGAGGTACGTCGAAACACGGGCGACAACCCCTTTCTGGTCGCGCCCGATCACCGAGATGACTGCGAGATGCTTGGTCGCCGCGGTCATAACGCGCCGCTGCGCCGGGCTCGCCGGGTCAGCCGGTCCACCCCCATTTGCGCTTGTTTTCTTCGATCTCTTCGGCGCTCGGCTTGGGCAGCTCTTCATGCGGCGACACTTCGAACGACTCGCGGTTTTCTACGATGGCGTAGTTCAGCTTGATGTCGTCGGCGAATACGCCGGGAACCGCCGCCTCCTCGAAGATCGCCTGCCAGGGGCACTCCGGCTCGCAGGCGCCGCAATCGATGCATTCATCGGGGTGGATGTAGAGCTGGTTCGGAAACGCCGCGCGGTCCTCGCCGGTGTAGCGATAGATGCAATCCACCGGGCATACGGCGACGCAGGCAGTGTCCACGCAATCTCTGCACAGACGGGTGATAATGTAGGTCATCGGTCCTCCTTCAATTCCGGTCTAACGGGCGGGACACTGAGTGCGTCACCTCCTCCGCCAGCCGCGGGACCAGCCCCTCCCGGTCGGCGATCTCGCGGATGGTGACGCTCTCCAAATAATCGAGCAGCACTTGCTGGGCCCTGCGCCACACGTGGCGCTGCGCGCAGACCGAGGCGAAGCAGCAGAACTCGTCTTGCCGCTCGACGCAGTCGATCAACGACAGCCGGCCCTCGATGCATTGATAGACTTCGCGTACGGTGATGCGGTCGGCCGGCCGGCCCAGGCGGAATCCGCCGCGCGCGCCGGGCACCGACTCGAGCACACCGGCGGCAACCAAGCGCCGCAAAATCTTCGAGAGGAAGTGCGGCGGCACCGCCTGGCGCGCCTGGATTTCGGTGCAGGTGACCACGCGGTCGCCCTGCCCGGCCAGGTAACAGAGCGCGCGCAACGCGTAATCCACGCGGCGCCCCACTTTCATCAGCGAGCTGCGCGCCGATCGACCGGTACCATTCGCAACGTGACGGGCAGCGGGTCGACGCGCGGAAACGCTCATCGCCGTTCTCATGCTCCGTACCGGGCCCGGCCCTGTCGCATCACAATCCAATTTGCTCCGCCGGCCGCCACGGACACGAGTGACGGCGGTGCGAAGCAACCTCTCCGTATAGGCGCGCGGTTTTGTGGAAGTCAACGCGGGTTGACCGCACAGCGCGCCGCTGCGATCGCCGGCGCCGCATGCCCGCAAACCCGCATCAGAAGCGGCTGCCACGGCCCGATGGCAGCGCCGGTCGCGGCGCGCCGCGCGCAGAGTCGGCCATGTGCCGGACGATGCCGAAGGCGGCCCGGCGATCCGACAGTTGACGGTCGGCGGCCCGCGGCGCTAGCTGCATCGCACACGGGCGCCCGCGCGCCTGATGGAGGACAGCATGAAGACCGCTCACCTGCGCACCGCACTACTCGCGCTCGCCGGCGCGACCGCGCTCGCGCCGCCGGTTGCGCGCGCCACCGTGCAACCCGGCGACGTCATCACCAAAGACAGCGCCGACAAGGTCGCCGATCTGGTCTCGCCGGGCGTCATGTGGTGCCTCAAGCGCGGGATGACGATGAAGATCGTGCCGTACAAGCAGATCGACTGGAATCCGCCCTACAAGGCGGCGACCGAGAAATACTCCGCGCAGGTGAAGCTCGCGCCCGACGGCCGCTCCATCGAAGGACATGTGGCCGGGCTGCCCTTTCCAAAGATCGATCCGAGCGACCCCAACGTCGCGCTCAAGATCATGTTCAACTACGAGCACAAGCCGTTCGTCACCGACGATCAGGACCTGCGCAACTTCGACGCCGACACCGGCAACGTGTCCGACAAGCCCCTCGACGTCGAACGTCACTACATCCTCGACCACCTGCGCACCCTCTTCTACACCGGCCGCCTGTACGTGGACCCCAAGCCCGTTCTGCTTCCCAACACCGAGGGCGTGCGCGCGAAGCAGTCGCTGCACCCGATCCTGGAGCCCTTCGACCTGAAGGGCGTCGGCTTGACCGGCATCCGGTATCTCGACCCCGACCGGCAGGATGACACCTGGCTCTATCTGCCGACGCTGCGCCGCGTCCGCCGCCTATCCACCGCGCAGCGCTCGGACGCGCTGTTCGGCCAGGACACCGACGTCGACAGCTACGGCGGCTACGCCGGGCAGATCCCCTGGTTCACGTGGAAGTTCCTCGGCGACAAAAAGATCCTCGCCACGTTCCACGCGGAGAAGTTCCCGGTCGAGTACTGCCCCGGGGGCGCCGACTTCGTGTACTGCGACAACTGGGAAATGCGCGACGTGTGGGTGCTCGAGGGCGTCTCCAAGTCGCCGCAGTACGCGTACGGGAAGCGCGTCCTCTACATCGACAAAGAGACGTATTACATCGCGTACAGCGACATCTACGACAAGGCCGGTCAACTCTGGAAGGTGTGGATCAACCAGTTCGGCTTCCGCAACAAGGCCGCGCCCGGGTACGGCGATACATACGACTCCGACATGCCCTTCACGCACAGCATCACGATGGCCGATACGCAGCTGAACCACGCGACGCGCGCCGCCTTGCCAAGCCCGAAATACCCGGGCGAAGCGGGTTGGTACTTCAATCAGGGCGAAAAGACCGGCCTTACCGAGGAGTTTTTCACCATCGCCCACATGATCGAAGCGAGCCACTGAGCGCGGCGGCAGCGGAGCGGAAGGAATGGTGCCCGCACGCTGTGGAGTTGCACAAGCCCGAACGTGCCACTCGAGGGCCCGGATTGCACTGCGACGAGCCCCTCGAGCGCCCTTTCCCTGTCCCGCCTCGGGGCCCGGCCGCCCCCCATCCACCGGCACTACCTCGCGCGATA
Organism: Binatia bacterium; assembly: GCA_050176585.1. Taxonomy (GTDB): domain Bacteria; phylum Desulfobacterota; class Binatia; order HRBIN30; family CADEER01; genus CAYYWP01. The sequence goes on from JBFXHX010000007.1 coordinate 22,740, forward strand.
TATCCAGCGGTCAACGGGCTGCTATCTCCCCGCGTGGTCGCGCCATGGGTCTTCGCGCCCGCCGAGCGGTGAGCGCTCAGCCGGGCTTGCGCTCGAGCGCATCGAGCGCGGCGCGCGCGGCTTCTTGTTCGGCGGAGCGTTTGCTCGAGCCGTGCCCCGTCGCGCGGTGCGCGCCCTCGATCCACACCTCGACGGTGAAGCGGCGCGCGTGCGCCGGTCCACTTTCCTCGGCGACCCGGTACTGCGGCACCGTCCCGCCCGCCGCCTGCGTGCGCTCCTGGAGAATCGTCTTCCAGTCTGGCGCTCCGGCCACACCGCCGCGCGCGATGTCGTCGGCGAAGTGGCGCTCGACGACTCTGTGCGCAGCGGCGAAACCGGCGTCGCGGAACACCGCGCCGAGCACCGCTTCGTAGGCGTGCGCGAGAATAGAGGCCTTGCTGCGGCCCCCGCTGCGATCCTCCCCACGGCCCAGCCGGAGCGCGCCATCGAGGCCGAGTTCGCGCGCCTTGGTCGCCAGGGTCACCGTGCGCACCAGCGTGGCGCGGCGTTTCGAGAGCTCGCCCTCGGCGAGCTCGGGAAAATGGTGCAGGAGCAGATCGGCGACGACCAGATTGAGCACCGCATCGCCAAGAAACTCGAGCTGCTCGCCGGCGCGTACCGCACCCGGCGGCAATGCCGACGGGTGGGTCAGCGACCTCTCGAGCAGCGCGCGGTCGGCGAAGATGTGCCCGAGCCGCTCCTCGAGCGCGCGCGGATCCTCAACCGGTGGTGAGCCCATCGAGCAACACCGCGAGAAGCCGATCCCCGCGGCGCTCGGTGGCGCGCACGCGCACCTCCGAGTTCACCAGCCCATCCGGCCCGTCGAACAGCGCGCGCACGTAGTTGCGGCTGTAGCCGGTCAAGCGACCGCTCGCGGCATCGCGCGTCGACTCGACCAGCACATCGAGGTCGGCGCCGACGAAGCGGTCGGCAAACGCGCGCCGCTTGCGCTCGCCGAGCTGACGCAGCGCGCGGGCGCGCGCCGCGATGATCTCCGGCGCCACGTGGTCGCGCGCCTTGGCGGCCGTCGTGCCCTGCCGACGCGAGTACGGGAACACGTGGAAGTAGCTGAACGGCGCCCGCTCGAGCAGCTCGAGGGTGGCGTCGAAGTCCGCCTCCGACTCGCCGGGAAAACCCGCGATCACGTCGGTCCCAAGGCTTGCGTCCGGCAGCGCGCGCGCGACCTCGGCCGCGACGTCGCGCACCAGCGCCGCGTCGTACAAGCGGCGCATGCGCCGCAGCACGCCGTCCGCACCGGCTTGCACCGGCATATGCAGGTGTGCGCAGAGCACGTCGCTGCGCGCCAGCAAGTCGAGCAAACGCGCGCTCACCTCGGGCGGGTCGATCGAGCTCAAGCGGATGCGCGGAACCGGGGCCACGCTGGCGATCCCCTCCACGAGGTCGGCGAGCGCGAGCGGCGGATCGAGATCTTTCCCGTACCCGCCGAGATGGATGCCGGTGAGCACCACCTCGCGAAAACCTCGATCGGCCAGGCGCTCGAGCTCCGAGAGCACCCGCCGCGGCGGCACGGAGCGGCTGCGCCCGCGGGCCATCGGGACGATGCAGAACGTGCAGAACAGATCGCAGCCTTCCTGGACCTTGAGAAACGCGCGGGTCTGGCCCGTGAAGACCTCGGCACCCAGCGTCGCGACGTGCTCGGCGCGGCGCAGGTTGCTCACCAGGATGCGCCCCTCCTCGGCGGGGATCTGATCGTACACGGCGCGCAGCACATCGGGCAGCCGGCCGATGCCGATGACGTAGTCCACCTCGGGCAGCGCGGCGCGCTCCGGGCCGGTCTGCGCGAAGCAGCCGGTGAGAATCACGCGACCGGCAGGATTGAAGCGCCGCGCGCGGCGCGCCAGTTGGCGGCTTTCGGCGTCGGCGCGATCGGTCACCGTGCACGAATTGATGACGTACACGTCGGCGCCGGCGGCAAAGGGCACGAGCTCGCAGCCCGTGCGCAGCGCCGTCTCCATCGTGGCTGTGTCGTACTGGTTGACCTTGCAGCCGAGCGTCGTGAAGGCCACCCGCAACCGCCGCGGCGCTGCGTTCACGCCGTCCACGGCACCCTCGCAGCGCGCGCCGGCGCTTCCAACTCGTCGCCGCGGAACGTGCGGCGGATCCAGCCGCCGCCGAGCACGCGCGCGCCGTCGTACAGCACGGCCGCCTGCCCCGGGGTGGCCGCGCGGAGCGGCTCGTCGGACACTACCGCGAACTCACTCGAGGCGGCGTGCGCGATGCGCGCCGGTTGCGCCGCCGCGCGCGAGCGAATCTGCAGCGACACGCGCGCGCCGGCGGGCGGCGGCGGCACCAGCCAGTTCACCCCATCTGCGACCAACCCGGCCGTGACCACGCGCTCGGCAGGCCCCACGTGTACGGTGCCGCGCGCCGCGTCGATCGCGGTGACGTACCGCGGCGCGCCGCCCCCACTGAGGCCGAGACCGCGCCGCTGCCCCACCGTGAAGCGGTGCACGCCGCCGTGCTCGCCGACGACCTCGCCGTGTTCATCGACGATGGGCCCGGCGCGCGGCGGGATTGGCGCGCTGCGCTGTTCGACCAGCGCCGCGTAGTTGCGCCGCGGCGCGAAACACACCTCCTGGCTGTCGGGCTTGTCCGCCACCGCCAGACCGCGCTGCGCCGCGGCGGCGCGCACGGCTGGCTTCGCGAGGCCGCCGACCGGAAAGAGCGTCTGCGCCAGCAACTGTTTGTCGAGCCCGAACAGGAAATACGACTGGTCCTTCTCCGCATCCGCGCCGCGCAGCAGTGCGGGACCGTCCTCCGCCATCTCGATGCGCGCGTAGTGCCCGGTCGCCAAGTGCGTGGCGCCGAGCTCGCGGGCGCGATTCCACAGGGCGGAGAACTTGACGAACTGATTGCAGCGCGCGCACGGATTCGGCGTCCGCCCCCGGCGGTACTCGGCGACGAAGTCGTCGACCACGCTGCGGGCGAAAACCTCGCTGAAGTCCATGACGTAGAACGGAAAGCCGAGCCGCTCCGCGACCAGGCGCGCATCCAGAAAGTCGTCCAGCGAGCAGCAGCCGCTGTCGCTCTCGCCCGTCCATAGGCGCATGGCCACGCCGACGACGTCACAGCCCGCTTCGACCAGCAGAGCGGCAGCGAGCGAGCTGTCGACCCCGCCGCTCATGGCGACCAGCACGCGCGAGGGCTCCGCGAGGCGCTCGATCTTCACGCGATGTCCTACGCGACCGCGGCGCGCCACCGGCCGGCGCTTCGCATGCGCTCGATCACCCGCGCGAGCGCCGCGACCGCCGCGTCGATCTCGGCCGCGCTCGTCGCCGCACCGAGGCTGAAGCGCACGCCCTCGACCGCCTCGCCCCCGGAGCACCCAATCGCGCGCAGCACGGGCGACGGTTCGCCCGCCCCCGCCGCGCACGCCGAGCCCACCGAGATTGCCACGCCCTCCAGATCGAGCGCCGCGACCAGCGCTTCCCCGCGCACGCCCGCGAAGCCGATGTTCAACGTGTTCGGCAGGCAGTCATCCATCGGGCTGTAGCGCCGTACCCCGCCGAGCGCGGCGATGCCCGCCCACAGGCGCTCGCGCAGCGGCGCGCACGCGCCGAAGTCGGGCAACGCCCCGAGGGCGGCGGCGAAGCCCGCGGCACCGGCGGTGTTCTCGGTGCCCGGCCGGACACCGCGCTCCTGTCCGCCGCCCCACGCGAGCGGACGCAGCGCCGCGCCGCGCCGCGCGATGAGCGCGCCGATGCCGACTGGACCGCCGATCTTGTGCGCGGAGATGCTGCAGAGGTCCACGCCGGTGAGCTCCACCGGGACCTTGCCCACCGCTTGTGCCGCATCGACGTGCAAGCGCGCGCCGGCGCTCCGGCAGAGCGCGGCGATTTCCGCGATCGGCTGGACGGTGCCGATCTCGCCGTTCGCCCACCCCACGGTCACCAACGCGGTCTGCGGCCGCAGTGCCGCGGCCACCGCCGCCGGGGTGATGCGCCCCGCGGCGTCGACGGCGAGCCAGGTCACCTCGGCCCCGCGGCGCTCCAGCTCCCGCACCGGACCGAGCACAGACGCGTGCTCGATCGGCGAGGCGACGAGGTGCGCACCCGCCGCTTCCGGGATGGTGCCGAGCACCGCGACATTGTTGCTCTCGCTCGCCCCGCTCGTGAACAGCACCTCGCTCGGTTGCGCGCCCAAGCGCGCGGCGATCGCGCGACGCGCCCGCTCCAGTATTCCACGGGACGCGCGGCCCCCGGCGTGGGCGCTCGACGGGTTCCCGCACGCCCCATCGAACACCGCCAGCATGGCCGCGCGTGCCGCCGCGCAGAGTGGCGCCGTCGCGTTGTAGTCGAGATAGATCACGGCCGCCCGCCTCGATGCGGGCGCGCGGCGGCGCCGCGGGTGGCGGTCCCGCGGTAGCGCGTGTCGCTGCGGTTCGGCACGTTCACGCCCCTGCCGCGGGCGCCTCCTCGATCAGCGCGCGGTGCAACGCGCGCACGGCTAGCTCGCCGTACTTGGCGTCGATCACGACTGAGATCTTGATCTCGGACGTGGAGATCATCTGGATGTTGATGCCCTCGCTCGCCAGTGTCTCGAACATGCGCGCCGCCACTCCCGCGTGGCTGCGCATGCCGAGGCCGACGACCGAGACCTTCACCACCTCGGTGTCGGCGCTGACGCCTTTGGCCCCGATCTCCGCCGCGGTCGTTTCGACCATCGGCAGGGCGCGCGGGAAGTCGGTCTTCGAGACGGTGAACGTCAGGTCCGTGTCACCCGCCGCGCTCGCATTCTGGATGATCATATCGACGACGATGTTCGCGCCGGCGATCGGGCCCAGCACCTTGAACGCCAAGCCAGGGCGATCCGGCACGTGCCGGATGGTGATCTTCGCCTGATCGCGGTCGAGCGAGACACCGGATACGAGCACCTGTTCCATCACGTTTTCCTCCGGCACCACCCAGGTGCCTTCGTCGTCGGAGAAGCTCGAGCGCACGCACAGCGGCACGTTGTAGCGCTTCGCGAACTCCACCGAGCGGATCTGCAACACCTTAGCCCCCAGGCTGGCCAGCTCGAGCATCTCGTCGTGCGAGATCCGCGCGAGCTTGCGCGCCTGCGGGCAGATGCGCGGATCGGCGGTGTACACCCCGTCGACGTCCGTATAGATCTCGCACACGTCGGCCTGGAGCGCCGCGGCCACCGCCACCGCCGAGGTGTCGCTGCCGCCGCGGCCCAGCGTGGTGATGTTGGCCGCGCCGTCCACCCCCTGGAACCCGGCGACCACGGCGATCTCGCCATGGCGCAGCGCCGCGTGCAGGCGATCCGCATCGATGCTGCGGATGCGCGCCCGCCCGAACGCGCTGTTCGTCTCGATCCGGATCTGATGGCCGAGAAACGAGCGGGCGCCGAGCCCGCGCACGTGCAGCGCGATCGCCAGCAACGCGCTCGTCACCTGCTCGCCGGTGGCAATCAGCACGTCCACCTCGCGCAGCGCCGGCTGAGGCGCGAAGCGGTGCGCCAGCTCGAGCAGCCGATTCGTCTCGCCGGCCATCGCCGAGACCACCACCACCACTTCGTGGCCGGCGCGATGCGTCGCTTCGACCCGCTCGGCCACGGCCTGAATGCGCTCGACCCCCCCGACGGACGTGCCGCCGTATTTCTGCACGATCAGACTCATGGTTCTCCCAAGCGGTGTGCGGCCGGGCGCCCGGAGGCGCCGTCCAGCTCACCTCTGACACACCGCCGCGACCGCCTGCTCGTAATCGCTGCCGTGGGCGACTACCGACAAGCGCCGTGCGCCGCGAGGCGCGAACTGTAGCTGAATTTCCAAGTAGTCTTCCATCGGCTCATCGAGGCGCTCGTGCCACTCGATGGCACATACGCCGGACCCGTAGATGTACTCTCTGAGCGCCAGGGAGTCGATATCACCGGCCGGCAGCCGGAAGAGATCGACGTGGTAGAGCGGCAACCGCCCGCCGAGGTGCGGAATGACGATCGGAAACGACGGGCTGCGCACGTCCTCCGGCGCGATGCCAAGCCCTTCCGCGAGGCCTCTCACGAACGCGGTCTTGCCGGTCCCGAGCTCACCGGAGAGCCCGATCCGCATGCCGGGTCGCACGACAGCGGCGAGGCGCCGCCCCGCCGCCCGCGTGTCGGCTTCCTCGGGGCTGTGTAGCTCACCGCGTTTCAACGTTCGTCCGTCGCGTTCGGCGCGTCGCCGAGGTATGCGTGCAGGGCTTGCAGCGCTGGCCGCAGCTCCTCGGCCACGTCCCCGGCCAGCAAGCCGATGGTGCCGTTCGCGGCGGCGCGATCCGCCGCGAACCCGTGGAGGTAGACGCCCAGGCGCGCCGCTTCCGGCGGTGACAAGCCCTGCGCCAGCAGCCCGCCGATGACGCCCGCCAGTACATCCCCCATGCCGCCCGAGGCCATGCCCGGGTTGCCGGTGGGGTTGATCGACGCGAAGCCGCTCTCCTCGGCGATCACCGTGCGCGCGCCCTTCAGCACCACCGTGCAGCCGTGCGCGGTGGCGAACTGCCGCGCCACGCCGACGCGATCGCGCTGGACGCTCGCGGTGTCGATGCCCGCCAAGCGGCTCATTTCACCCGGATGAGGTGTAACCACGAGGGGCGCTCGGCGCCGCGCCAGCTGGGCGAGATCCCGCGCCAGGAGGGTCAGCGCGTCGGCGTCCGCCACGACCGCGCTCTCGAGCTGCGTCAGCACGAAGGCCAGCGTCTTCGCCGCGCCGTCGTGTGTGCCGAGGCCGGGTCCGATGACGATTGCATTCTTGCCGCTCGACAACGCGCCCAGGCGGTCGCGGTCGAAACGGATGCGCCCGTCGTCGTCCGGCAGGGCGTCGGTCATCGCCTCGCGCGCGGCCGCGGCATAGACGGCGTAGAGCGACAACGGCGCCACCGCCGTGACCAATCCCGCGCCGGCGCGCCCGGCACCGCGCGTGGCCAACTGCGCAGCGCCGGTCTTGCCGAATGAGCCGGCGAGCACCAGCACGTGCCCGAAATCGCCCTTGTGCGCATCCGGCGCGCGCCACGGCACCAGGCGCGCGGCATTCTCCGGTTCGAGCAGCTCGGCCGTCGGCGGCACCGCGGCGATCGCCTCGGGCGAAAGACCGATGTCGATCACGCGCAGGAGGCCGCAGTAGCGCACGCCCGGATAGAGCGCGTGGCCGATCTTGGCGAAGCCGAAGGTAGCGGTGGCCTCGGCTTGTACGGCCGTACCCATCGGGCATCCCGTATCCGCGTTCAGGCCGGAGGGGATGTCCACGGCGAGCACCGGCGCGCCGCACGTGTTCACGATCTCGATCACTTCGGCGTGCACGCCTTCCACGGCGCTGCGCAACCCGAGGCCGAGGAGCGCATCAACGACCGCGTCGGTGCCGCTCGCCGCGGCCGCCAGGCGCGCCAACCCCGCGGCGTCCCGCACCTCGAACAGCGGGGCGCGCAAGCGCTGGTACGCGCGCAGGTTGCGCAGCGCATCGCCGGTCACCTCGGCCGCGCTCCCGACCAGTGCCACCTCCGTGCGCACGCCGCGCCGGCGCAGCAGCCGTGCCACGACCAGCCCATCGCCCCCGTTGTTGCCTTTCCCGGCGACGATCAGCGCGCGCCCGCCGCGGCGGCGCAGGCGCGGAAAGACCTCCAGGAGCACGCGCGTGGCGCCCTGCCCGGCCCGCTCCATCAACACGTGTCCGGGCGTCCCCGCCTCGATCGTCAACCGGTCGAGGCGGCGCATCTCATCTGCGCTGACCAACCGCATGCGTGGGTCGTCGCTCCGTGCGCCTGGAGTGCGAGGCGGGCGCCGTTTCGCGCTAGCGCGCCGCCTGGATCGCGGCTTTCATCTCGTGCACCGCCGCTTCCATGCCGAGGAAGATCGCGCGCGCGACGATGCTGTGCCCGATGTTCAGCGCATACACTTCGGGCAACGCGGCGATCGGGCCGACGTTGGCGACGGTGAGCCCGTGTCCGGCGTTCACGATCAGCCCCGCGGTCCGCCCGTGCGCGGCCGCGCGGCGCATCCGCTCCAGCTCCGCGTCGCGCGCGCCGCGATCGCCGGCGTCGGCATATCCGCCGGTGTGGATCTCGATCGCCTCGGCGCCGCACTCCGCAGCGGCGTCGATCTGCGCCGGGTCGGCGTCGATGAACGCGCTCACGCGAATGCCCGCCGTGCGCAGGCGCTGCACCGCCGCGGCGACGGCCGCGCGGTGGCCGAGCACGTCCAGGCCACCCTCCGTGGTCAGCTCCTCGCGGCGCTCCGGCACCAGACAGCACTCGGCCGGCCGCACCCGGCAGGCGATCTCGGTCATCTCGGGCGTGACCGCCATCTCCAGGTTGAGCGGCGTGTGCAGCGTCTCGCGCAGGCGTTCGACGTCGGTGTCCTGAATGTGCCGGCGATCCTCGCGCAGATGGACGGTGATCCCGTCCGCCCCGCCCCGCTCCGCGGCGCGAGCGGCCTCGACGACGTCCGGGTACGCGGTGCGCCGCGCCTGGCGGATGGTCGCCACGTGATCGACGTTCACGCCGAGCCGAACCATGGCCGCTGCTCTCACTCCGCGCCGATGTGCTCGCGCAGCGCGGCGGCGATCTCTTCGCAGTAGCGCTCGACCTGCGCCACCTGCTCGCCTTCCACCATCACGCGCACCAGGGGCTCGGTGCCGGAATAGCGCACCAGGACGCGGCCGCGCTCGCCGAGATCGCCGCTCACGCGCTCGATCACGTGCCGCACGCCTGGGAACGAGCTGAGATCGCGGCGCTCGCGCACCTGCACGTTCAGCAGCCGCTGCGGCAGGCGGCGCATCACGCGCCGGAGCTCGCTGAGCGGCCGGCCGGCCTCCAGCATCAGCGCGAGCACGCTGAGCGCGGTCACCAGGCCGTCGCCGGTCGTGCCGTGCTCGAGGAAAATCACATGGCCCGATTGTTCGCCGCCGAGCTGATACCCGCTGCGCACCATTTCCTCGACCACGAAACGGTCGCCGACCGGAGTCCGCAACAGCCGAATGCCGTGCTCGCGGAGGGTGAGGTCGAGCCCCAGATTGCTCATCACCGTCGCGACCAAGCCCGCGTTGGCGAGCCGGCCGGCGCGGTGCAGCTCGATGCCGACCATCGCGAGCACCTCATCGCCGTCGACCAGATCGCCGTGCTCATCCACCAGGATGGCGCGATCGGCATCGCCGTCGAGCGCCACGCCGAGGTGCGCGCCGGTGGCGCGCACGCGCTCGGCCAACGCCTGTGGGTGCAGCGCCCCGCAGTCGCGGTTGATGTTCTCGCCGTCGGGTTCCACGCCCAGCGCGATCACCTCGGCGCCGAGCTCGGCCAGCACCTCGGGGCCGACCCGATACGCGGCGCCATTCGCGCAGTCGATCGCGATGCGCACGCCGTCGAGCGTGCGCTGCTTCGGGAAGGTGTTCTTGAGAAAGACGTTGTAGCGGCCGAGCGCATCGTCCAGGTGATAGGCCTTGCCGATCTCCTGCGCGGTCGGGCGCGGTGCGCCGCCACCGTTCCACACGAGCTCTTCAATCTCGCGCTCCACCTCGTCCGGCAGCTTGAAGCCGGTGGCGCCGAAGAACTTGATGCCGTTGTCCTGAAACGGATTGTGCGAAGCCGAGATGACGACGCCGGCGTCGGCCCGCAAGCTGCGGGTGAGAAAGGCGATGCCGGGTGTCGGCATGGGGCCAACCTGCAGCACGTCCACGCCCATCGAGCAGATGCCGGACATGAGCGCGCTCTCCAGCATGTAGCCGGAGAGCCGCGTGTCCTTGCCGATGATGATCTTGTGCCTGCGGGTGCCGCGCTTGACGATGTGCGCGATGGCGCGGCCCAGCCGCACGGCGGTCTCTGAGGTCATCGGCTCGACGTTCGCGGTGCCGCGAATGCCGTCGGTGCCGAACAGGCGCAGGCGCGCGGGCGCGGTATCATCCCCCATCGGCATTTCGTTTCTCGCGCGCAACACGGAGCTCGACCGTTTCTGGCTCCTGGCGGACCAATGCGACACCAGCCGGCAGCTCCAGCTCAGGCGCGACGCGGTACGCCCCAGGTTCACGACCGGCGGCATCGATATAAACCGCACCATCCCGCAGCTCAAGTGCATCGATCGTCGAGCGCGGCCCGCGCACGGTGAGCCGCACGCGCCCCGGTTGCACGGAGGCGCGCTCGCTGCCGTTGCGCACCTCGATCGGCAGATTCGCGAACGTCCGCGTGCGCTCCGGCTCGGCGATCCGCACCTGCGCGTGCACCAGACCGGCGCTGAACGATACGTACTCGCTCGGCGCTTCGAGCGGCACGTCGCGCTCGAGCAGACCCGGCTCGGCGCCGTCGAGATCGATCGCCTCCGTCTCCGCGACCCGGATCTTGTCGACTTCCGCCGCCGGCCCCACCACCTCGACCGACTCGGGCGCCGCGCGGGTCTCGGCGATGCGCAACCCGCGCGGCGGGCGCCCGTTCAACGCCACGTATACCGGCACGCGCCGGCGCAGCACGGTCGCGAACGACAGCGTCACCTCGGCCGGCGTCATGCGCACGACGGTGACGCCGCGCGGCAGCGGGAGCATGTCGCCGGCGATGCGGAAGACCGTCGGCCCCGGGCGCACGCCCTGGAGGTCGAGCACCACCGCGAGGTGCTCCGTGTCGATGCGATTGAGGGCGGTGCGCGGTCCGCTCACCACCAAATCGATGAAGTCGACGCGTGGGCTCACCAACATCACGCTCGGCGGCCGATTGTGCAGCTCGACCGGCACCTGCACGGCCATTTCGGCATCGCGCTCGCCGGCGTTCACGAAGAACCACAAGCCGATCGCGCTGATCAGCGCGACCAGCTTCGCGCTGGCATTGTGCAGCAGGAGCGCGCGCGCGGCGCGGCCGCCGGCCCGCAGATCGAGCCCGCGTAGGCGCGCGTCCCAGCTCATGCGACGAGCCTCTGCAGATTCGCGCGCAGACTGACGGCGTCGAGGTCGCGGGTCATGCGCCCGTCCAGCACGAGGGAGATGCCGCCGTCCTCCTCGGAGACGACGATCACGACGGCATCGCTCTCCTCGGTGAGACCGATGGCGGCGCGATGACGGCTGCCGAGCTGTTTGCTCACCCGCGGGTTCGCAGTGAGCGGGAGAAAGCACCCGGCCGCAGCGATGCGGCCCTTGCGCACCACCAGCGCCCCGTCGTGGATCGGCGAGCCGGGCACGAACACGCTCTGGATCAGCTCCTTGCTGATCTCGGCGTCGAGCGGTGTGCCGCTCTCGAGGTACTCGTTGAGGCCGGTCTCGCGCTCGAGCACCACCAGCGCGCCGACGCGCCGGCTCGCCAGGGTCAGCACGCCGCGCGCGATCTCCTCGAGATCGTAGCCGTGCAACCGCGGCGCGGCGCCGAAGAACGGGCGGCTGCCGACTTGGATCAAGGCGCGCCGGATGTCGTGCTGGAAGATGATGACGATCACCAGCAGGACGGAGCTGAGGAAGTTATCGAGGATCCAGTTGACGGTGTAAAGGTCGAAGACCTGCGAGGAGAGGTAGACGAGGCCGACGAGGCACAGCCCGATGAGCATCCGCGCGGCGCCGGTGCCGCGGATGAGCTCGATCAGGCTGTAGACGATGAACGCGACGATGCCGATGTCGACGGCATCTTGCAGGCGGAAGTTGTCGAGGAGGTCCACCCGCTCACGCGCGCTGATCGCCGCTGGCGGCGCTCAGCACGGTCGCTCGGCCCGCTTCGCGCTGCTCGCGATGCAGCCGGATGATCTCGTCGATCTGGGCGCCGTCCAGCACCTCTTTCTCGAGCAACTGATCGGCGATGGCATGCAGCACCTCCAAGTGCTCCTGGAGCAGCGACTTGGCGTGCTCGTACCCCTCGGTGACGATCCGGCGCACCTCGTCGTCGATCTCCTGCGCGGTGCGCTCGGAGTAATCCTGCACCTGCGAGAAATCGCGGCCGAGAAAGATCTGCTCTTCTTTCTTGCCGAGCGCGACCGGGCCCAGGCGATCGCTCATGCCGTAGTCGCACACCATGCTGCGCGCGATGTCGGTCGCCTTCTTGATGTCGTCGTGGGCACCCGTGGAGACGTGGCCGAACACCAACTCCTCGGCCGCGCGCCCGCCGAAGCACATCTGAATCCGGCTCAGGCACCAGTCCTTGGTGACGTTGTGGCGCTCGTCGGTCGGCAAGGTCGTGGTGACGCCGAGCGCCATGCCGCGCGGGATGATGCTGACCTTGTGCACGGGGTCGACGCCGGGGGTGAGCTTGGCGACCAGCGCGTGCCCGGATTCGTGGTACGCGGTGTGCCGGCGCTCCTCGAGGCTCAGGATCATGCTCTTGCGCTCCGAGCCCATGAGCACCTTGTCCTTCGCGACCTCGAAGTCGTGCATGCCGACGCGCTCTTTGTTCTGCCGCGCGGCCAGCAGCGCCGCCTCGTTCACCACGTTCTCCAGGTCGGCGCCGGCGAACCCCGGTGTGCCGCGGGCGAGCAACTCGAGATCGACGTCCTCCGCAAGCGGGAGCTTGCGGGCGTGCACCTTGAGGATGCCCTCGCGGCCCTTGACGTCGGGCCGCGGTACCACCACGCGGCGGTCGAAGCGCCCCGGGCGCAACAGCGCGGGATCGAGCACGTCCGGGCGGTTGGTCGCAGCGATCAAGATCACGCCTTCGTTGGCTTCGAAGCCATCCATTTCGACCAGCAACTGATTCAGCGTCTGCTCGCGCTCGTCGTGCCCACCGCCCAGGCCGGCGCCGCGGTGGCGGCCGACGGCATCGATCTCATCGATGAAGATGATACAGGGCGCGTTCTTCTTCCCCTGCACGAACAGATCGCGCACGCGCGACGCCCCGACACCGACGAACATCTCGACGAAGTCCGAACCGCTGATCGAGAAGAACGGCACGCCCGCCTCGCCGGCGATAGCGCGCGCGAGGAGGGTCTTTCCGGTGCCCGGCGGCCCCACGAGCAGCACGCCCTTGGGGATGCGCCCGCCGAGCTTGGTAAACTTCTTCGGGTCCTTCAGGAACGCGATGATCTCCTCGAGCTCGTCCTTCGCTTCGTCGATACCGGCCACGTCGCTGAACGTGACCTTGTGCGTGTTCTCGGTGAGCATCTTCGCGCGGCTCTTACCGAACGACATGGCTTTTCCGCCGCCCACCTGCATCTGGCGCATGAAGAAGATCCACACGCCGATCAGCAGCAGCACGGGGAACCATTGCACGAACGCGACCACGTACCAGGGATCGCCCGCCTCGGGCTTGGCCGTGATCTGCACGTCCTTGCCGCGCAGCAGTTTCATGAGATCGGGATCTTCGGGGGCGAAGGTCTTGAAGCGTTCGCCGCTGTGGAAGCGGCCGCGGATGTTCTGGCCCTCGATCTCGACGTCAGTCACCTCGCCCTTTTCCACTGCAGCGGCGAAGGCGCTGTAAGTGATCTCTTGGAGCTTGGTCTGCTGTTTGGTGAGCAGCTGAAACAACAAGAGAATCATCAGCCCCAGCACCAGCCAGAGCGCGACGTTTCTCGAAAACTGATTCACGTAACCCCCAAATCGTTCATAATCACGTCGACAGTAACATGGCACATATCGAGCGGCAACGCCTCAAAACAGCTTCTCGGATTGACGCACAGCGGGTTCCAGGAAGGGCTGCTGCCGGTGCACCGAGAGGTATCCTCGTGCTCGCCTGGCCAGCCAGCCCGCGGGCAGGTGGGCCTCGCCGCGGTTCTCAGCCGAGAGGGCCAGCTGCACGACCGCTTGTACGTGGCGGGCGCCGAGCCCGCGCCGGCCGAGGCCGCCGCGGAGCAACCACCGCCGCGTGAGCACGCCCCGCACCGCAGCGGGCTGCGCGGCGAGCCACTCGGCGGGCAAGCGGCCATTGGGCGCGGCGGCGGCGAGCTCCGCATCGGCCCAGCGCGCCACGATCGCACGCTCGGCGCGCGCGGCGGTGGCGAGATTGGCGAGCGCCGTGTTCACGGACGGGTTCAGCTCGCGCAGCAGCGGCAGCACGCGCTCGCGCACGTGCGTGCGCAGGAAGCGCGGGTCGGCGTTGGACCGATCGATTCGATATGCGAGGCCCGCCTGCTCCACCACCCTACATACGGCTTCGCGGGTGGATTCGATTAAAGGCCGGATGACGCCGTCGGCACGGCGGGGTCGAATGCCGGTGAGGCCGCGTACGCCGGCGCCGCGGAGCGTGCGCATCAACACGGTCTCCGCCTGATCGTCGAGGGTGTGCCCCGTCGCGATCTTGGCGCAGCCGTGGGCGGCAGCGAGCTCGTGCAGCGCCGCATAGCGGAGCCGGCGCGCGCGCGCCTCGAGGTTGCCGCCGCGCGCGAGGCCGGCATCGAGATCCGCGCGGGCGAATGCGACGCCCAGCCGTGTGGCCGCGGCCGCCGCGCACTGTTCGTCCGCTTCGGCGTCGTCGCCGCGGAGATGATGGTTCACATGCGCCGCGACCAGCTCGACGCCCAGCTTGCGGCGGAGCTGCGCGAAGACGAGCAGCAGCCCGACCGAATCGGCGCCGCCCGACACGGCGACCAACACGCGTTCCCCGGCGTTCAGCATCCCGTGCGTACGGATGCTGCGCTGGACCACCCCGACAAGCGTCGCAAGCGCATGTTGCACGGCGCCCGGAGTTTGGCAGCCCGCACCGCGGCGAGCAACTGGCCACCCGAGTCGGCTGGGCCACCCGCCGGGGCGGTCAGATGCGCGGTCCGCCCGCGCGCTCAGGATACCGGCGGGCCGGGTTCGCGCTCCGCGGTGAGCCGCCGATCGGCCTCGAGCGGTTGGCGCTCCCCATACGCGATCGCGGTGGGTGGCTCGTCGCGATAGGGCATCACCATCCACAGCACGAGATACAGGATGATGCCCGCGCCGCCGGCGAGCAGCGTAAACAGCACGAACGCGAGCCGGATCGGGGTCGCCGCGATGCCGAATTCCTCCGCCAACCCGGCGCACACGCCGGCGATCTTCTTGCCGCGCCGCGAGCGGTACCACTCGCGGGTGAGCAGCGATGCGGCGAGCTGGCTGCCGCAGTAGCGGCACTTGAGCGCGCCATCCTGAATGGATTCGACACAATAGGGACACGTCTTCATAATTCACCTCAAGCGGGGCGGCGCGCTTCCGCCCGCCGGCGCCCGAGCAGCAGCGGGATGAGGGCGTACACGAGCCCGAGCGCGACCACGGCGCTGACCGCATAGCTGCCCACGACGTAGCTCGCGACCTCGGCGGGGAGCCACGCGGTCATGCGGGCGTAGAGCCAGGCCAGGAGCGCCACATCGACGGCGAGCAGGATCGGTAGCGGCAGCAGCGCGAGGCCGAGCGTGTGCGCGAGACGCGTCCAAAACGCCTCGCGCGCCCGCGCCGCCAGGGCCGGTGCCGCGCGCCGCATCGCGTTGCGCGACAGCGTTTCCTCGTCGAGTGCGACCGGTGCCGCCAGCGCGGCCGTGATCCGATCGAGCACGGCGGGCGACACGGCGCACTCGGAGCATTCGACGGCGTGCGCGCGCAGCGCGTCGTGCGCGCGCTCGCTCATGTGGTGCCGTCCTCGGCGACGATCGCCTGCAACCGGGCGAGGGCGTGATGCATCCGGCTCTTCACCGTGCCCTTCGGGATCGCGAGGATCGCGGCGACCTCGTCCTCGCTCAGGTCGTGAAAGTAGCGCAGCACGAGGACCTCGCGCTGGGCCTCGGGGAGGCGCGCCAGCAGCGCCGCGGCGTCCGCCGCGGACTCAGCGCGAGTGAGCGACCCGGGGTCGACGGCCGCGACGCCAGCCGTCGCTTCGGGCGGCCGCCGGCGATGCCAGTCGCGGCAGAGGTTGACGGCGATCTGAAACAACCAGGTGGAAAAGCGCCGCCGCGCATCGAAGCGCGGCGCGGCACCGACCACGCGCATCCAGGTCTCCTGGTAGAGGTCGTCGACGTCGCGCCCGCCGGTCTGTCGATAGATGAAATGCGCGAGCGGCCGCTGCCAGCGCGCGAGTAGCGCGCCGAGGGCGGACTGATCACCGCCCGCCAGTCGCGCCACGAGCGCCTCATCCGTCGGCATCGCCTGCGCATACTACTCGCTCGAGAGCGCGATCAGGATGGGCGCACGCTGGGCGGCCCGGAGCCGCCGATGCTGCGGCCGCTCATGCGCGAGACCTGACCGAGCGCCCAGCGCAGCACCTGCTCCAGCAACGACTCCTCCCCGGGCCGCTTCGGAATCGCGAGCCACAGGCACAGGTAGAGGATGGGCCCGATCAGATGGAAGAACGTGAGGGCGATGAACGCGAGCCGCACGCCGTTGACCGGAAACGCAAACGCGTGCGCCAGCGCGGCGGCCACGCCGGCCAGGCGCGCTTCCGGATAGCTGCGGTGCCAGCGCTCGCTCTCGAACGAGATGAGCCGGCTGCGGCAGTACCGGCAACGCGTGGCTTCGGCCCGTATCTCCTCGGCGCAAAACGGGCACTGCTTCATGTCCTGCATTGGTCCTCCGTGGGTCACTGTTGCGGTAATACGCACTTGCCGCCCGCGAGGTTCAAATGGGTCCTGCAGCGGCCTAATTTCGCGGCCCGGCAGGTCGGTCGCGGCTATGGCGAATAGTCTGGTGTAGCCGCGGCACCCGAGACCGCTTCGCGCAGCGATGCCCCGGGGCCGGGAGCATAGCGTAGGCAGCCGCTGCCACGCAGCCGCGTCGCGGGCCGGCACCGGCGAGCGCCAACGCTCCGCGCCCGCGCCGCCCTGTTTCTCCCAACCCCTTTGACAGCGCGCAGGCCCTTCGCTAACACCAAGGGCACGCGGGCGTAGCTCAGTTGGCTAGAGCGTATGCTTGCCAAGCATAAGGTCGCCGGTTCGACCCCGGTCGCCCGCTCTCAAAGACCCCGCAATCTCCATAGGTTGCGGGGTTTCTGTTTTCTGGTGCTCGGCGTCGTGGGCGCTGGTTGCGCCTTCAAACGCTCCCTGAGGTCAAGCCTGCGGTTGCAGGAGATTCGCTATCGCCTGATCGCATGACGCGTCGAGGACTTCCCAAGGGCCCTCATTCGA
>JBFXHX010000007.1:39831-128527 GCA_050176585.1 Binatia bacterium
CCCCAACGGCGCAAATCGCGGTGGCTTTGGGATTTGACGCGGTATATGCGCACTCTCCGCAAAGGGGGGCGCAGATGCGAGAGGCCGTTCGTCTGATGGTGCTCGGGTTGGCAATCGCTGCGGCTGGACCTGCACAGGCAGCCGTCATTGCGGTGACGACGACTGCAGACAGCGGCCCCGGATCACTGCGCGCCGCGATCGATTCGTCGAACATGAACGTGAACGTCGTCGACACGATCGAGTTCGATCTGCCCGGTCCGTCCTTCACGATCAAACCGCTATCGGCGCTCCCGACGATCACCGACCCGGTCACGATCGACGGGTATACGCAGAACGGCGCGGCGCCGAACACGCTGCCGCCCTTCGGCGGTATGGGCACGGGCACGAACGCCGTGCTGCTGATCGAGATCGACGGGTCCGTGGCCGGGAACACCGACGGCTTGCTCATCGATCACATCAACAACCTCGGCGCGGGGACGACCATCCGCGGCTTGGTGATCAATAACTTCAACTCGAACATGCGCGCCGCCATTCGCATCGCCGACGACGGCAACAACGTCATCGAGGGCAACTTCATCGGCACCGACCGCTCCGGCCTGGTCGCGCGCCCCAACTTCGACGGCATCTCGACCGAGCTCATGGCCGCCGGAAACCGCATCGGCGGCACCACGCCCGCCGCGCGCAACTTGATCTCCGGCAACACGACCCGCGGCATCGTGCTGGATACCAACACCAACGAGATCGAAGGAAACCTCATCGGGGTCGACCGCACGGGCAACACCGCTCTCGGCAACGGCGTCGGTATTTTCTTGTTCAACGCCGCGGGCAACAACACGATCGGCGGCCTGGGCTTCTTCCTGTCACCGGCGGCAAATACGGTCTCCGGCAACCTGAACGGCGGCATCATGGTCGGGACGAATTCCGTCGGCAACGACATCCTCAGCAACCGCATCGGCCTCGGCGCCGACGGGCTCACCGTGCTCGGCAATGGGACCGGCCCCGGCGTGACGGTGGGCGGCAATTCCACGACGATCGTGCAGAACTCGTTCGCCGGCAACAGCACCGGAATTTCCATCGGCAATGTCACCGACACGACCGTTCAGGCCAACCTCATCGGCTTGCCGGGGGCCGGAAACGTCGGCAGCGGAATCACCATCGCCGAGGGTAACAACAACCTGATCGGCGGCGACGTGAGCCAGGCCAACACGATCGCCGGCAATGGCGGCGCCGGCGTCCACATCGGCCGCTTGACGAACCCGGCCAACGGCAACGCCATGCTATCGAACTCGATCCACCACAACGCAGGACTGGGCATCGAGCTCGTCAACGGCGCCAACAACAACCAGCCCGCGCCGCAGCTCACCGGCGCGTCGGGGGCACAGGCCACACGCGTGCAGGGCACGCTGAATGCGGCGCCGTTGACCGCGTATCATATCCAGTTCTTCGCCAATACCCGATGCGATCTCAGCGGGTTCGGCGAGGGGGAGGAGTTGTTAGGCGACCTCACGGCGATGACCGACGGCACCGGGCTGCTCAGCATCGACGTGACGATGGGGAGCTCTGCCGGCAAGCCGGTGATCACCGCCACGGCGACCGATCCCAACGACAACACCTCCCAATTCTCAAACTGCGTGCTCAACCGCGATGCGATTCAAGCCAGCCCCGCCCCGGCCCTCGGTCCTCGCGCCGCAGCCGCAGCGCTGCTGCTGCTGGCCGGCATCGGCGGCGTAGCGATGAGAAGACGGTTCGGCTGCTAGGCCGTTGGCTGTAAGCCGCAGCGCGGGTGGGCGTACGGCATCGCGAAGCGATGCCCGGAGGCGGGCGCGGCATTCGCCTGCCGCCCCGGCGTGGCGCGCTCTGCGTCACCCATCCTACCGGGCGCCGCTCCGCGCCGCGTGCGAGCACAGGTGCCGCAGCTCCACCACAGCGCGTGATATACACGAGGAATGACCCGTACGCTGGCCATCGCAGTCTGCATCGCGCTTTTCACCCCGGCTTCGACCCGCGCCGCGGTCGAGCTCAAACCGGGCGAGGCCGCGCCGCTGTTCACAGCGAAGACGCACAGCGGCGAGGACTTCGATCTCGCCTCGCGCAAAGGGCAATGGACGGTGCTCTTCTTCTACCCGAAAGCCGGTACGCCGGGCTGCACCAAGCAGGTCTGCGCGTTCCGCGACAGTGTGGAAGCGATCCGCGCGCAAGGCGCCGAGGTCTTTGGCATCAGCGCGGACTCGGTGAGCGATCAAGCGGCATTCCACAAGGCGCACCAGCTCGGCTTCACGCTGCTCGCCGATCCGAGCGGCGCCGTGGTGCAGGCGTACGGCGCCAGGATGCCGAACGGCAACATGGCGCGGCGCTGGACCTTCATCATCGATCCCGAGCTCAAGATTCGCCATGTGGAACGCGACGTGGACCCGGCTCTCGATGCGCAGCGCGTGTCCGCGCAGATCGCGCGGCTGAAGTCCTCTGGACCGGCTTCGTAGCCGCCGAGTTCCCGCATGGCCGCGGTGCATTTCTTTGACGGCGGCGCTCTTCTGGCGCTATGCCATTGGCATGCGCACCCGCGCGGTCGCCATCTGGTCCGCCGTGTTGCTGTCGGCTGTTACGCAGCACGCGCGGATCGAATCGGCTCCCCCGGCGGCAAAGGTCTACGTGAACGATCAGTTGGTCGTCGTCACGCCGCTGGAATACGAGGTCCCGCGCGGCGGCGGCGACTCCGGGTACCGCATCGAGAAGGACGAATATCACTCCCAGTCGGGCTCGCTCCGGCGCGGGACGTGCCTCACCTGCCCCCTGCAGGGGTTCCAGCAGTTCACGCCCGTCGATGCCGTGTTGCAACCGGCCCCGAGCGAGCCAAGCGCTTCGAACAGGCGAGGGATAGGGGGCGCGTCAACCAGCGCGAGCTCGAGCACTGGCTGAAGGAGACGCCGAAGGACTGACGACATCGACCGCCCGGCCAGGCGGGACAATCCGTTCACCTTGCGGGCGGCTCCTCGCACGGCGCCGGCGCCTCCACGCGACCGGCGTTGCGAGCTCGCCACGTGGCGCCGGCGCTCGATGACCCACTGGGTTCCCGCGTCCCGGCGGGAGCGGATACGATGTGCAAAGCGCACGTCGTCTTGGGGGAGAAGGGGTGAAGCATGGACACGCTGCTGTTGAGTCAGAGCGACATCGAGCAGGTCATCACCATGAAGGACGTGGTGGAGATCGTAGAAAAGACGTTCAAGGACATGGGCGAGGGTAGGGTCGTGAACCCGACGAAGGTCGGTCTCGACCTCGGCGAGACCGCCGCCTGGCCGCCCTACAAGGGCTTCATGAACGCCATGCCGGCGTACGTGGGTTGGCTCGACAGCGCCGGGCTCAAGTGGGCCGGCGGCTTTCTCGACAACCAGCGGATCGGCCTTCCCTACCTGAGCTCGATGATCCTGCTGATCGACCCCCAGACGGGTGCCTTCCGCGCCGCGATGGAAGGGGCGCTGATCACCAACCTGCGCACGGGCGCCCAGTCCGCGGTGCCGCTCAAGTACCTGCACCCGAGGAAATCCGTGCGCTTGGGCCTGTACGGCGCCGGCGCGCAAGGCCGCACGCAGACGCGCGCGATCGCGGAGCTCTTCGAGATCGAGCGCCTCACGGTGTACGACATCCGGCGCGAGGCGGCCGAACAGTTCGCCGCCGACATGCGCGCGACAGTGGCGGGTGAGATCGTCATCGCCGATATGCCTGCCCAGGCCGCCGACGCCGACGCCGTTATCTGCGTCACGCAGGCGAAGGACAAGTTCGTGCAGGACGCCTGGGTGAAGCCCGGCACGGTGCTCTTCCCGATGGGCTCGTATCAGGAATGCGAGGACGCCTGCATTCTGGGGATGGATAAAATCACCGTCGACCACATCGGCCAGGCCCTGCACCGGGGCGTGCTGAAGGAGCTGACCGACGCCGGGCGCATCACCGAAAAGGACATCTACGCGACCATCGGCGAGGTGGTCGCCGGGCGAAAACCGGCGCGCGCGTCCGCGAGCGAGCGCATCATGTGCATCCCGATCGGCACCGGCGCAATGGACGTCGCCGTGGCGACGATCGCCTATCAGCGCGCCCGCGAAAAGGGATTGGGGAGCACGTTCGCCTTCGTGTGACGCGCCGCCCTCCGGCTTTCAACGCCAAAGCGCGAAGGCACGGAGGTGAGCCGTGGACGCGGGCAGCTTCAGCCTACGACCGCCACCGCTTTCACCTCGATCAGCCATTCCGGCCTGGCCAGTCCGCTGACGATCAGCAGCGTGTTGGCCGGGTAATCGCCGGCGGGGAACAGCTTGGGAAAGATCTCGTTCCGCACCTCGAGGAACGCCGGGAACGAGTCTCGGCTCACCAGGTAGGTCGTGAACTCGACGACGTCGCTGAACGACGCGCCCGCGCCGGCGAGCACGCCACCGATGTTTTCGAACACCTGGCGCATCTGCGCCTTGAAATCGCCCGCGCCGACCAGTTTGCCGTCGTTATCGATCGCTACTGCACCGGCAATGAACATGAGCTCGCCGCTCGCCCGAACAGCCTGGGAGTATGTCCCCACCGGCTTTGGCGCTTTGTCGGTGCTCACGATCGTCCGCTTTGCCATTCTGTCCTCCTTGTCTGAAAGCCACATTCCCGGCGCGAGCCGCCGTTGCGCACGCGCAGTCGTCAGGCTGCTGGCTGTTACGGTGTTGGCCGTTCGGGCCGGAGTGGGGATTTTTCCACACCGTGGATGTAGGCGAGCACATCCGCTGTAAACAGCGCAGCAGCCAACAGCCGAACAGCCGCAGCATTCATAACCGCACCCTTCGCCATACACCGGACCGGAAGCGCCACTGGAGCGCGGCGCCGAGCAAAGCGAGGTACAGCACGCCGCCGAGCCACGCGCCGCTCAGGCCGCCGCCGAGTGTGACGCCGAACAGGTACGCGCTCGGCAGGAACACGCCCCAGGCGAAGCTGGTCTGCACGAGGAAGGGCCAGCGCGTATCGCCGGCGCCGCGCAGCGCGCCGCCGCTCACCAGCCCGATCGCATCGGTGACGCCGAACGCAGCGCCCACGGCGAGGAGCGGGATGCCGAGTCGCACGACGTCGGGGTCGGCCGTGAACAGGCGCAGGCAGAACTCCGGCGCCAGCAGGAAGAGCGCGGCCACGGCGCAGGCCAGAGACAACCCCACGCGCACGGCGCTCGCATGGCTCCGCTCGGCCGCGGCGAAGTTCCCCGCGCCGATGTAGCGGCCCACCATCGTCGCCACGGCCATCTGCACCCCGATGACGGTCATGAACGACAGATGCATGAGGCTGATCAGCGCCTGACTGGCCGCCATCTCGCTCGTGCCCATGCGCGCCACCAGCGTGCTGAACACCGCAAACGCCAGCATGTCGAGCACCCACTGCCCGCCGATCGGCGCGCTCGTGCGGGTGAAGCGCCGGATCGCCATGACATCCGGCGCCGACGGCGCGGTGTGGTAGCGGCGCCTCATCGCAGCGCCAAAGAAGACCGCGCAGAGCCATCCGGCCTGTACCCACTCGGCGACCGCCGTCGCGATACCCGAACCGGCGACGCCCCACGCCGGCAGACCGAAATGCCCGAAAATCAGGGCATAGTTCAGCACCAGGTTCACGATGTTGGCGGTCACCATCGCGTACAGCGGCGTGCGCGTATCGCCGATCCCGCGAAAAAACGAGGACAGGACCAGGGCGGTCATCAGACCGGGGACGCCGACCACGCGCGCCTGCACGTACGCAATTGCTTGCGGGCGCAGCGCCGCATCCGGGCGCAGCACGTCCAGCAGCTCATCGAAGCCGAACGCGAAGGCGCCGATCGCCAGCGTCGCGATCGGCACGATCGCATACCAGCCTTGCCACGCCCAGCGGCCGCATCGCTCGTGCGCCGCCGAGCCGTGCGCCTGCGCCACGAATGTCTGCACCCCGGTAGCCGCCCCGCTAAAGGCGGACATCGCCGTCCAGTACCAGATCCCGCCGTAGCCGACGGCGCCGAGCGCGGAGGCGCCCAGCCGCCCGACCATCGCGGCGTCGATCGCCATCATCAACGTCTGCGACAAGTTGGTCAGGATCACCGGGAGCGCGAGCCCGATCAGCTCGCGCACGCCGCCGGGGCGCGGTACGGCACCCACGCGCACCGTCTCGTCGACACCCGCCGACATGGCTCAGCTCCGCCGGCGGCCCGACCAGCGCGCCGGCGCGCCGTCGCCCCCACGCGCGAGCCGCATCGGCGGCGTCGTCACATCCACGGCGCCGTGCTCCCAGTCAGGGTTCGCGACACGGGCGGGTGTCCTTCTCCAGCCCGACCGCTCCGGCATTCCGCGGAACCTAGCAGCGCCCGCCTCCCGCCGCCAATGACGCGGCTGCGAGCTCACCGGCTCGCACGCGCCGCCGTCCGCCGGCTCGCCGCACCGCGCAAGGTCGCCGTCAGCTGGCCGGCTCGACGCACTGCGGACCCTCGTTCTCGGGCGAGTTGACCAGCGGCGTCACCGGATACGCCTCGAGCCACTCCGGGTCGCACGGGCGCAGCAGAGGCGCCAGACCCTCCGCGGCGCACGGGCCGGGATGGAGCCAGCGCTCATAGGCCTCGACCGGCAAGAGCACCGGCCAGCGATCGTGGATCGGCGCCAGCGCATCATTGGCCGCCGTGGTGACGATCGCGCACGAGGCGACGCGCTCACCCGTCGGCGCCCGCCACACGTCCCACAGCCCGGCAAACGCGAGGGGCTCGCCATCGCGCGCGCGCACATAATACGGCGTGCGCCGAGCGCGCCCCTCGCGCCGCCATTCGTAGAAGCCGTCGGCTGGAATCAGACAGCGCCTGTGCGCCAGCGCGTCGCGGAACGCCGGCCGCTCCGACAGCGTCTCCGCGCGCGCGTTGATCATGCGCTGCCCGATCCGCCCATCGGTGGCCCAATGCGGAATGAGCCCCCAGCGCGCCGGCCGGAGCAGCCGCGCCGCGCGGTTGGGAATGACGAGCACGGGTTGGCTCGGCGCGATGTTGTACCGCGGCTCGTATGGCTCCGGGGCCGTGCTGAGGTTGAACCGGGCCCGCAGCCGATCCGGCGGCGATGTCAGCGTGAAGCGACCGCACATGGCGACACCAAAAACCGCCGGCGCCCGGCGCGCAAGTCGGCGGGCCGGGGTGCACCGCGGGTCCGCCCCCCTCGCATCCCCGCCCACTGGAAGCTATGAGCCGGCTGTGCGTGTGTTGGTGATCATCGCCGGGCTGTTGGCTCTGGCCGGCTGTTCTTACGTGCCATTCAATATTTTCGGCGGCTCGGAGCCCGCGCCGCCGGCGCGACCGACCCCGGAGAGCCGCCGCATCGAGTCGGTCGACCCGCCGAGCGCGGCGGATGACGTTGGACCACTGCAAGAGGCTGAAGCGCAGGTCCAGGCGGCCCGCGCAAAAGCCGCACCGGCCGGCGGAGACGAGCTCGAGCTCGCCACGAGACTCACCCACCTCGCCTCGGTGCAACGGGCGCGGGGTCATGCCGCAGAGGCCATTCCCCTCTACGAAGAGGCGCTCGCGATCCGCGAGCGCACGCTCAACCCCGAGCACCCCGAAGTCGCGACGACGTTGAACAGCCTGGCCGCCGCCCATCTCGCGGCCGACAATTACGACGCCGCCGAGCCGCTGCTGGCCCGCGCGCTCGCCCTCCGCGAGCGGGCGCTCGGCCCGACCGACCGCCTCACGGCGCGCAGCCTCAACAACCTCGCCCTGCTCTACGCCGCCCAGGCCCGGTATGACACGGCCGAACCGCTCTACCAGCGCGCGATCGTCGTCTTCGAAGGCAAGTACCCGGACGACCTCGTCATCGTGCTCGACAACTACGCTGCTCTGCTCGACGACTCCGGGCGCGCGGAAGAGGCGCGCACGATGGAAGCGCGCGCGAACACGCTGCGCCATGCCGGTGGTACGGGGTTGGTGGACGGCGTCGCGCCAAAGCCCTGAGCGCGCCCGCCGGCAACCAGACAAGCGGTCGTACGCGCTCAGCGCCCCTTCCACTGCGGCTTGCGCTTCTCCGCGAACGCCTTCACGCCCTCGATCATGTCCTCGGACTGAAAGAGCTCGTGTACGAGCGGGTACCGCGTGCGCATCGATTCCTCGACCGACACGCCCTGGCTCTGCAGCGCGACCTGTTTGGTCGCGCGAATGGATACCGGCGAACAGGCGAGAATCTCGCTGGCCCAACGCCGTGCCGCCGACAGCGCCTCGCCCTGCGGCACGACTTCATTGACGATGCCCATCCGGTGCGCCTCCGCGGCGTCGATCGGCTTGCCGGTCAACAACATCCCCATCGCGAGCTTCTGCGGAATCGCTGCCGGTAGCCGCTGGAGCCCACCCGCCAGCGCGGCCAACCCGACTCGCGGCTCAGGAAATCCGAACAGCGCGTTGTCGCTGGCGACGATGATGTCGCATGCCAGGGCGATCTCGAACCCGCCGCCCATCGCCACGCCGTTCACGGCCGCGATCACCGGCTTGAAGAGATCGAATCGCGTCGTGAGGCCGCCAAATCCGCCCGCGCCCAACCGCAGGCTGAAGCCGTGCTCGGCGGAGTACTTCAGATCGTTGCCAGCCGAGAACGCCTTATCGCCCGCGCCGGTGATGATCGCCACCCACGCATCGGCATCCGCCGCGAAGTCGTCGAACGCGGCGGAGAGCTCGTGATTCGCCGGCGGATGCAGCGCATTGCGCACCTCCGGGCGGTTGATCGTGATCACGCCCAAATGATCGGCTTTCTCATACGTGATGAACTCGTACGACATGGAATCCCTCGCGACGGATGCAATCCGGGAATTGGCGGGTACGCACAGTGGGTACGCGAAGTGAGGTGTCGCTGTCCACCTCCACCGCGCGCGCCCTTGCGGATTCAGTCTCGGCGAGGCCTGGCGCGTGACTGGTCCTTCACAAGCCGCCGGGTTATGGAGCACCGCATGACGGCGGCCGACTCCGGCTCGCGCGGGCGCGAGTTCCCTCCGCTGGATCCCGCCGCGCGCGAAGCGCTCATCGAGGCGTTCAGCCGCGACAATTCGTTCTTCCCCGGGCTGCTCGGCGTGCGCGTGCTCGACGTGCGCCGCGGCTACGCCAAGCTGGCGATCGAGAGCCGGCGCGAGTTGCTCAATCCCGCGGGCGTCCTGCACGGCGGCGTGACGTTCGGCCTCGCCGACACCGCCGTCGCCGTAGCCCTGCTCGCGATCTACGAACACGACAACGCGCTGCTGACGATCGAGATGAACATCAACTACCTCGAGCCGATCAGCGGCGGCGCCATCACGGCCGAGGCCTTCGTCTTGCGACACAGCCGCCGCAGCGCATACGCGGAGGTCGACGTGTGGGCGGGCGGCCGGCTCGCCGCGCGCGCCAGCACCACCTACATGATCAAACCGCTCGCCGGCGGCTCACCGCCGGCATGAGCGGTCTGCCATCCATCGCGGCGGCGCCGCGGATCCCCTGCGCGCGGCGCACCGTGGCCTAGGCCGGCTCGCGATGGCGCGCATCCTGTTCGTTCAACCCTCGCTCAATCCGCCGGGGGGCGGGAGCGTGGTGGCGGCCTGGATGATCCAAGCGCTGCGCAGCGAGCATACGATCACGCTGCTGGGCTGGACCGCGCCGGACCTGCCGCGCATCAACCGCTATGCCGGTACAACGCTGACGCAGCGAGACTTCGCGGTCCGCTTGGTACCGGCGCTGGTGCGCGGACTCGCAGCCCGCTCGCCATTGCCGCTGTGGCGGGTAAAGAACTTGTACCTCATGCGGAGGGCGCGCGATCAACGCCCGGACTTCGACCTGGTAGTGACCGCCAACAACGAGGGCGATTACGGGCTTCCGACCGTGCAATACGTGCACTATCCCACTGCGCACCACTGGCGCCCCGCGAGAGACCTCCGCTGGTACAGTCGAAACCCGACGGTACGCCGCCTGTACCACACGGTCGCGGAGCGCACGCTGGGGTTCGATCGGGCGCGCATGGTGGGCAGCAGCACGCTCGTCAACTCCGGGTACATCGCCGGGCTGTTCGAGCAGCTGCACGGCGCGCGACCTGATGTGTGTTATCCGCCCGTAGCGGGAGAGGTGCCGGAGGTTCCCTGGGAAGGGCGCCAACTCGCCTTCGCGTGTATCGGGCGGTTCAGCGGCGAGAAGCGTCTCGCCGAGATCCTCGACGTGATCGGCGCCGTGCGTGCCACCCACGCGGCGGTGGCGCTGCACATCCTCGGTTCCAATGACGACCCGGAGATCACCGCATTCCTGCGGCGGCGCGCCCAGATCGCCCCCGAGTGGATTCACCTGCATGAGGATCTCGATCGCGCGGCGCTCTTCGACGTCGTGAGCCGCTGTCGGTTCGGCATCCACGCCATGCACCATGAGCACTTCGGCATGGCGGTGGCGGAGATGATCCGCGCCGGCTGCGTGCCGTTCGTGCACGCCAGCGGCGGCCCTGCCGAAATCGTGCCGTTTCCCGAGTTGCAGTTTCAGAGCGCGTCCGACGCCGTGGAGCGGATCCGCCGCGTGCTCGATGACCTCGCGCTCCAGCAGCGGCTGCGGGCGCAGCTCGCCGCGCGTGGCGCGGAGTTCTCGACCGACCGCTTCGCCGCGCACATCCGCGCCGCCGTGGACGCCGCGCTGCGCGGCTCCGTCATGCCCACCCAGCCCGGCGGCGACGGCGACCTGGCGCGCGCGGGGTGACGGCCTAGCGCGCAAGGCTGACGAAGCGGCCGCATGGAGTGGCTCAACTACCATCACCTGCTCTACTTCTGGACCGTCGCGCGCACGGGCAGCGTGTCCGCGGCGAGCGCGGAGCTCCGGCTGGCGCAGCCGACGATCAGCGGCCAGTTGCGCTTGCTCGAGGACACGCTCGGCGAAAAGCTCTTTCACCGGATGGGGCGCCGACTCGAGCTCACCGAGATGGGGCGCGTGGTGTACCGCTACGCGGATGAGATCTTCAGCCTCGGCCGCGAGCTCCAGGACGTGGTGCGCGGGCGCCCGACTGGCCGGCCCGTCCGGCTGGCCGTCGGCGTCGCGGATCAGGTGCCGAAGCTGATCGCGTATCGATTGATCGAGCCCGCCCTCAAGCTGCCAGAGCCGGTGCGCATCGTCTGCCGCGAGGACAAACCGGAGCGCCTCCTGACCGAACTCGCAGTGCACGAGCTCGACGTCGTGTTGACCGACGCACCGGTGCCGGCGAGCGTCAAGGTGAAGGCGTTCAGCCACCTGCTCGGCGAATGCGGGGTCAGCATCTTCGGCGCGCAAGCGCTCGCGGCGGCGCACCGCCGCAACTTCCCGCGCTCACTGGACGGCGCGCCGTGCCTGCTGCCGACGGAGAACACCTCGCTGCGCCGCGCCCTCGACCAGTGGTTCCACGCGCAGGGTATCCGCCCCGACGTCATCAGCGAGTTCGAGGACAGCGCGCTGCTCGCCGCCTTCGGCGAGCGCGGCGTGGGGCTCTTTCCGGCGCCGACGGCGATCGAGCAGGAGATCAAGGATCAGTACGGCTTGACTCTGATCGGCCGCATCGATCAGGTCCGCGAGCGCTTTTACGCGATCTCTGCGGAGCGGCGCCTAACTCACCCCGCCGTCCTGGCGATCTCGCACGCGGCGCGCGCGAAGCTGTTCGGATGACGGCGGCTCGTTCGTCTGCACCCGCGCGCCGGTGAGTTTGTCGCGCACGTCGGTGAAGCGCGCGACGACGTAGTCGAGCAAGCGGCGAGCCCAGCGGGAATGCGGCGCCAGCAGCGTCAATCCCGCCAGCACCAGGGGAATGCCGGGACCGGGCAACACCAGCAATGCGGCGCCGACCGCCAGGAGGCTGATGCCCGCCGCACACCTGAGCACGGTCCAGCTGGGATGATGTCGCTTCGGCTCCATGGCGAAGTTCCCGATCTAGAGGGCTCGTCTCCGTTTCCACTTCAGGCGCGCCACGGGCCGCTCGTGACCCGGCACCGCCGGGCGGCGGCCCTGCGATGACCTTCGAAGACCACGATGGCGCGCCTATTTGGATCGCGCAAGCTATGGGCGGCAGAATGTCGCCCGCTCGAGCCAGTCTCGATCAGCACCGCATTGCACACGGCTGCCGCGCACAGCCCAGCGGCGAAAAACCGACCGCTGCTCACTGCGCGAGCAGCTGGCGCGCGATCACTTTCAGCTCGAGGATTGGCTTCACCCCTTCGAAGATCGGCAGGACGGCCGCATCGACGACGTAGCGCGAGATCGGAAACTCCTCGGCATATCCCCAGCCCCCGTGCAGCAATTGGCCTTCCTGCGAGACCCATACGGCCACATCGGAACAGAACAACTTCGCCATCGCTCCTTCGAGCGCCACCGACTCGTCTTTGTCCATCGCGACCGCCGCCGCATACGTGAGCTGCCGGCCGGCCATCACGTACGTCGCCATGCGCCCGAGCTTGTATTGAGTGAGCTGGTAACTTCCGATCGGGCGACCGAACTGCTTGCGATCGTTGGCATACTCCGCGGTGCGCTCGAGCGCCGCCTGCGAGAGGCCCGTGGCGCGTCCGCCGGTCTGCAGACGCCCGGCGGCGAAGCCGTTCATCTGCAGGTAGAACCCCTTGTTGAGGCCCGCCGCTTCGCCGATGAGGTTCTCCGCCGGCACGAAGTAGTTGTCGATGGAGAGCGTGAACGAGTGCATGCCGCGGTAGCCCGGCGTCCGGTCCGCCTTGCCGTGCAGCGTGCCGCCGCTCGGTTGCCGCATCTCGAACTCGTGCCCGGGGAACGAATCCTTCGGCACGATGAACAGCGAGAGGCCGCGCGCTCCCGAGCGCGGGTCGGGATCGGTACGGGCCAGCAGCGCGAGCACATTGGCGCGGCCGGCGAACGTGCACCACGCTTTCGCTCCGCTGATCGCGAAGCCCCGCTGCCCGCCGACCTCCACCTGATCGGCGCGGCATTTCACCGACGCGACATCCGAACCGGTGTCGGGCTCGGTAACGGAAATGCCGACCATCACGTCGGCGCTCGCGATCGCCGGCAACCACTCGCGCTTCTGCCGCTCCGTGCCGCCCTTGAGCAACGCTTTCGTCAGGATCTCGGGACGCGTGATCAAGCTGCCGGCCGCGGCCAGGGAGCAGCGGGACAACTCCTCGGTGGTAATGATCATGCCGAGATTGCCCATACCGCCGCCGCCGTACTCCTCGGGCACCGACATGCCGAAGAACCCGAGCTCGCCCATCTTCGCGATCAAGGCGTCGGGGACGAGATCGTCGTGACGGTGGATGTGCTCCGCGATCGGCAGCACCTCGGCTTCTGCGAACTGGCGGACCGAATCGCGCGTCATCCCCGCCATCTCGTCGCCGAGCCATGAATGATTGGCGCCGCGCTGCTCGATCACGTGGCGGCCGATGGCCGCAACGGCCTCATCGGCGGTGGCAGCCTCGATCAGCGCGCGGACAGCGGGCCGCCGCAGCGTGGCGGCGAGCCGCTCATCGCCGATGCCGAACGCGGCGGGATGTGACTCGATCTGCGCTCGCAGCTTGGCCGCGATCTCACCGGCGAAGACGCCGGCCATATCGGCGATCACCGGGTCGGATTCGCCCGCACCGGCCAGCGCGTTCGCATAGGCCAGCAGATCCCGCGCCGCGCGCGCTTCAGTGGCCGCATACGCGAGCCGTTCGCAGTGGACCTGCTCGTCGTCGATGCGCTTCCCGCTCTCGGTCCGCCGGCTCGCCACTTCGAGCGCTTCGCGCACGAGCGCGTCCATCGTCGACACGATCGTCTCGACGCCAGAGAGCCCTACGGACTTGTCATTCGCCATGTGCTGTCGCCCTCGCACGAGTCGTTTTGCGCACCGGGACACACCGCGCACCACCAGTCCATCGCGGTGCGTTCCGCGGCACCGCGGATTCCGGTGTTGAGCGTGCCTAGCATCGAGGCGTGGTCGGGGCCAGCGGGCGACTAACGCCGCCCGCCGGCCGTTCGCTCACGCGTGGCGCGATTTCGGTGACCTCGCGCCAGGTCTGGCTGTACCGGCTGCTCAGCTCGCCTGCGCCGTCTGAATGAGCCGCCAGACGCGGGCCGGGGTGAGCGGCGTCTCGAGCAGGTGCTCCTTCACGCCGAGTGGCTTCAAGGCGTCCTCGACCGCGCTCACGACGGCGTCGAGCGGGCCACCGACGCCGGATTCACCGGCGCCCTTGGCGCCGAGCGGGTTGAACGGCGAAGGCGTGACGACGTGGCCGATCTCGAACCCGGGCAGATCGGCCGCCGTCGGACAGGTGTAGTCCATGAACGTCCCGGTCAGCAGCTGCCCCTCGGTGTCGTAGACGAGGTGCTCGTACAACACGCCGCCGAGCCCCTGGGCGATGCCGCCGTGCATGTTCGCGTCCACCATCAGCGGATTGATCATGTTGCCGGTGTCGTGGATGCAAACCATGCGCTTCACCGTCACCTTGCCGGTATCCGGATCGACATCGACCACCGCGACGTAGGCCCCGTTCGGCCAGGTCGGGTAGAGGTTCGGCTGGCTGGCGACCTTCGGTTGGTGGTCGATGTTCTGGTGGCGGAAATAGCGCGTCGCCTCCAGCCCCGGTTCGACCTGACACGCCTGGCGACCGAAGCAATCGGTGTAGATGGTCTCGGCCACCGTCGCGAGCGCCACCGAGCGGGCCGGCGCGCCGCGCACTTTCGCGAGGTTGCCCTCCAGCTCCACGTCCGCCGGCGCCACTTCGAGCATCCGGGCCGCGACGTCGACGAGCTTCTCGCGCAGCTCGCCGGCGGCGATGCGCGCCGCCGAGCCGCCCATGATGATGCTGCGCGAGCTGTAATTCCCGAGCCCCCACGGCGAGACCTCGGTATCGCCCTGTACGACGCGGACGCGGTCGATCGTCACGCCCACCTGATCCGCGACGATCTGCGCGATGCCGGTCTCGTTGCCGCTGCCCGGCGACGTGACGCCGGTCAGCACGGTAACCTCCGCCTCCGGGTTCATGCGCACCGTGCAGCCATCGTACGCGGACAGCAGCGTGGAGCGCGGCATGCACCCGCCTTCCGGCGTGAGCTCGTAGCTGAGCCCGATCCCGGTGACGTGGCCCTTCTGGCGCGCCGTATCGCGCTCTTTCACCAGGTCATCCCACTTCGCCAGCTCGAGGCAGCGGCGCAGCACCTCGGGGTAGTTGCCGCTGTCCATCATCGCGCCGGAGGGCTGGCGGTGCGGGAAGCTCTCCGGAGGCACGAAGTTCTTCATGCGGATGGCGGCTTTGTCGATGCCGAGCTTGTCCGACACCATGTCCATGATGCGCTCCATCACGAACGTGGCCGCTTCTTTGCCGTAGCCGCGGTAGGCATTCCACGGGCACTTGTTGGTGACCACCGTATGCAGGCGGACGTGGCAATCTTTGACGTCATAGACCGTCGGCAGGCAGAACGCGGTGACGTTTGACATGCCCCACCCGCAGAGCGCGCTCGGCGCGCCGACGTCGGCCAGAATGTGAATGTCGATCGCCGTGATCTGGCCGTCCTTTTTGTACCCGGCTTTGAAGCGGATGCGCTCCTCGCGCGCGTGCCCGCCGACGGCGAGGCTCTCGGTGCGCTCCTCGATCCAGCGCACCGGCCGCACGAGCTTGCGCGCCAGGTAGCAGATGAGCGGCTCTTCCTGAAACGTCGGCAGCTTCAGACCGAAGGCGCCGCCGACGTGCGGTTGGATCACCCGCAGGTCCGTTTCGCGCATGCGGAGCGTTTTGGCGAGAAAGCAACGCATCGGGTGCGGGCTCTGCGTGCTCGCCCAAACGGTGGTCATGTTCGTGTAGGGATCGTGCGTGGCCAGGTAGGCGCGCGGTTCGATTGCCGCACCGGTGTAGCGGTGGGTCTGCAACACGCCCTCGACCGTCCCGTCGGCTGCAGCCATCGCCTTGTCGGGCTCGCCCATCACATGGTCGCGCGAGATGAGCACGTTGTCGCCCCAGCTCTCCTCGACCAGCGCACTGCCCGCCTTGAGCGCCGAGTCGACGTCGGTCACGGCGGGCAGCACCTCGTAATCTACCTCGATCAGCTCGGCGGCGCGCGTGGCGGTCCACTTGTCCTCGGCGACCACTGCGGCGACCGGCTCGCCCACGTAGCGCACCTTCTTGATCGCGAGTGCGTACGTCTCGATCTGCTTCGCGTTCATCGCCTTCGTGTCGTACGCTGGTGGGATCGGATCCGTGTTGGCGGCGATCTCGGCGCCGGTCACCACGCACACCACGCCAGGCACTGCCTCCGCGGCGCGCGTGTCGATCCCGCGGATGCGGGCGTGTCCGTGGGCGCTCCGGACGACCGCCATGTGCGCCATGTTGGGCAACGCGATGTCCGCAACGAAGTTCCCCTTGCCCGCCGCGAGCTGCCGGTTGGTCAGCCCCAGCACTTCTGTTCCCACGTATGCCATCAGCTTCTCCCCTCGACCGACTGGTCGGTCTCTGCGATGTAGCTTACTTTTCCTCGAAACCGTTGAAGTGCCAAGCGGCGAGCCGCCAGACGCCGTCGGCTTCGCGTACGTAGACGTCGGTCGCGTCGCCGGTCCAGCTGCTCGGCACGCCGTCGATCTTCTGCCGCTGCACGTGCTTCAAGAGCACCCAGCCGGTGTCGCCGACTTGCTTGATCTGCACGTCCCAGACGCGAAATTCGGTGACCTCCAGATGGTCCGCAAAGGCGCGGAACTCCTGCTTGTTCGCCCGCACCGCTCCGCTGTCGCTGACGACGGTGCCGAGCGCCTGATCCGACACGCCGCGGAAATACTCCTCCCAGCGGTTCTCTGCGAACAAACGGTTCATCCGATCGACGGTCTGCTCCAATGATTCGGCCATGGTCGATTCTCCTTTCAGCGCGTTCAGATAACGCCTTCGCGTCTGAACGCCTCGATCTCGCCCCGCGTGTAGCCGAGCTCGTCCAGCACCGCGTCGGCATGCTCGCCGAGCCCCGGCGGCGGCGCCGGAGCCGGCTCTTCGACGGTGGGCACAAGCTTCCATGGCATGCCCGGCACCGGCACCTGTCCGAGGGTGGGATGCTCGAGCGGCACCACCATGTGGCGATGGCGTATCTGCTCGTCATCCACGAGGTGCGCGACCGTGTTGATGCGCGCGCAGGGAATGCCGCGCGCGACGAACGCGTCCAACCACACTGCCGCCGGGCGCGTCATGGTGACCGCTTCCAGCTCGCGCGCGAGCTCGCCGCGATGCTCGACCCGCGCGGCATTGTTCGCGAACCGCGGATCTTCGGCGAGCGCCGGCCGCTCGAGCGCCGCGCACAGTTGGCGCCAATGGTCGTCGTTGGCGATGGCGATGGTGATCTCGTCATCGGCGGTGCGAAACGAGGCATATGGTGCCAACAGCGGATGCTCGGCCCCCATCGGCCGCGGCGTCTCCCCGGACAGGGCGTACGCGACCAGATAGTAGCCCATGGCCGACACTTGCATGTCCAGCATCGCGAGGTCGAGGTGGCGGCCCTGCCCGTCCCTCCCGCGCCCGTGCAGCGCGGCCATGATCGAAAATGCGGCGCAGAGCCCGCCCATGACGTCGGCCTGTGGGAGGCCGGGCTTCAGCGGTCGTCCGTTGCGCTCGCCGGTCACGCTCATCGCGCCGCCAGCGGCTTGGATGATGAGGTCGTATGCCGCGTGCTCGGCCATCGGCCCCGTCTGGCCGAAGCCCGAGATCGAGCAGTAAATGATCTGCGGCGCCACTGCCCGCACCGCTTCGTAATCCAGACCGAAGCGGCGCATGACGCCGGGGCGGAAATTCTCCACCAGGACATCGCTCCGCTCGGCGAGGCGGAGCAGAACGGCGCGGCCGCGCGGGTCCTTGAGGTTCAGAGTTATGCTGCGCTTGTTGCGGTTGACGGCGAGGAAGTGCGGGCTTTCGCCCTTCGAAGCCGCCACCGTCCAGTGGCGCACGTGATCGCCAACACCCGGCGGTTCGATCTTGACGACGCGCGCGCCCACGTCGGCAAGCATCATCGTACAGTACGGACCCGCCCACGCCTGCGTGAGGTCGAGGACGGCAACGTCGGCGAGTGGCCGTGGATCCCGCTTCACGGCGCACTCGCCCCCGTTGCGCCCGGTGGGCGCGCGTCGTCGGTCAGGTTTCCCTGCACTCTGCCGTTCCTTTGGCCGCTACTTCACGCGCGGAATGATCTGCTTGCCGATCGTTTTGATCGACTCCTCGATCTCGGCCGGCGGCATGGCGAGGGCGTAGTGGATGAACTCCTGCCCGCCCGCGGCCTTGATCTGCTCGAGCCGCTCAATACACCGGCCGGCCGGGCCATACACCGTGAGCAGGTCGACGGCGCGATCGGGAACCTGCGAGAGCTCCTCGGCGTCGCGGATGACGTGCTCGCTGTAGTCGCTGCGAAAGTTGTCCGGGAGGCCGATCACGAGACTCTCCGGCAGCTCTTCGCGCTTATAATACTCGAGCAGGTGCGCCGAGTGATTCCACACCGCCTGCACGAACCACCGCTGGTCGTCGCAGGCCTTCTTCATGTCGTCGCTCACCACGATCGGACCGGAGACCACCGTGCGCAGGGTCTTCAGATCGCGACCGGCCGCTTTGGCGCCCGCGTGCGCGTGGCGGAGCGACCACTGCATGGCGTCCGGGTGCGGCGCCTGGATGACGACGCCATCCGCCGCTTCGCCGGCGAACTGGAGCGTCTTCGGCCCGTAGCCGCCGATGTAGACCGGCACGTTCTTCGGCGGCTTGTACCAGTGGAAGTTGATCGGCAGCGGCTTGCCGCCCGCCTGCTTCAGCCACTTCGCCTTGTCGGGGTGCTTCGGCGTGTACTGGACGGTGCCGCCGTTCATCAGCTCCTTGATCAATTTGATGGACTCTTTGAACTCGGCCATCGTCGCCTGCCGCTCGCCCATCACCCGGGTCGAGGAGTCGCCCTTGGCGATGCCGCACACCATGCGGCCGTTCGAGATCTCCTGCAGGGTTGCGAAATAGCTCGCCACCACGGTCGGATGGCGGGTGACCGGATTCGTCACCAGCGTGCCGATGCGGATGCGCTGCGTATCGCGCGCGGCGAGGGTGAGGTACGGGACCACCTCGCGCCAGCCCACGTGCGAGTCGATCATGAAGATCGCATCGAAGCCGTTGTCCTCCGCGAGCTTCGCGATCCTGGGTGCCTCCGGCATCGTCTCGATCAGAACACCGAATTCCATAGCTCTCCTCTCCTGTATCCGTTGAAGGTGCGAGCGCTCAGGCCGACCGCTCGGCGCTCTTGGCTTGGTGTAGCGCCCGCCACACGCGGTCGGGCATGACCGGGGTCTCGTCGATCACCGGCCCCCACTCCGCGAGGGCGTTCTCCACCGCGGCGCACATCGCGCTGAGCGGCGCGCCCACCCCCGACTCGCCGGCGCCCTTGGTGCCGAGGTCGGTGAACGGCGACGGCGTGTTGTGGTGCATCAGCTCGAAGCTCGGCAGGTCGTCCGCGGTCGGCAGCGTGTAGTCCATGAAGGTGCCGGTGAGGAACTGCCCGGCGTCGTCATAGGCCATGCGCTCGAACAGCGCGCCGCCCAGGCCCTGCGCGAGCCCGCCGTGCACGTTCGCGTCGACCAGGCCGGGGTTGATCACGGTTCCGCAGTCGTGGATGAACACGCAGCGCTGCACCTTCACGAAGCCGGTGTCCGGATCGACCTCGACCTCCAGCGCGCACGCGCCGTACGGCCAGGTCGGATACATGCTGAAATGGCCATCCTGCCGTTCCGGCTGGTGGTAGAGATTGCCGATGCGGCTGTAGCGGGTCGACTCGAGACCGGGCTCCACCGTCTCGGCCGCCGGTCCATACGTATGGCGGTAGATTTCGCCGGCCACGTCGGCCATCGACACCTGGCGCTGCGGCGCGCCGCGCAGCCGAATGAAGCCGCCCTCCGCCTCGAGGTCCGCGGGAAGCACCTCCAGCATGCGCGAGGCCACGGTGAAGAGCTTCTCGCGCAGGTCCTTGGCCGCCAGCTGGGCCGCCGCGCCACCCATCATGATGCTGCGCGAGCTGTAGTTGCCGAGGCCGTACGGGCAGTGATCGGTGTCGCCCTGCACGACGGTGATGGAGTTGATGTCTACGCCGAGCTCGTCGGCGACGATCTGCGCGATACCGGTCTCGTTGCCCGAGCCCGGCGAAGTCACGCCGGTCAGCACCGTCACCCGGCCGCCCGGGCTCATGCGCACGGTGGTGCCGTCGTAGCCCTGAATCACGCGCGAGCGCGGCACCGCGCCACCTTCCGGGGTGAGCTCGAAGCCGATGCCGATGCCGAGCAGCTTGCCGTTCCGGCGCGCTTCCGCTTGGCGCTTGGGGAAGTTCGCGTAGTCCACGCGATCGAGCAGCGATTGCAGCGCAGTGCCGTAGTCGCCGCTATCGAGGATCGCGCCCGACACCTGCTTGAACGGAAAAGCCGACGGCGGCAGGAAGTTCTTCAGGCGCACTTCGGCGCGGTCGAGACCGGCGGCGTCCGCCACCTTGTCCATGATCCGGTCCATGAGGAACGCCGCCGCCTCCTTGCCGAAGGCGCGGTAGCCGTTCCACGGCCCTTTGTTGGTCACGACCGAGTACAGGTCGACCTCGCAGTTGTCGATCTTGTACGGGCCGGGAACGCAGAAGGCGCTGACGAAGGACATCGCCCATCCGACCAGCCCGGTCGGCGCGCCGACGTCGGCCACCACGCGCACCTTGAGCGCGCTCACGCTGCCGTCCTTCAGATATCCCGCCTTGAACGACAGGGTTTCCTCGCGCGCGTGGCCGCCTGCGCTGAGATGCTCGGTGCGCTCCTCGACCCATTTGATCGGCCGCTCGAGGCGCCGGCTGAGGAAGGCGACGAGAATCTCCTCCGGAAAGGCCGGCACCTTGCCGCCGAAACCGCCGCCGACATTCGGCTGGATGACGCGCACGTCGGTGTCCGCAATCGACAGCGCCTCGGCGATGAGACCGCGCAGCGGATGGGGATTCTGCGTGGAAGACCACACCGTGATGCGCCCCGTGAACGAGTCGTAGCTGGCCGCGTAGGCGCGCGGCTCGATCGGCATCGGCGCGTAGCGCTGCGCCTTGACGGTGCCTTCGACCACGCCGTCGGCCTCTTTGAGCGCGCCCTCGAAATCGCCGCGGGTGAAGTTCTTTCGCAGCAATACGTTGGTGCCCCACGACGGCTCGACGAGCGGCGCGTCGGGTTCGATCCCGCGCACGGCGTCGGTCACGGCAGGCAGCGGCTCGTAGTCGATCTCGATGAGCCGCGCCGCCTCGTGGGCCGTGTACCGGTCGTCGGCGACGATCGCCACCACGGGTTCGCCGGCGTAGCGGACCCGATCGCCGGCCAGCGGATAGATCTCGATCGTATTGCCGCCGATGGCCGCCGGATCCGCCGCCCACGGCACCGGCTTCATCACCTTGCGCAGATCTGCCCCGGTCATCACGAGCGCCACGCCCGGCAGGGCTTCCGCCGCTTTCGTATCGATCGACCGAACGCGCGCGTGGCCGTGAGCGCTGCGCAAGACGACTAGATGAGCGACGTTGTCGAGGTCGAGATCGCCGACGAACGTCCCCTTCCCCGCCGCCAACACGCGGTTGGTCAACATCGGAACGAATCGGCCTACGTACTTCATCATTTCACTCCCATGACGCGACGCATGCGCTGCGCGCGCACTTCTCGCCCTTCGCCGACCACGGCGTCCCTTCGGGCGCCCCCCGCGGTGCCTTATGTGTCGTTCGAATCTGGTTTCCCTACCACGGGTGTCGGCGAACCGCGAACGCCTCCGCTCGACACACGAGCGGCGCGACCATGCCATGTCGCCCCCCCGCGTGCTAGACCCCTGCGACGCCACCTCGCCCTGCTCCGGCGCGGCGCGGGAAGCGCCCGCGCGGCGGTGGCCGGTCCGGCGCGCCGGACCGCCACCGCCGTTCGAACGACTGCGAAGCTCAGCGCCGGCGGCGCTTGCGGATGTCGTCCAGCGCCGGACCCGGCTCGCGATAGATCTGCATCGTGCGGCAGCGGATGCCGCCGCCCGACTTGAGGATCTCGCTACCCGGTGTCTCGATCACCTCGACGCCGGCATCCCGCACCTTGCGGATGCTGCGCTCGCACTCGGCATGCATGATGACCTTGCCCGGCTCGAGCACGGTGAGATTGCACGGCGCGAGCAGTTGCCGGTGCTCCTCGTGATCCACTTCGATGACCTCGAAGTTGTTGTCCTCGAGCCATTTCCGGGAGGCGAAATCGAACGACGCCGGCGCGATCAGCACCTTACCGGTATCCACCGGCGCGATGTTCATGTCGGGATGCGCGCAGGCGCCGGTATCCGCGTCGAAGTACGACTTCACCGACGGCCGCAGGGTCAGGTTGTGGAATTCCGGCGTCCCGCTCGTGCTCGCCAAGGCGTTCGCAAATTGCGCTACGCCCTCTTCCGTGAAGGCGCACGAGATCGCGGTCACCAGCACGTCCTGCGCGATGAACAGGCACGCGCCCGGCTCACACGCGCCTTTCGTGATAGCGGTGAGGACCGGAATGTTCAGCTCGTTCCATGCCCATTTGGCCAGGTACTCGGTCAAGCCGATCGTATTCGGGATGAAGCCCATCTTGGAGATGATCGAGCCACCGCGCCAGATCATCCCCCACGCCAGGTAGATCTGCCCCATCATGGGCCCGTACGGGCTCATGGGCGGGTCGGGGAACTCGACCCAGTGCACCTTGACGCCGTTCTTCTCCAGCGTCTTGGCATACTGCTCGGTTTCGGTCTGTAGCTTCTTCACATCGAAGTCCGGCAGATCGGGCGTGCCCCACAGCTCGGCCCAGAACTCGGGGTCCTGTTTGAACTGCGGATTGACGTGGTAGCGCGTGTATTCGGTCGGGAAGTGGAGCGCGACCTCCTTCAGCTTGCCGATGCCGTTGCAGCCGAATCTCCGCCCGGCCACCTTCTCGGCCGTGGCGGTGACGTAATCCGACTGGTGCATGTCGCGGATGACATCCCAGGCGCGTTTGCCCTTCTGATAGAAGGGGATGTCCTTCAACGTGGCCTTTGCCCAACGATCATCCATCTCGCTGTTCCTCCTCTGTCGTGGTGTCTTCGTGACGTCCATCGATCGGCGGCGCCGCGGCCCAGCCTCACGTCGGGTCTCGGCCGTCGCATTCCAACCGCATGCAATGTGTACCGGCGAGCGGCGCCTCAGCCGTCCGCTAGTGCGCGTCTGCCGCCACCGCGCCGGCGACCGTGGATCCGCAACTCCACCGCCATGGGTATGTCAGGCCGCCGAGCGTCGTCCGCTCCACCATCTCCTCGGCGGCCGCCTGCGTATCGCGCAGCACGTGCGATTCGTCGAGACTCAGCACCTGTCGGTTGCGCATCAGGATGCGGCCGTCGACGATGGTAGTGTCGACATCGCCGCCGGTCGCGCTGTAGACGAGCAAGCTCACGACGTTGAACTTGGGCTTGCGCAGCACGGGCGTCAGATGCGGTTTGTGCAGGTCGACCACGATGACGTCCGCCTTCTTGCCCGGTTCGAGCGATCCGATCTCCCGTTCGAGCCCGGCGGCGCGCGCACCGTTGATGGTGGCCATCTCCAACACCACCTCCGCGGGGATGACCTCGGGGTCGAGGGGATAGACGACTTTGTGGAGCAGCGCGGCGACCTTCATCTCCCGCACCATGTCGTTGGCGCCGTTGCATTGCGCGCCGGCGTCGGTGCCGAGCGCGACGTTGACACCCGCCTCCAGCAGCCGGGGCGCCGGCTCGATGCCGTCGGAGATCTTCATCTCGCACACGGGCGTGTGGGCCACGCTCGCGCCGGACTTCTGGAGCAGCGTGATGTCGCGCTCGGAGAGCCAGCAGGCGTGCCCGACCACCGTGCGCGGGCGCAGGAGGCCGAGATCGTACGCGTATTCGATCGAGCGCTTGCCGAAGTGCGCTTTGCACGCTTCGACCTCGGCGCGGGTCTCGGCGAGGTGCACGGTGATACCGACGTCCAGCTTGTCCGCTAGGCGCACGACGTCGGTGAACAGCTCGGGCGAGCAGAACATCTCGTGTACCGGTCCGAGCCACGGCTGGACGCGGCCATCGCCCCGCCCGCGCCACTGGTCGACGAAATGCGCGCCGGCGCGGGCGAGCTGCCGGCGATCGGCGAGCGCCAGGCGATCCTTGTCGCCGAGCCAGGTGTCCATCAGCGCCGGGGACACCACGCCGCGGATACCGGATTCCTCCACGGCGCGCGCGACCCCGTCGGCGACGGGATTTTGATCGATGATGCAGGTGGTACCGGCTTTGATCGCCTCCAGGCAGGCCAGCCGGGAGCCCTGGTACGCGTACTCGGTGGCGAACACCGCCTGCGGATGCCAGCCGAGCGGGTAATAGATCTTCGTATGGGCCTCGAGCAGGTCGATGTCGTCACCGAGCCCGCGCGCCAGGTGCATGCCGATGTGCGTGTGCGCGTTCACCAGCCCGGGTAAGACCAGCATGCCGGTCGCGTCGATGCTCTGCGCACCCGCGTAGCGCGCGCGCAGATCGTCCGGCCGTCCGATCGCCGCGATGCGGTCGCCCTCCAGGGCCACGCTGCCGCCATCGAGGATGGTGCGCGCGGCATCCATCGTGACCACGATTCCGTTCTCGATCAGCATCGCTCCCTGTGCCATCTTCGCTCCCCTTTCCGGGTGCGCACACCCATCTTGGTGCGTTGTGGTCCAGTGCCCGCAGTCGATCGCCGTCCTTACCTGTCGTCCACGGCCGTTCCTCCATCCCGCTGCGCGCGCTCGACGGCCGCGGCTGCGCGCAGCACCCCAACCTCGTCGAAATGGCGCCCGACGAGCATCAGCCCGATGGGCAGGCCGCCCGAGCGCCCGCACGGTACGCTGATGGCCGGGTGTCCCGTCACGTCGAACGGCGACGTGTTGCCCTGGTGGGCCCAGCCTCTGATGACCCGCGCGCGGCGCGTGAGTCCCGACGCGTTGCGGTAGGCCTTCATCGGCGTCGTCGGCATCGCCAGCAAGTCGCACTGCTCGAGCGCACGGTCGTATGCGGCGCGGAGATCGCGCCGGCGGTTCTGGGCGCGCGGGTACAGCAGACCCGGGTACTGCTCCTGCACCCAGGTGCCGACCAGCAGCGTCACTTTCAGCGGCGCCGGCAGCTCGTCGCCGCGCGCCCGGCGCTGCGTGCCGAGGAACGCGGCCAGCTCTTCGTCGTATTGACCCGGCCAGTGATACCCGACGCCGTTGCCCTGGAGGAGTGCCGTCATCCCCTCGGCGACGATGCCGGAAAAGATCGGCCCCGCTTCCCGATGCGCCGGCACCGACACCGGTTCTATCTTGGCGCCGGCCGCGGCCAATCCGTCAAGCGCTGCGCGCACCGCGGCGTCGACGTCGGCCTCCGCGCCGTCGAGCCCGAAGCCTTCGCGCAAGACGCCGATCCGCAATCCGCGGACGCCGCGGTCGAGCGCGTCGCGATACGGCGCGGTCGGCACCTCTCCCTGGCGAGGGTCGGCCGGATCCTTGCCGGCGATCACGTCGAGCAACAGCGCCGCGTCGCTCACCGTGCGCGCCATCGGCCCGGCGTGGTCGATGGTCGCGTCGATGCCGACGATGCCGGTGTACGGGACCAGGCCGTGGGTCGGTTTGATGCCGACCGTGCCGCACCACGCCGAGGGCACGCGAATCGAGCCGCCCTGGTCGCCGCCGAGCGCGAGGTCGATCCCCTCGTAGCACAGGGCCGCGGCGCTGCCGCCGGACGAGCCGCCGGCGAGATGATCCCGGTTGTGCGGATTGAGCGTCGGGCCGTACGCGCTCGTGTCGCCCGCGGCGGCAAAGGCCATGTTGTCCATGTTGGTGACGGCCACGATCTCCGCGCCGGCATTGAGGACGCGGGTGATGATGGTCGCATCGCGCTCCGGGACGTAGCCCTCGAGCAGCCGCGAGCCGCACGTCATCGGGATGCCCGCGATCGCGATGTTGTCCTTTACCCCGATCCGCTTGCCGGCGAGCTTTCCGGTCGCCGCGCCGCGCACCGAGCAGCGCCGCACGATCGCATTCAGCGGATCGTCAGCCGGCGCGGGGCGGCCGCCGGCATCGCGTCCGGTGCGGTCTGTCGGCGCCTCGCGCGGGGTGGCGGCGAGGGCGTCCAAACCGGAGAGCATCAGCGGGATCAGCGCCGCGTAGTCCGCCGCCTCCTCAGCATCGAGAGCGAAATGGTTGGCCGCGGCGAGGCGACGGAGTTCGTCGGCGTTGGGAGCGCGCAGCGCCATCGCCACCGGCTTCACCCGGCGATGCGCGGCATCACCGCGCGGCCGAACAAGCGGATGTCTTCCAGCACGCGCGCGCGACCGCCATCGGGGAGCAGAAACTCGACGATGAGGTAGTCGATGCCAGCTTCGCGGTGCCAACGCTCGATCTCGGCCGCACAGGTCGCGGGATCGCCGGCGATGATGCGATTGCGCGTCGACAGCTCCCAGTCGACCTCGTCGGCGGAGCGGATCTGCTTCACCCACGGATCGTATTGTGGGCTCAGGTAGTCCACTCCCCAGTAGAGGCGGATGCGCGCGACCACCGCCGGTTCGTACGCGGCGCGCGCCTGCTCGCCGGTCGCGCCGAGGCAGACGTCGCGCATCAGCGCGACGTATGGGCGCGTGCCGGCGGTCGAGCAGGCGGCCCGGTACTCGGCGACCAGATCCTTGGTCTCGTCGAACGTGATGGCGCCGTCGAGCAGGATCGGCAGGCCGAGCCGCCCGGCGCGGCGTACCCCGGGGACGGTCTTCGCGCCCATCCAGACCGGGATATCCCGCCGCGGCGGATGCGCGTTCAGCGACGCGGCATCGAAGTTGTAGCGCTTGCCGGTGAAGCTGAAGGTGTCCTCGCGCCACGCCCGCCGCATGACCTCGATGCCCTCTTCGAGCAGGGAGATCCGGTTCTTGAACGGCACGCCATACTCGCGGAAGCCGTTCGACTCCATGCCGACACCTACCCCGAGCACGAAACGGCCGTCGGAGAGGAGATCGATCGCGGTCGCTTCCTTCGCCACCTCGACCGCGTGATGCAACGGCAGCGCGAGCACCGCGGTGCCGATGCGGATCCGCGTAGTGCACGCGGCGATCGCCATGGCGAGCGTCAGGGGCGCCGAGGTCAGCCCCCAGGCGCCCTGCAGCTCCTCCGGTACGCCCTCTTCCGGGAAGTGGTTCTCACCGAAGAAGAGGCCATCGAAACCGGCTTCTTCCGCCGCGCGCGCCGTCTCGCAGATCTCCCGCAGCGTCGCGCCGAGGCTCTCGATCAGAAAAGTGCCGCACTCCAGTTTGCTCACACGAACCTCACCTCGAGTCCGTTGCACCGATTGGCTTCCTTGCCGTCGACCCGCACATCGAAGGGGCACGTCGAGATCGCGACCAGGCAGTCCATCAGCGCCCGCAGGGCGATGTACTCGCCGGCCTTGCCGCCCGGTAGATCGTAATCGACGCTGCCGTCGGGGCGCGGCCGGGTGTGCTGGAAGAGATTCACCGGATCGGGGATGTCGAGGTAGTCGAGGCCGTATGGCTTCA
This sequence comes from Binatia bacterium, assembly GCA_050176585.1. GTDB lineage: Bacteria > Desulfobacterota > Binatia > HRBIN30 > CADEER01 > CAYYWP01. The sequence continues at coordinate 67,292 of JBFXHX010000007.1, forward strand.
CCGCCTTCGTCAGGTTGTCGCGGCAGTTGCTGTGCATCGGGTCGCCCATCACGTACTTGTACAACTGGCTGCTGCAGGGGGCGTAGAAGAAGTCGTGCACGCCGTTCGCCTGGTCCTCGATGATCTCGAACATCGGGTTCTGCGCGTTCGACCAGAAGCGGCTGCCCACCTTCAAGAACATCGAGGAGGGACCGGCCACGGTGTTGAAGTTGAAGGTTTCGCCGGTGGAGAGCCGTTCGCGATAGTTGTGGGCGTTGTAACAGATGAAGTCGCCGATCTGGTGACCGTCTTTTTGGGCCACCTGGATCGTCTCGTCTCGACGCACGACGAAGGCAGCGCCGTCGGCCGGCGCGATGGCAATCTTCCGCATGGCTGCGCTCCTTTGCTGCGGCTACTGCTGCTGCGCCGCCGGCTCGAGGCCAACCGTACGGCGGATCACATAACGGGCGAGCTGCCAGACCACTTTCTCGAGCCAGCTCAGTCGCCCCGCTTCGGCGAAGCGCGAGCTCATGCCGCGCTGCGCGGCCTCGCAGGCCCACATGTCCTGCGCATTGAACTGCTCGATACCGCGCATCACCTCCGCCAGATTCTTCTCGAAGTCCGGTTGCGCCATCGTCTCCGGGGGCACGCACAGGTTGATGCGCAGCGTGATGCGGTCAGCCGCTTCGGGGAACACCTGGTAGTAGATCATGCAGTCCGACATCACGAAGAACAGGTGGGTCGGATACACGAGCATGAGGATGATCTTCTTGCGCTCCTCCGGCGTCAGGGTCGGAATGATCGGAAACGCGGTCTGCTCGCTGAAGCCCTGATCGCCCGAGATGCTGACGTTCACCTGCTCGTCGGCGGGTAGGTGCACGCAGGCATACTGGCCATCCACGTCCTCGGTGATGTCGTTGCGCGCTGGGAGCACCGGATTCACGGTGTCCTTGTGCAGGCCCTGCACGTGGTAGTTCTCGAGGAAGTTCTCCGCCATCAGCTTCCAATTCCAGCGGCAGTCGTACACGAGCGGCGGCGTGCTGCGCATCGCGCCGAGTTTGTAATGCGCGAGCTCCGCGCTGAGCCCGGTGAGCTTCTGCGTCAGCGGCTCGACGTCCGGGTTGAAGCTCGCGAAGATGAACCCCTCCCAGGTCTCGACGCGCAGGTTCGGCAACCCGTGCGGCTTGCGGTCGAAGCCGACCGAGCGCTGCATCTCGGGCGCGCCGATCAGGTCTCCGCGCAGCGAGTACGTCCAGCCGTGGTACGGGCATTCAAATGCGCGCGTGTTGCCCTCGCCCTCGACCACCGGCATGCAGCGGTGGCGGCAGACGCGCGACATGACTCTGATCTGCCCATCCGGATCGCGCGCGACCACCAGGTCCTCGCCGAGCAGCGTGAGACAGAAATAGTCGCCCGGATTCGCCACCTGGTCGACGCGCCCCACGCACAACCACTCCTTCAGAAAGATCCGCTCGATCTCGAGGCGGAAAAATTCCGGCGAGGTGTAACAATACAACGGCAGCGTGGACGCTTCGTACGGCGGACGGCGAACCGTGTTGAAGTCGTCTGCCGAGATCCGTGTCGGTGTTTCCGCAGTTGACGCCAGCCAATGTTGGCCCATCCCGTAACCTCCGAAAGCGGAGTATAGAGCAAGGACGATGCCGCCCGCGAACCGGCGCGACGCGTCGCCAGCGGTAGCCTCGGCGCAACACGTGTAGCCGCGCTCCACAACAGGTATTGCGCGCCGAGCCTACGTATTGCGCTGCGCGGCGGCATCGGCGTAACGTCCCCGCACAAACGGAGCGCGAGGTGTACAAGAGCTCGATTCTGGCCGATCAGTCGGCCGAGGCGCGCATCGTGCGCAATCTGCGCGACCGCTTTCTCGCCGGGCGCGATGACGGGCTCGAGGCCGTCCGCCCGGTGATCCGCGAGTCCTGGTTGCGCTGCCGCGCCGGCGGTGTCGACCCCGGGCTGAAGGCCGCGCCGCTCATCCTGTCGGCCGATGCCGTGCGCGCCCGGCGCGAGCGCAGCGAGTTGCGCCAGGCCGCCGCGCCCGTCCTGCGGATGCTCTGCAAGGCGCTCGATGGCCGCTGTTTCCTGGTCGTGTTGGCCGACGCCGATTGCCATCCAATCGAAGTGCTCGGCCACCCACAGGCCCTCGATGCCGCCGAGCAGATCAATGTCGTGCCGGGCTCGCAGTGGCGCGAAAACCAAGTGGGCACCGACGCGCTCGCGGTCAGCGCCCTCCTCGGCGTGCCGGTACAGATCCATTGGGCCGAGAACTACGTCGAGATGCTGGGCGACCGCTGGACGGGGAACGCGGCCCCCATTCAACGCGGCGGGATCGTCTCGGTGTACGGCTATGACGAGGTCGCCCACCCGCACGCGCTCGACCTGGTGGCCGATTGCGCGGCGATGATCGACGCGCGCCTGGGCGAGCGCGAGCTGCGCCGCACCATGCATCTGCTGGAGGCATACCGCCTGCACCAGACGCGCTACCCGAGCGATCCGCTGGTGTGCATGCATCCCGACGGCGCCGTCGTCTCGGCCTCGGTCGGCGTGCTCGACCTGCTCGGACTCGGCGGCGAGCGCGGCGGACGCGTCCTGGGGAGCGGGCTACACCGGCTCAGCGCCTCGGCGGCAGCCGGCCCCGGGGTGGTCGACCTACCGAGCCCGACCGGTGATCCCGTGCGCGCGATGGTCACGCCGGTGCGCGCCGACGATGACGTGGTCGGCTTTCTCATCAGCCCCGCCCAACGGCCCGCGCCGAAATCGCTGCGCAGCCGTTCGTCGTGGACCTCCGCGCACAACTTCGCCGATGTGGTGGGCGAAAGCGAGGCGCTGCGCGCCTGCGTCTCCGAGGCGCGCCGTCTCGCCGCGCGCGATCTGCCGGTGTTGATCACCGGCGAGTCGGGCAGCGGCAAGGAGCTGTTCGCGCACGCGATCCACGAGTCCAGCCCGCGCCGGGACGGCCCGTTCGTGCCGTTGAACTGCGGCGGCCTGGCCGAGGAGCTGCTGGCGGCGGAGCTGTTCGGATATGCGGATGGAGCCTTCACCGGGGCCGCGCGAGGCGGCCGACCCGGCAAAGTGGAGCTCGCGCACGGCGGCACGCTGTTCCTCGACGAGCTCGAGGAGATGTCGCCGCGCATGCAGGTCCATCTCCTGCGCGTGCTCGAGGACGCCCGCGTGGTGCGTATCGGCGACGACAAGCCCCGCAGCGTGGACGTGCGCATCATCGCGGCGACGAAGGTTTCGCTCGCCGCGCGCTCCGCGGCTGGTCAATTCCGCGAGGATCTCTTCCACCGGCTGAACGTCTTCACCCTCGGCCTGCCGCCGCTGCGCGAGCGCCCCGGCGACGTGCCGCTGATCGCGCGGCACATCTTGACGCGACAAGGCATCCCGGCACACCTGACGCCGGATGCCTGCGCGATGTTGGAGGCGCACACCTGGCCCGGCAACGTGCGCGAGCTGCGGAACGTGTTGCTCCAGGCGGCGGAACGCGCCGCCGACGGCGAGATCACGCCCGCGCTGCTCACCGGTCTGCTGCCGCCGGCCGCGCGGCCGAATGCATCCAGCGCCGCGCTGAGCAGACTCGAACAAGCCGAGAAGGACGCGATCGTCCGGACGCTGCGCGAGGCCGGCGGCAACGTGTCGCGCGCAGCCGCCGCATTGCGGCTGCACCGCGTGACGCTGCATCGAAAGATGGAGCGCTACGCCATACGCGTGTCCCGCACCGCGCACTGACGGGCGTATTCTTATAAGTTTCGACGTTATCTTGACAGCGAGCCAATCCGGCCGATAGACGCGCTGCGTCAATCACCGCGAGGATGGACTCGGGTGAGCAGCTGGCGCGAGCACGCGATTCACGCGTCGGCAGAGGACAGGGATGGAAGGACAGGGAGTCCCACGCGGGGCAAGTGCAATCGTCGAACGCCGCTATCTCGGCGAGGCCGCTCGCCGACTGAACATCGAACGGCTGCTCACCGGGCGCGGGCAGTACATCGGCGACCTCAAGCCGCCCGATGCGCTCCACATCGCCTTCGCGCGCAGCCCTCACGCGCACGCCCGTATCCAGTCGGTCGACACCGAAATGGCCGCTGCCCTGCGGGGCGTCGTCGCGGTATTTACCGGGCGCGATCTGCTCGAGCTGTACCGCCCGTTCCGCGTCGAATGCGCGCTGCCGGGTTATCGCGCCACTGAGCGCCCGGCGGTGGCCGTGAACACCGCCCGCTTCGTCGGCGAACCCGTCGCGGTCGTGCTCGCCGAAGATCGCTACATCGCGGAGGACGCGGCCGAGCTCGTGTCCGTGAACTACGACCCGCTGCCCGCGGTCGCCGACATGGAAGAGGCGATGCAGGCGAGCGCGCCGCGCGTGCACGAGACCATCGACAGCAACGTGCTCTTCCACACGGAGTTTTCCGGCGGAGACGTGGCCGAGGCCTTCTCGTCAGCCAAGCTCGTGCTGCGCGAGACGTTCCGCACCAACCGCGTGGCGGGCGTGCCGCTCGAGCCGCGCGGCTGCGTCGCGCAGTACGACGCGCGCCGGCAGCTCACGGTGTGGTCCTCCACGCAGGTGCCGCACCTCCTGCGCACGTCGCTGGCCGACCTGATGGGCTTTCCGGAGGAGCGCATCCGGGTCATCGCGCCCGACGTCGGGGGCGGGTTCGGCACCAAGGCCCACGTCTATCCCGAAGAGCTGATCGTCGCCGCCCTCGCCGTCCGCCTCGGTCGCCCGGTGAAGTGGGTGCAGGATCGGCGCGAGGACCTGCTCACCAGCATTCATGCTCGCGACCATCTGTATCGGGTCGAGGTCGCCGTCGATGGCGAGGGCGTGATCCTCGGCGTCAAGCTCGAGCTGCTGACGAATGCCGGCGCGTATCCCTCGTACCCGTTCGGCTGCACGCTGGAACCGACCGGTGGCGCGCGCCTGCTGCCGGGTCCGTACCGATTCCGGAATTACACGTACGCGGCCTACGGCATTGCCACGAACACGTGCCCCTCCGGCGCCTACCGCGGGGTCGCACAGCCGAGCGCGATGCTGACGATCGAGGGCATGATGGATCGCATCGGGCGCGCCCTCGGGATCGACCCCGCCCAGGTCCGCTTCCGCAATCTCGTGCGGCCAGACGAGTTCCCGTTCGTGAACGCCGTCGGCGCGCGCTATGACACGGGCAGTTACACCGAAGCGCTCCAGCGCGCGCTCGCCGCCAGCGGATACGAGGCGTACCGCAAGCGCCAGCGCCCCGACCGCCTCGAGGACGGAAAGTACCGCGGCATCGGCATCTCGTGCTTCACCGAGATCACCGGTATCGGCCCGGGCGGCTGGGCGGCGCGCGGCGTCCGGCGCGTGCCGGGATTCGACAGCGCGCTCGTCCGCATCGAACCGAGCGGCCGGGTGAGCGCCGCCGTCAGCGCCGCCGACCAAGGCCAAGGACATGAAACCACCTTCGCCCAGCTCGTCGCCGACGCGCTCGGCGTGCGCATGGATGAGGTGACGGTCCTGGAGGGCGATACCAGCGTCGGCCCCTACGGCACCGGCACGTTCGCCAGCCGGAGCGCGATTGCCACCGGCGGGGCGCTGGTCCAATCGTCCGCCGAGCTGCGCGGAAAGATGGTGCGCATTGCATCCCACCTGCTGGAGGTGCGCGGCGAGGACATCGTCATCGCCGACGGCCGGGCGTTCGCGCGCGGCGCGCCGACCAAGAGCGTGACCGTGAAGGACATCGCCGAAGTGGCGTATTCCATGCGGCCGGGGCCGTTCCCCCCGGGCGAAGGTTTCGGCCTCGAGGCGACGGCCTATTACGGACCGCCGCCCGCCACGTTCGCGAATGCGTCGCACATCGCCCAAGTCGCGGTCGATCCGGTAACCGGAGCCATCGAGATCGAGCGCTACATCGTAGTCCACGACTGCGGTCGCGTGATCAATCCCGCCGTCGTCGACGGGCAGATATACGGCGGCATGGTTCAGGGTCTCGGCGAAGTGTTTCTCGAAGCCATGGTGTACGACGCCGACGGGCAGCTCCTCACCGGGAGCTTGATGGACTACCTGCTTCCGTCGGCGATGGAAGCGCCGACGCTCGAGATCGAGCACCTCGAGACGCCATCCACTGACACCGTCGGCGGCTTCAAAGGGGTCGGCGAAGGCGGGCTGATCGGCGCGCTGCCTGCGCTCACCAACGCGGTGAATGACGCGTTGGCCGGTCTCGGGGTGACGGTGAACACCTTGCCGCTCAGCAATGCGCGCGTGCGGGATCTCGTGGAACACGGCAAGCGCGGCTAACGCCGCGCCAGGCGACCATATCGCGTCGGCGCGCGGTGCGCCTCGTCAGAGGCGCACCGCCGTCGGCCCCATCGGCTCCGTGCAACCGGCGCCGCGGCCCATGCCATCGCCCGTCTGGGTGCTGCGGTGCGCCCCTCTTGATGGCCACCGCGGTTTGGGACGAAAAGGAGAACTGCCGCGGGTGCCGAGTGCGCGCACGCCTGAAGCTGACGCGGAGGCGCGATGAAGATCAGACACCTCGATCACTTCGGTCTCGACGTAGCCGACCTCGCCCGAGCCGAGGCGTTCTATACGGACATCCTCGGTATGACGGTCGCGATGCGGCTGGACGATCAGGTCTTACTGCGCTACGCCGACGGCGCGTGCGCGCTCTTTTTGAACCCGGATCGCCCACCGGGGCGGATCGAGCAGATTCACCACCCACTCGGGCTCAGCCACCATTGCTTCGAGGTCGATTACGCCGACCTGCGGGAAGCCGAGCAGCTCTTCAAAGCGCGCGGCATCCCGCACCACGCCCCGATCGATTGGGGAGATCACGACTGCCTGTATTTCCTGGATCCAGATGGCAACCTGCTCGAGCTGCTCGGTTATCGCTGAGCGAGCGGGGGCTCGGCGGCCGCGCAATAGCTGTTGTCCCGGCTGGCTACACGCGTAGCGCCGGAGCTACGGGATCCGGCCGGAGCACCGGCATCCTCGGACGGCACCATCCTTGCTCGCCAAAGCCTCGCGCGCTGCGACCTGGCGTGCAGAATGGGGGATTGCTGAGATGGACATAAAAACATTGCAGAGTCGCATTGCGGGCACGGTCACGTTGTCGTCCGACCCCGCTTACGAACAGTTGCGGCGCGACATGGTCTGGCACGAGCTCAAGCCCACGCGCCGTCCCGCCGCGATCGTGCAGGTGGCAAACGAGCAAGACGTGGTCGAATCCGTCCGCTTCGCGCGCGAGCAGAATCTGAACGTCGCGGTACATGGCGCCGGGCACAACTGGTGCGGGTTCTCGCTGCGCGACGGCAGCTTGATGATCGACCTCGGCCGGTTAACCAACTACTCGATCGATCGCGAGAAGCGCACCGCGTGGATCCAGCCGATCGTGCGCAGTCGCGACTTCAACCGCGAGTTATACGCGCAGGGGCTGGCATTCCCGGTCGGACATTGCCCGACGGTGCCGCTCGGCGGGTTTCTGCTGAACGGCGGCCTCGGCTGGAACTCGAACGCCTGGCGGCCGGGCTGTTACAGCGTGGAGGCCATGGACATCGTCACCGCCGACGGCAACCTCGTGCGGGCGAGCGAGACGGAGAACCCCGAGTTGCTGTGGGCCGCGCACGGGTGCGGGCCCGGGTTCTTCGGCGTCATCACGAAGCTCTTCCTCAAGCTGCGGCCGCTGCCCGGCGGCATTCGCACCACCACGCACTACTACCCGGTGCAGAAGAGCGTGGAGGTCGGCGAGTGGTTCTCCACCGTGATCGGCAAGCTGCCCGAAGACGTCGAGGTGTTGATCTTCTTCGCGCCGGCACCCGCCGACCTCGCTGCGCAAGCGAAATCGGGCAACGGCTACGTCTGTATCTTGAGCGCCACGAGCTTCCTCGACACCGAAAAGGAATCGAGCGCGGCGCTGTCGGTATTGGATGGCGCCCCCGCGGCATTGGAATGCCTCAAGAAGGAGGCAAACCAGCCCACCACGGTCGACGCCTTGCTCGAGTTCGGCAGCCAGCTCTGGCCGGAGCGCCATCGCTACGTGTCGGACACGGTGTGGACGAACGTGCCGGCGCCGGAGTTGTTGCGGCCGTTGCGCGATCATTTCCTGAAAGCTCCGTCGTCGAAATCGCTCGGCACGGTGTGGTTCTCGACCGGCCCGAACGGCGTCGCCTCTCCGCAACCTGACGCCGCGTACTCGATGGGCGGCAGGAACCTGACGCTGTGCTACGCCATCTGGGAAGGGCCCGAAGGCGACGCGGCGCATGTCGGCTGGCACGATCAGATGATGGCGGCGCTCGAGCCGATCGCGGTCGGCCATTACGTCGGCGAATCCGAGATCGTGCGCCGGCCGCACCACCACGAGCGCTCATTCGCCCAGCCGAACTGGGAGCGCCTGAAGCAGTTGCGCAAGAAGTACGATCCCGACGGGCTCTTCCTCGGGCCGTTCACGCGCGGCTGAGCCGCACTCCAGAATCGCGGGCGGCGGCGCCGTATGGCGCGCCGCCCGCGTCGGAATGGGGAGGAATCCATGGCAAGTGAAGATGAGAAGGCGGTGGGCGCGCTCCCGCACCAGTTGGTCGACGCAATGAACGCGCGCGATCTCGACGGGATCATGGCAGTCTACGTCCCCGACGAGAGCCTGTTCGTGTTCGACACCATGCCGCCGCGCGCGTTCGTCGGCGCGCGCGCGTACCGGGATGCGTTCGCCGGCCTGCTGGCGGCGTTTCCGGGACCGACGACCTATACAGTCCTCGAGCCGGCGGTGATCGCCGATGACAAGCTCGGCTGGGTCCACTGGGTGTGTAACATGCGTGGCACCGCGAAGGACGGCAGCACGGCGGAGATGAACTTCCGGCTGACCAGTTGCGCGCGGAAGGTCGGCGGCAAGTGGCTGGTCCTGCACGAGCACGTATCGTTTCCGGTAAACCTGACCACCGGGCAAGCGGACTTTCTCGCCCAGCCCTGAGCACTCCGAGATTCCGCACTCGAACCGTACGCGCGGCGAGCGCCCGCGGAAACCGGCGCGCCGCTGGCCGGTGTCACCGAGACCCACGGCGGCGCGCCCTCTTGCGCCGAAGCTGATCGTGCTGATCGGCGCGGCGGGGTCGGGAAAGACCACCGTCGGCCGCCTCCTCGCGGAGCGCATCGGAGCGGCGTTCCGCGATGCGGATGATTTTCACCCACCCGCGAACCTCGCCAAGATGCACCGCGGCGAGCCCTTGACCGATGCCGACCGCGCGCCGTGGCTCCGCGAGCTCCACGCGCTGCTACGCCGGCACGCCGCCGAGCGCGAGCCCCTCGTGCTCGCCTGTTCGGCGCTGAAGCGCGACTACCGCCGCCGCCTCGGCCGCGCCCTGCCCAGCCTGCGCTTCGTCCACCTGAGCGTGCCACCCGCCGAGCTCGCCCGCCGCCTGGCCGCCCGCACCGGCCATTTCTTCCGGCCCGAGCTGCTCGGAAGCCAACTCGCCGCCCTGGAGCAATCCACGGACGCCCTCGTCATCGACGCCGCGCGCCCGTCGGAGATAGTGGCCGATGAGATCGCCGCGGCACTGGCCGGCTCCGCCGAGTAAATTTCGCAGACCATCGTCTTCTCGTACCGACAAGCCTGCCGAACGCCTGCGACGCGGAAAGCCCCGTAGTGCGATCCCCCGAATGGCGCTATTGTTCGGCACACCGCTCGCGTGGTGAAGCCGATGACGAGAGAAGCAGGCGATAAGTTGCGAGGTAATGCATGAGTATCGCAGTGCCGTTGGAAGGCTTGCGCGCTGCTCTCAGCGATCGCAGAGCGCAGGCTTACCTGCTCACGGTCGCCGAGGACGCCCGCCCGCACGCGGTGCTCGTGACCGTGCAGTGGGTAGGTGACCTGCTGTCTGCCGATGTCGGCAAGCGCAGCGCGTCGAACGCCACAGCGCGACCGTCCGTGTCGCTGCTCTATCCGGTATGGGCGGACGGCGACTACAGCCTGATCGTCGATGGAACCGCCGTGGTCGGGTCACGAGAGAACGGGGATCATGTGCTGATCACGCCGATAAAGGCCGTGCTGCACCGCCCCGCAGCAGCGCCCGTTCCGGGATCGGCCTGCGGCGCTGACTGCGTTCCCGTCCTGCCGGCGTCGAGAGCGCGAGGGGCTCAGCAGCCTGACGGGTGAACATCAGGGCACTGTGGAAGAGCGGGTAGATGTTGGACCGCATCGATCTGCCCGCCATGGCATGCACGCTTGGGCAAGCGGTACCACGGCGATCGCAGATGATGATCTGCACCAGCGCGGCGCCGCCAGCCGTGCGCCCATCGGCACGCGGCGCACTGCTCGGCCCTAAAGCGCGGTTCGGCTGTTGAGCTCGGGTGCACCCACGTCGGTTTCAAGATCGACGCAGATCCCACGCAGTACTTTTGTTGACGGACTACGCCGGTCGGGTGCATGGTTACTGCATGTCGCGGACCGATCGGTCGGAGCGCGGCTTTTGTCCCGGCCAGCGGGTGGATCGCGGCGAAGCGCTGGCCCAGACCCAGACCCGCAATGGTCGCGCCAGTTTCGCGTTCGGTTCGGTGCGCGCGCTGTGCCTAGTCCAGACGACGTCGGCAACCTCAACTGGTTCGTACCGCGGCGCCACGTGATTCGCCCGAGGGTATCCCGATGCCAACGATGCCGATCATCGACCTCTTGCCCTGGTGGGAAGGGACACCGAGCGGTCGCCGCCATGTGGCTGGTGCGGTCGACGAGGCGCTGCGCGACGTCGGCTTCCTTTTAATCGCCAACCATCGAATCCCGCCGCATCTGACTGCAGCCGCCCGCGTCGCGGCAAAAAGCTTCTTCGCATTGCCGCCGGAGGTGAAGGCCGCGTACTCGGTCGATCCCGCCGTGTACCGCGGATGGGCCGGGCCTGGCAGCCAATCGAATTCGGCGTCATACGGCATCGACACGCCGCCCGATCTGAAAGAGACGTTCTCCGTCGGTCCTTTCGACGTGCCCGATGACGAATACCACCGGACCGCCGGTGCATGGTTCGCCCCGAACCGACTACCCCCCGACCGGCCGGACATCACGGACGGGCTCCGCGGCTGGTACACCGCCTTGGCGGCCCTTGCGTACGAAATCCTGCAGATCTTCGCCGTCGGGCTCGGTCTACACCCGCAAGCGCTGCAGCGCCATTGCGAGCGCCCGGTGAGCTTGCTGTCCGTCAACTGGTATCCGCCGTATACGGCTACGCCGCCGGAGGTCGGCCAGTTTCGGGCCGGACCGCACACCGACTTCGGCACCCTCACGATCGTCGATCGCCAGCCTGGCGTCGCCGGCCTGCAAGTCCAGGACGACGCGGGCGAGTGGCGCGACGCGCCGGTCGTTCCGGGCACGCTCACCGTGAACATCGGCGACCTGATGGCGCTCTGGACCGGCGGCCGCTGGCGCAGCACCCGGCACCGCGTCTTGCCCCCGTCACCGGACGCGCCGAATGAAGAGCTCGTGTCGCTGATCTTCTTCCACGAAGCCGACTACGACGCGGTGATCACGCCGCTCACCAACGCCGCTGGGATCGACGCGGAGCCGGTCATCGCCGGCGAGTACCTGCGCAAGAAGCTCGACAAGCTCGGGCTCAATTAGCGCCCGACCGGTGGGGGACGCGCGCGTTAGGCGCGCTTCGCGCGCCGGGTCGCCACAGGTGCGGCGGGGACACCAGGACGCAATGGTGAGCGCGCACCGGCGCGGAGGCTGCGCCGATGATCGCGAGCAGGCGGTCTCCACGCCCTGCGCCTCTGCGGTAAATCGTTCCGCTAGCGCGTCATCTTTGCCGAGCGTAGCAGCTGAATTCTTGCAAGCAGAAAGTTGCCGGGCCCTCTCGCTGAAACCGGGAATCGGGGATACGGATGGAGTGCGGGAGCCGGAGAGCCAGCGATGCACCGCACGCGAGATTACCTCACGGTCCCACCGATCACGTCGCGGCATGTGGATGGCGCGCGGCCCTTGGCCAAGCGCGCCGGTGCAACGGCGCTGCTCGCGGCGCTCTGTATCTCGGCCGCGGGCCCCGTCCCAACCGCGCACGCCCAAGCCGATGCCGATCGGCGCGCCGACGGTGGATACGCCACCGCGTCATGCGCGGGCGACTGCAATGGTGATGGCCGGGTATCCATCGCGGAGCTGATGCACGGCGTGAAGATCGCGCTCCGTTCCCAACCGCTCTCGAGCTGTCCGGCGCTCGACCTCAACGGGGATGGCCGGCTGACGGTCGAGGAGTTGCTCGGCGCCGTCAAAGCCGCGCGGTTCGGCTGCCCGCCGAAACCGACACCGACGCCCACCCCAGAACCCCTCTGCGCGCATCGTGAAGGCGGCGCGCTGGTAACCTTCGACATCTGCGGAGAACGCTTCACGGTGTGGGTCGTCGGCGACGCGTTTATCGACGAAGCGATTGCCCTGCTGAGCTCGGGCGGCCAGCGGATTCCGTCGTTTGGCACGCTGCTCGACGGAACCGACTGCGATCTGCAGTGGACCTGGCATCCGGATCCGGCCGAAGTCGGCTTCACCGATTTCGCCATCGAGTTGTGCGACGGCTGTCCGTCACACATCGAAGCCGACAAACCCTACTGGCTCGGCACCGTTGACCTGTACTGCCCGTGGTCGGCGCGCGTGATCGCCGTCCACGACCGGCGCTGAGCACTACTGCGTGGACGTCCCGGGGCGCCGCTTCATTTCGCCGCACTCTACCGCACCTGAGCGGCGGCCTGTTCCGTTCTCCCGCGGTGGTCGCCCGCCGGCACCCTTCACCTGTTGAACGCGACCTCCGGCCGTCTTCATCCTGCTCACCGTCCGCACCGCGGGGCGTAAGCGGATCCTCAAGCGGTCCCGACGTGCTGCGCTGTTGCGCACCGTCTGGCACAAGGCGGCGTCGTGGGATTGGAGCGCTATGTCGTATGCCCGACCATCTGCACCTGGTCTGTTCGCCGCGCGGGAACGCGCCACTGCCGGTACGAGTGCGTTTGGAAGGCGTGTCGCGCCGCTGGGCGTGGGCGGCAAAACAGCCGTGGCTGCGCCATACGCGCGGCCCGGTGCGGCCAGGTCTCGTCGCTCACGCTAATGAATGGCGGTGAATACTGGAGGGCGCGGACTTTCGGGTTCGCGGCGATAGCTCTTCGCGACGAGCCTGCCGATCGTGCTTGCACTGTTCGCTCGCCAGGGTCGCCGGGCGGGACCCCGGCCCGATCTCAGCGCGCGTGCCCGCGGTCTGCCGCGGGCGGCCACACGCGCGGCCGTAGATCGGCCGCCAGCCGCGCCAGCTCGGGCGGGCCGACGATCTTCCCGCGCCGGACGATCTCCTCGCCGTCGATCCAGATCGACTGCATCGTGATCACGGCGTCGGGATGATTCTCGCCGCCGCCCGGCAACCACCACGGGATGCCTAGCCCGACGGCGTCGCTGCCGATCACCCGCGAATCTTCGATGAACGAGTTCCCGGTCGGCCGCGCCGCGGGATGGATGCCGCAGGTGAAGTGAATGACCGAGCCGTACTCGCCACCGCCGGCGCGGCGTAGGGCGCGATCCATCACCTCGAGCGCGTTGCCGCCGCCGCTGACTTCGCGAATCTTTCCGTCGACGCCCAACGTGATCGGTTGGTGCAGCGGCGCATACCACTCGTGGAACGCCGCCTCGAGCACCAGCGTGCCGCGCACGGAATCGGGCTCCGGGAACATGGTGACCAGACCGGGCATGACGTAGAAGCCGGGTTTGTCGGCGTAACGGGGCTTTTGATACGCGGGCTTGGCGAGCGTGAAGGTAACGTCGGTGCCCGCTTCGGTCGTGAACCGGCAGGAGCGCCCGATCGCCTTCGCCACCACCGCGTCGAAGGCGTGATGGACGGCAAACAGGTGATCCAGGTCGACGTTGCCGATCAGCCGCACGACGCCCGGCGCACCCACATCCCCACCGAGCAGATGGCGAACCCGCTTCGTCTCCATCGCGGCGTCGTACGCGTGCGACCCGGCGAGGTACGGAAACGTGAAATCGAACCACACGTCGCACGATTGGATGGCCGACGCGAGCGGCTCCGGAACCCACGGATCGGCGAGCCCGCCTTGATACGGTAGCTGCGGGATCATGAGCACGGATGCGTGCGCGCCCAGCGCCGTGGCGGCGTTCATCACGGCGGTCACGAGCCGCCCGTCCGAAGCCGTATCGGCGGTGATCAGCATCTCCTCGCCTGACTGGACGGCGAAGTGATCCCTGACCAGGATATCGGCAGCGTTCGCAAGCTCAGGTGAAACGAGTGACTGCAACATCGGCGCAGACTCCTCCGTGGAACCAGTTCCTGTCAATCGACCGTGTGCGGGCGCGCGTGTACTCGCCACGCGACGAGGCGGAGGCGGCAGTGCATCGCTGCGCGGCCCCGCCCGCCACCTCCACCAGGTGGGAATGCATCAACGATCCGCGGCGATGGGCGGCCGCCGTTCGCCGAAGCGCGTCGCCTGCTCGAACGCGTGCGCGAGCTGGAGCACGGCGACATCGGCGTGATGCCGGCCGACGATCTGGATGCCGACCGGCAGCCCCTCCGGGGTGAAGCCACACGGCACGGAGATGGCGGGGAGCTCCGTTACGGAAATCCAGTAACAGGAGCGCATCCAGTCGATGTAGGTGTCCATGCGCGTGCCGGCGATCTCGTGCACCCAGCGCTCCCGCACGTCGAACGGCGGCACCTGATTCACCGGGCAGACCAGGAAATCGTAGCGGTCGAGAAACTCGCGCATGCGGTGATGGACGCGCGTACGCTCGAGCGCGGCGCGGCCGAGGTCGGCGCTGGTCAGCTTGCGGCCCTCCTCGATGTTCCACACCACGTTGTCATCGAGGATGTCGCGGTGCTCGGCGAGCTGCTGGCCGTAGCTCAGCTCGAAGAACCAGGCGCGCCAGACGCGAAACGCATCGTCTGCTTCGCGCAAATCGGGGTCGGCCGCTTCGACCGCGCACCCGAGGTCGCTCAAAACATGGCGCTGGGATTCGAGCACTTGCGTCACCCGCGGGTCGACGGGCAGGCCGCCGAGGTTCTCGCTCCACGCGATGCGGACGCCGCGGAAGTCGCGTTCCAGGGGCTGCTGGAAGATGCTGCCCGGTTCGTCGATCGCGAGGGGCGCGCGCGCGTCCGGCCCAGCTATGGCCGACAAGCCGAGCGCGACATCCGCGGTGCTGCGCGCCAGCACGCCCTGCACGGAGAGGGTGAACCACGCGTCGAGGCGCGGCCACACCGGCACCCGCCCTGACGACGGGCGGAAGCCGACGACGTTGTTGAAGTTGCCGGGATTGCGCAGCGAGCCGCCGAGATCGGTGCCATCCGCGATCGGCAGCATGCCGGTCGCCACCGCGACTGCCGCGCCCCCGCTGCTCCCGCCGCACGTCTTCGAGGTGTCCCATGGGTTGAGCGTGGCGCCGAATACCGCGTTCACCGTCTGCGACCCCGCGCCGAATTCGGGCGTATTGGTCTTGCCGACGGTGATCGCGCCCGCGGCGCGCAACCGCTCGACGATGAGGCCGTCCTGAGTCGGCACGTTGTCCGCGAACACGCGCGACCCGTAGGTCGTGCGCAGCCCGCGGGTCGGGATCAGATCCTTGTGCGCCACCGGGAGCCCGTGCAGCGGCCCGAGGCGGTCGCCGGCCGCCACGGCACGGTCTGCCGCTTCGGCGGCGCGCAGCAATGCCGGGCGATCCACCAGCGTCACCAGCGCGTTCAGCTGCGGGTTCAGGCGGTCGATCTGGTCTAGGTGAGCGCGCAGCACCTCGGCGGCCGAGATCTCGCGCGTGCGGATGCGCCGGGCGAGCTCACCGGCAGATGCAAAGCACAACTGAGACTGAGACATGGCCTTCTCTCGCCTTTACTCCCCTCTGCGGTCAACCCACCCTTGACGCGCGATGACTGAGGGGGTATCCGCTCTGCGGACGTCGGGCAAACGGGCAGGTCGTGCTAGGATCAAGCATGGTCCAGGACGGCCAGCGACGCGCGGGGCAGATCGGCCTTTTCTGAAGGACCAGAACCGCAGGAGGGATATTCGAGCATGGCACAAGCAGCGGCTAGAACCATCGAACCGACTTCGGCACGGAACGGCCACAAGTTGGGCCTCGACTTCGCCAGAACTCGCGACGAGTTGGCCAAGTCTCGCCACCTGCCAGGCGAGTTCTACTACTCGCCGGAGATCTTCCAGCTCGAAATGGAAGAGATCTTCATGAAGGATTGGCTCTGCGTCGGCCGCATCGAGCAGTTCCAGAAGCCCGGCGACTACAAGGCCCTGCGCATCGCGAATGAACCATTGGTGGTGGTCCGCGACGAGAAGGGTAATCTGAACGCTTTCGCGAACGTCTGCCGGCACCGCGGCGTCGAGGTCGCGACCGGCCAGGGCAACCGCAACGAGTTCGTCTGCCCCTACCACGCGTGGACCTACGATCTCGAAGGCAAGCTCAAGGGCGCACCGCTCAGCAAGTCGGTGGAAAACTTCGACTTCAAGAACTGCCGGCTGCCGCAGTTGCAGTGCAGCACCTGGGGCGGGTGGATCTTCGTGAACTTCGATCCGAAAGCGCGGAGCCTCGAGGATTATCTGGATATCGAGGGCGTGCGGAAATATGGCGACCTGCTGCACCCCGAGGAAACGATGATCTCGGACGAATACGTGTTCGAGATCGACTGCAACTGGAAGTACATCCCCGAGAACGTCTCGGATTTCTACCATGTGAAGATCGTGCACGCGACGTCGTTCGGGAAGCACTTTCCCGACAACCCCGAATGGACCTTCGAGCCGAACGGCCGATTCCACTCCGAATACGAGGCGTTCACGATGGCGCCCGAGGGCCTGTCGCTGTTCGGCCCCATGCCGTGGCTGAAGGACAGGCGGCCGTCGCCGACCTTCGCGTGCGCGTTCTACGTGCAGCCAACTCTCAACATCTTCGGCCGCCAGGACTGCATCCAGCCGTGGGTGACCCACCCGATCTCGCCCGAGCGCTCCCGCGTGACCATCTGGACGCAGTTCCCGAAGGAGCACTTCACGAACATCCCCGAGCCGGCCTTCCAGGCGCGCAACCAGGTGTACAGCGACTTCATCCGGCTCGTCGCCGGCGAGGATGGCGCGATGCTGCGCTCGCTCCAGAACGGCGTGAAATCGCGCCACTTCAACCCCGGTCCGATGGTTGGACTGGAGAACACGCTCCACTACTTCTTCAACTACTACCTCGACCGCCTGTTCGGTCCGCAATCGACCCACGCATAAACTGCACGGCGCGCGCCGCGCCGCGTCGCGGCGCGCGCCTGACCTTTCCCACACAGCGCGGTCGGCGCGCCGCGCGAGCGATCAACCGGTCGAGCTACCCGCGATGCGCCCGCCGAGGGCTGCTCGTTTGAACTTTTCGCGCCGAGATAGTAGCCGCCGCCGCGTGAGCGCCGGCCATTAAGTCGGGCTGCGACACCCTCAAAGAACACGATTCACCGTTCCCAATTCAGGCGCGCCGATGCGGTTTTACGAGTACGAATCGAAGCAACTCTTCGGCAGATACGGCATCCCGCTCCCCGCCGGATCCAAGGTCGCCCACGCTCCCGCCGAAGCAGAGGCGATCGCCGCGGGTATCGGGGGGCCGGTGGTGCTCAAATCGCAGGTGCTCACCGGCGGGCGCATGAAAGCCGGCGGAGTGCTGTTCGCGAACAGCCCGCAGCAAGCGGCCGAGGCAGCGCGCCGGATTCTCGAGCTGACCATCAACGGTCACACGCCGCGCGGCGTGTTGGTCGAGGGCCGCGCGCCCATCGCACAAGAGTACTACGTCGGCGTGACCTGGGACGGCTTTGCCCGCCGCCCGGTCATGATCTGCAGCGACATGGGCGGCATCGACATCGAAGAGGTCGCCGAGCAGCACCCGCGGCACATCGCCAAGCGCCACTTCTCGACACTGCTGCCGTTCTCCGACTTCATGGCCAAGGAGCTCGTCGCCCAGCTCGCGCTGAGCGGCAACGAGCTGAACCAGTTGAGCCGGATCGCCACCTCCCTCGCCCGCCTGTTCATCGCCCACGGATTGACCCTGGCCGAGATCAACCCGCTCGCGCGGCTGGAGGACGGGCGCTTCGTCTGTCTCGACGGCCACGTCGACATGGAGGACGACGCGCGCGAATCGCAAAAGGCGCTCCTCCAGCAGCTCGGCATCGCCGCGGAGGAGAAGCGCCAGGCGCGGCCGCCGACGGAGTTCGAAGTCAAAGGCGCGGCCGTCGATGCGGCGGATCACCGCGGCGTCGCCGGCAACGTCGTCGAGTTCGACGGCGACCTCGGTCTGGTCATCGGCGCCGGCGGCGGCTCGCTCACCCTGTTCGACGCCATCCGCAAGCACGGCGGTCACCCCGCGAACTACTGCGAGATCGGCGGCAATCCGAGCGTGGCGAAGGCGTGCGAGCTGACGAAGCTGATCTTGTCGAAACCCGGCGTGAAGAAGATCGCCGTGATGATGAACGTGGTCTCGAATACGCGCGTCGACATGGTCGCGCGCGGTGTGATCAAGGGCGTCATCGAGTCCGGGTACGCGCCATCCGAGAAGATCGCCATCTTCCGGATACCCGGCTCGTGGGAAGGTGAGGGCTTCAAGATCCTGCAGCACTATGGGGTCGAGTACTGCGACCGCACCGTTTCCATGTACGAAGCCGCCGGTCGCGCGGTCGCCAAGATGACGGCGGACCAACTCTAGCCAGGCGTATGTCGATTCTGATCACCAAGGATACGACGTTCATCATCCAGGGCATCACCGGCCGCGAGGCGGTGAACATGAGCCGCGAGTGCCTGGATTACGGCTCCAAGATCGTCGGCGGCGTGACTCCGGGGCGCGGCGGGCGGGAGATCTATGGCATTCCGGTCTACGATACCGTGCGCGAGATCACCGCGCGCACGCGCGTCGACGGATCGGTGGTGGCGGTGCCGCCGGCATTTGCGCGCGACGCCGTGTTCGAGGCGCTCGAGGCCGGCATCAAGACCCTGGTCGTGATCACCGAGCGGATTCCGCGCTTCGAAGTGGCGCAGATGGTCGAGCTTGCGCAACTGCGCGGCGCGCGCATCATCGGGCCCAACTGCCTCGGCATCCTGTCCCCCGGCGAGGCGAAGATGGGCGGCCTCGGCGGTCGCGCCGTCGACGCGAGCAAGGCGTTCACGAAAGGTCCGGTCGGAGTGATGTCGCGCTCCGGCGGCATGACCACCGAGATGTGCAACACGCTGACCGCGGCCGGCATCGGGCAGTCCACGGCCGTGTCGATCGGCGGCGACGCGATCATCGGCTCCACCTACGCCGACCTCATGCCGCTCTACGAGGCCGACCCGGAGACCAAGGCCATCGTGATCTATTGCGAACCGGGCGGGCGCATGGAGGCCGAGCTCGCCAATTACGTCACCGAAAAGCGCTCTCGCCTGCCGATCACGGCGTTCATGGCGGGGCGCTTCATGGACGAGATGCCCGGCATGCGCTTCGGCCATGCGGGCACCATCGTCGAGGGCAAGGCCGATACCACCGCGGACAAGATCGCCCGTCTGCAGCGCGCCGGCATCGCGGTCGCCGAGCGCATCGAGGACATGCCGGCGTTGGTCAAGCAGCGCCTGGCGGCGTGAGCGATGCTCCGGTCGGACGCATGATGACGCATCGTCGCAAGGATCGAGACCACAGCGAGTATCGGAACGGTCGGCGCGCCAGCGAAGGAAGCGCATGAAAGCACTGTTCATCGCCGTCGAGGTGGAACCCACCGTCGCCGCGGACGCGGTGTTGGCGAAGAAGCTCGTGGAGGTCTGTCCGGTGAACATTTTCGCGCCGGGCGTCGATGACGCACTCCGGATCGTCGAGCAGAACCTCGACGAATGCACGCTCTGCGAGCTGTGCCTGAACGCCGCGCCGCCGGGAACCGTGCGGGTGAAAAAGCTGTACAGCGAGGGCGAGGTTCTCGTGCGCAGCTGACCGCGGCGCACAGCTCGTCCACATCGAGTGGCGGCGGGCGGGGCGCGGCCCAGACGGTGTCGAGTGGGGCCGCAATCGGCCCGGTACAGTCGCCATTCCAGCTCGGTCAGAGCCTGTCGGTGTGATTTCCCCGGCCCGGGCAACTTGCTACTTTCACCGCGAACCCGCGAGGGGGGGACGACCCGATGGCCGACGAGAAAGCCGACCGAGACCGCTGGCGCGAGCTCGCCGCCAAAGAGCGCAAGGGCGCCGATCCCGGCGATCTCGTCTGGCACACGCCGGAGGGCATCGACGTCAAGCCGCTGTACACCAGCGCCGACGTCGCCGGGCTCGACTTTGTCGACACGCTCCCCGGAGCGTACCCGTTCCTGCGCGGTCCGCGCGCGACCATGTACGCCGGGCAGCCATGGACGATCCGGCAGTACGCGGGCTTCTCCACCGCGGAGGAGTCGAACGCCTTTTACCGCGCCAATCTCGCCGCTGGGCAGATGGGGCTGTCGGTCGCCTTCGACCTCGCCACGCACCGCGGCTATGACAGCGATCATCCGCGCGTGGTCGGCGATGTCGGCAAGGCGGGCGTCGCCATCGACTCCGTCGAGGACATGAAGATCCTCTTCGACGGCGTGCCGCTCGAAAAGATGTCGGTGTCAATGACGATGAACGGCGCCGTGATCCCCGTGCTCGCGATGTTCATCGTCGCCGGCGAAGAACAAGGCGTGCGCCGCGATCAGCTCACCGGGACCATTCAGAACGACATCCTCAAGGAGTTCATGGTCCGGAACACCTACATCTACCCACCGGCGCCCTCGATGCGCATCGTCGCCGACATCATCGAGTACACCTCGAAGGAGATGCCGCGCTTTAACTCGATCTCGATCTCCGGCTATCACATGCAGGAGGCCGGGGCGACGTGCGATCTGGAGCTCGGGTTCACGATAGCGGACGGGCTCGAGTACGTGCGCGCCGCGCTCTCCAAGGGGCTCGACATCGACGCCTTCGCGGGGCGGCTCTCCTTTTTCTTCGCCATCGGGATGAACTTCTACATGGAGGTGGCGAAGCTGCGCGCCGCGCGCCTGCTCTGGGCGACGCTCATGAAGCGCCACTTCCATCCGCGCAACGCGTCCTCGCTGATGCTGCGCACGCACTGCCAGACCTCCGGCGCGAGCCTGACCGCGCAGGACCCGTTCAACAACATCGTGCGCACCACGATCGAGGCCATGGCCTCGGTGTTCGGCGGCACGCAGAGCCTGCACACGAACTCCTTCGACGAAGCCATCGCGCTGCCCACGGACGCGTCGGCGCGCGTCGCGCGCAACACTCAGTTGATCCTCCAACACGAGACCGGCATTCCGAAGGTCATCGATCCATGGGCGGGCTCCTATTTCATGGAGTCACTGACCCATGCGCTCGCCGCCAAGTCGCTCGCGCTCATCGAGGAGGTCGAGCAGATGGGCGGCATGACCCGCGCCATCGAAGCAGGCATGCCGAAGCTGCGCATCGAGGAGGCGGCGGCGCAGCGCCAGGCGCGCATCGATCGCGGCGAGGACGTGATCGTCGGGGTCAACAAGTTTCGGCTCGCGCAGGAGCCGGAGATCGAGGTGCGGGAGATCGACAATACCGCCGTGCGCGAGGCGCAGGTCGCGCGCCTCGCGCGCGTGAAGGCCACGCGCGCCGCCGCCCGCTGTGCGGCGGCGCTCGAGGCGCTGACCGCGAGCGCGGAGAAGGGCGACGGGAATGTCCTCGGCCTCGCCGTCGAGGCGGCGCGCGCCCGCGCCACGGTGGGCGAGATCTCCGCGGCGCTCGAAAAGGTCTGGGGCCGCTACCACGCCCAGATCCGCTCGATCTCCGGTGTGTACGGCGCGCATTTCGGCGATGACGGGGAGTGGAAGCGCCTGCGCGCCGACATCGAGCAGTTCGCCGCGCTGCACGGGCGGCGGCCGCGCATGCTGGTCGCCAAGATCGGCCAGGACGGACATGATCGCGGCGCGAAGGTGATCGCCACCGCGTTCGCGGACCTCGGTTTCGATGTCGACGTCGGCACGCTCTTTCAGACGCCGGAGGAAGTCGCGCGCCAGGCGGTCGAAAACGACGTGCACGTGGTAGGCGTTTCGACGCAGTCCGGCGGCCACAAGACGCTGGTGCCGCAACTGATCGCCGAGCTGGAGAAGCTCGGCGCGGGCGACATCGTCGTGACGGTCGGCGGTATCGTCCCGTCGCGCGATTACGCGCTCCTCGAGCGGGCCGGCGCGAAGGCGGTATTCGGACCGGGCACGCAGATCCCCACCGCGGCGCGCAAGGTGCTCGATCTCATCCGCCAGCACCACAGCGACGCCGCCTCGGCCGTCAGCGCCTGACGGCCGAACCGCGCGCAGCGGCCGCCATGCGATGACCCGGGCCGCCCCGTCCCGCCCACGGGCGGACGTCGAGGTGCTCGCCGCCGCCGTGCGCAGCGGCAATCGGCGCGCGCTGGCGAAGGCGATCACGCTGGTCGAGAGCACCCGTCCGGACCATCAGGAGGCCGCGCAGCGGCTGCTCGGGTTCCTGCTGCCGCATACCGGCAACGCCGCGCGCGTCGGCATCAGCGGCATCCCCGGAGTCGGCAAGAGCACGTTCATCGAGGCCTTCGGCCTGCACGTCATCGAGCGGGGAAAGCGCGTAGCGGTCCTCGCCGTCGATCCGTCCAGCGCGCGGTCCGGTGGCAGCATCCTCGGCGACAAGACCCGCATGCCCCTGCTCTCGGTGGCGCCGGCCGCCTTCATCCGCCCGAGCCCCGCCGGCGGGTCGCTGGGTGGCGTCGCGCGGCGGACTCGCGAGGCGCTGCTGGTCTGCGAAGCCGCCGGTTACGACGTCGTGCTGGTCGAGACCGTGGGGGTGGGTCAATCCGAGTACGCGGTAGCCTCGATGGTCGACTTCTTCCTCGTGCTCATGCTCGCCGGCGCCGGCGACGAGCTGCAGGGCATGAAGAAGGGCATCCTCGAGCTCGCCGACGCGCTGGCGATCAACAAGGCCGATGGCGACAACGTGGCGCGGGCTGCGCGCACCGCCACCGAGCTGCGCAGCGCGCTCAGATTCTTCCGTCCGCGCACCCCGCACTGGGATCCGCCCGTGCTGTCGGTCAGCGCGTTGGAGCGGCGGGGCATGGACGAGGTGTGGAGCGCGATCGAACGCCATCGCGCCGCCCTGACGGCCTGCGGCGAGCTGACCGAGAAGCGGCGGGAGCAACAGCACGAATGGCTGTGGGCGATGATCGACGACGGGCTCAAGCGCCATTTCGTGAGCCGCCGCGATGTCGCTGCGGTGCTCGCGGAAGTGGAAGACGCGGTGCGTGAAGCGCGCCTCACGCCCACCGACGGCGCGCGCCGCGTGTTGGCCCTGCTCGACGCGCCCGACCGCAATCGGGCCGCAGGCCCCGCCCGCCGTCCTCACGGCGAACCCCACTGAAGATCAGCGAGAGCGCCGGCACGGCGGTGCGGCGCGTCTCGCCGCCCACGCCGAGGGCTGGCTGCACGGTGGGGAGTTGCACCTGCTCGAGTGGTGACCTGGAGGGCGCCGTTCCGCCGAGCGCCGGTTGGATTGGGCGACCTCTTTCCAACAGGCGCTCGGCGGAACGGCGCCCTCCAGGCGCGGACTCTATGCTTGGCGGTTTCCGCGTGAGCCGCGGTCGGCGTTAGCCGAGCCGCTTCACCAGATCGCGCCGCTGCCGGTCCATCTCATTCGGCAGCCGGTCGCCGAACTTGCTGAAGAACTCGCCAATGTTCTCGGCGTCCTTTCTCCAATCGTCCTTGGAAACGCTGAGGAGCTCGTCCATCGCGCCCGGGGCGATGGCCAAGCCGCCGGTGTCGATCGCGTTCTTGCGCGGCAAAAAGCCGATCGGCGATTCGACGGCGTTGCCCGAGCCGTTGCTCTCGCACCGTTCAAGCAGCCAGCGCAGAGCGCGCATGTTCTCGCCGAAACCCGGCCAGATGAAGCGGCCCCGGTCGTCCTGCCGGAACCAGTTCACGTGGAAGATCTTCGGCGGGTTCTTGAGCTGTGAGCCCATGTGCAGCCAGTGGCCGAAATAGTCGCCCATGTTGAAACCGCAGAACGGCAGCATGGCCATCGGGTCGCGCCGCACGACGCCGACCGCGCCGCTCTGCGCGGCGGTGGTCTCGGAAGCGACGGAAGCGCCGACGAAGACGCCGTGGTTCCAGTCGAACGACTGCAACACGAGCGGCGCGGTGCGGGCACGGCGCCCGCCGAACAGGATCGCGGAGATCGGCACGCCCTGCGGATCCTCCCAGTGCGGCGAGATCGAGGGGCACTGCGAAGCCGGAGCGGTGAAGCGCGAGTTCGGGTGCGCAGCCTTTTCGCTGGAGCCCTTACCCCAATCGTTGCCGCGCCAGTCGGTCAGGTGCTCCGGCACCTCGCCATCAATCCCTTCCCACCACGGACACCGGTCATCGGTGAGCGCCACATTGGTGAAGATCGCGTTCTTGCGCAGGCTGGCCATGGCGTTCGGGTTGGTTTTGGAGGACGTCCCCGGCGCGACGCCGAAAAATCCGGCTTCCGGATTGATCGCCCACAGGCGGCCGTCCGGACCCGGGCGCATCCAGCAGATGTCGTCGCCCACGGTCCACACCTTCCAGCCCTTCTGGCTGGCCGGGGGCACCAACATCGCGAGGTTGGTCTTGCCGCAGGCGCTCGGGAACGCGCCCGCGACATAGGTGACGCGGCCCTCGGGATCCTCGATCCCGACGATCAGCATGTGCTCGGCCATCCAGCCTTCCTGCCGACCCATGAAGCTCGCGATGCGCAACGCGAAGCATTTCTTTCCCAGCAGGGCGTTGCCGCCGTACCCCGAGCCGACGGACCAGATCAGCCGCTCCTCCGGAAAGTGCATGATGAAGCGCCGGTCGGGATGGAGATCGCCCAAGGAATGCAGGCCCTTGACGTAATTGTCCGAGCTGCCGAGGCGGTCGAGCGCCGCGCGCCCCATGCGGGTCATGATCCGCATGTTCGCGACGACATAGGGGCTGTCGGTGATCTCCACGCCGATCTGGCTGTAGGGCGAGGCGGCGGGGCCCATGATGTACGGCACGACGTACATCGTCCGGCCTCGCATGGAGCCGTTGAACAGGGCGCCGACCTTGTTCTTCGCGTCCGCCGGCGACATCCAGTTGTTGTTCGGCCCGGCGTCCTCCTGGTGCGTCGTGCTGACGAACGTCAGGTGCTCCGTGCGCGCGACGTCGCTCGGATCGCTGCGGTGCAGGTAGCTGTTCGGGTACTTCTCCTGGTTGAGACGCTCGAGCGTACCCGTCTGCAGCATCTCCTCGATCAGCCGCTGATTCTCCGCTTCCGACCCATCACACCACTCCACGCGGTCCGGGCGCGTCATTCCGGCGACTTGGTCAACCCATTGCTCAACTGGCTTGGTCATCACTCCACCTTAGGTCGATAGTTCCAACTCGCCACACGAGCCTCCGCGTGGCGACTTCGCTTTGCGCGTCGATCCTTGCGCACCGTGCAAGGTGGATCGCTCACACGCAGCGGTTGCGCATCGTTCCAATCCCCTCGATCGTGCTGACGATGTCCTCGCCGGGTTTCAGGTAGCGGCGGGGATTGCGCACGGAGCCCACGCCCCACGGCGTGCCGGTGAAAATGATGTCGCCCGGCTCGAGCGTGCAATAGCGCGTCAGGTACGCGACGATCTCCGAGACAGAGAACACCATGTCGCTCGAACGCGCATCCTGCATGCGTTCGCCCGCGACCTCACACGTGAGCTGCAAGTCGTTCGGATCGCGGAAGGCATCCAGCGACACCACCGCCGGCCCCAGCGGGCCGAAGGTGTCGGCCGACTTGGCGAGCGAGAATTGCGGCGGTTGATCGGCGAATTGGAGCTTGCGGTCCGAGATATCCTGGCCGACGGTGTAGCCGGCGATGTACTCGAGCGCCTGCGTCTCACGGACAGATTTGGCCCGGCGGCCGATCACCACGACCAGCTCGATCTCCCAGTCCACGAATTCCGAACCGAGGCGCACTTCGCCCCGCGGCCCGGTCAGGCAGCTCGGGAACTTGGTGAACACCATCGGCTGCGCGGGCAGTTGGAGGCCGGCCTCCGCCGCATGGCGGCGATAGTTGAGCCCGATCCCGAACACCTTGGACGGCCGCGGCACCGGCGGGCCGAGCTCGGCCTCGTTCAGGGCGCCCGTCGCTGCCTCCGCGCCGACCCCGCTCGCCCATTGGGC
Organism: Binatia bacterium; assembly: GCA_050176585.1. Taxonomy (GTDB): domain Bacteria; phylum Desulfobacterota; class Binatia; order HRBIN30; family CADEER01; genus CAYYWP01. Next base: position 93,402 of record JBFXHX010000007.1, read on the forward strand.
GAACGCGTCCCAGCGCGCCAATACGGCCAGCGGGTCGGACGCGAAGCGCCCCTCGGATGCGCGCTCGACGTCGGCGACCCTATCGCCGAGCACCAACACCGCCCGGCCCTGCGCATATGCCAAACGCACCGCCATGCTCAGAGCCCGTAAGCGGCGGCGAGATCTTTGTCCTTGGCCGCCAGCATGTGTGCGAGGTTCATCATCACCCGACACTGCTTCCAGGTGGCATCGTCCTGCATCTTGCCCTCCAGCATCAAGACTCCGCGGCCGTCAGGCATTGCCTCCAGCACGCGTTTCGCAAACTGCACCTCCTCCACCGGAGGGCTGAACACCTTCTTGGCGATCGCGATCTGGCTCGGATGGAGCGACCACGCGCCCACGCACCCCAGCAGAAACGCGGCGCGGAACTGGTCTTCGCAGCCAAGCGGATCCGAGATGTCGCCAAAAGGACCGTAGAACGGCAACGCGCCCGTTGCCGCGCACGCGTCGACCATGCGCGCGATCGAATAATGCCACGGATCCTGTTGGGCGGTTGGCCGCGGCGCGGCCGGATCGCGCGGATCGGGATCGTTGCGCACCAGGTACGCGGGGTGGGCGCCGCCGATGCGGGTCGTCTTCATCCGCCGGGAAGCCGCCAGATCGGCGGGCCCGAAACTGATGCCCTGGATGCGTGGGCTCGCCGCGCAGATCTCTTCGACATTGGTCACGCCCAGCGCCGTCTCCAGGATGGCGTGTACGAGGATCGGCCGCCGGAGCTTGGCGCGCGCCTCGAGCTGCGCGAGCAAGCGGTCGACGAAGTGAATGTCCCACGGCCCTTCGACCTTGGGGATCATCATCACTTCGATGCGGTCACCGATCCCCGAGACGATCTCGGTAACGTCGTCGAGGAACCACGGGCTGTCGAGGCTGTTGACGCGTGTCCACAGCGGGGTATCGCCCAAATCGACCTCGCGGCCCACCTTGATCAGCCCTGTCCGCGCGTCCGCTTTCTTGTCGGCGGCGACGGCGTCTTCGAGGTTGCCGAGCACGATATCAGCCTGGCGCGCCACCTCGCCCAGCTTCGCCTGCATCTTCGGGTTGCTCGGGTCGAAGAAGTGGATGCAGCGTGAGGGTTTCAGCGGGATTTCGCGCAGCGGCTCCGGCGCCCCGAGTGCCAGCGGCTTGAAGAAGTCACGTGGACTGCGCATGGAAGCTCCTGCCCGACGGCGACGGTCCACACCCGCGCTCACGCGCGGCCTTGCGCCCGGCGCCGGCCGGATCAGCTCTCGTGCTCAGTAAGTTACACTTTTCGTATGGCAACACAAGCGATTAGTTAACCTTATGTGCTGATCAACGTCCGAGCTCGTCACCCGGCGTACCGCGCTGGCCGGATGCATCAACAGCCGTGGCGGCTCCTCACGCCGCGTGCGCGCGGTTGCCGGCGATGAGCTCGATCAGGTCCGCCACGATGCTGCTCAGCGTCGCCTCCCCCGGCGTCCAGATGCGCGCCACGCCGGCCGCCTCGAGCGCGGCGCGATCCGCATCGGGAATGATGCCGCCGACCACCACGGGAACATCTGCCCCGCGTGCGCCGAGCAGCGCGAGGACCCGCGGCACCAGGGTCATATGCGACCCGGAGTGGATCGAGAGCCCGATCGCGTCGACGTCCTCCTCCAGCGCGGAGGCCACGATCTGCTCGGGCGAGAGGCGGATGCCCTGGTAGATCACCTCGAACCCGGCGTCCCGTGCGCGCACGGCCACCTGCTCCGCGCCGTTGGAATGGCCGTCGAGCCCCGGCTTGCCCACCAACAGCCGCAGCGGGTGGCCGACCTGCGCGGCGACCTCCGCGGTACGCGCGCGCAGCGCGTCGAGGACGGCACTCGGGGGCGCCGCGGCCGCAGCCTGCAAACCGGTGGGCGCGCGAAATTCCCCGAACGTCTTGCGGAGCACCCCCGCCCATTCGCCGGTGGTGACGCCCGCCTGAGCGGCGCGGATCGACGGCGGCAGGATGTTCGCACCGAGGCGCGCAGCGTCCTCCAGGGCCCGGATCGCCGCGGCTACGTCCGCCGCAGAGCGCCGCGCCCGGAAAGCGCGCAACCGCTCGATCTGCTCGCGTTCGCTAGCCGCGTCGACGGTGAGAATGCTGTCGAGCCCCTCCACCAGTGGAGACGGCTCGTGCTCGGTGAACCGATTCACGCCGACGACCACCAGCTCCTCGCTCTCTATCCGCTGCTGCCGCTCGGCGTGCGAAGCGACCAGCGCCTGTTTCAGGAAGTCGAGCGCCTGCGCGGCGCCACCGAGGGCCTCGATGCGCGCGAGCTCAGCCTCCGCGGCCGCCATCAGCTCGGCGACTTTCGCTTCGATCACGACCGAGCCGTCGAAGATGTCGCGGTCGTACTCCAGCATATCGGTCTCGAACGCCATGACCTGCTGAATGCGCAGCGACCATTGCTGGTCCCACGGGCGCGGCAGGCCCAGCGCTTCGTTCCAGGCGGGGAGCTGTATCGAGCGCGCGCGCGCCTCCCGCGACAGCGTGACTGCCAAGGCCTCGAGCACGATGCGCTGCACGTTGTTCTCCGGCTGCTGCGCCGTGAGGCCGAGCGAGTTGACTTGGACCCCGTAGCGGAAACGCCGCTTTCGCGCGTCCTCCACACCATAGCGGCGCTGCGTCAATCGATCCCAGAGGCGCGCGAAGGCCTTCAGCTTGCAGATCTCTTCGATGAAGCGTATGCCCGCGTTCACGAAGAACGACAGTTGCCCGATCACGTCCGCAACCGCGATGCCGGGCCGCTGCTGCACGCGGTCGAGAATGGCGCACGCGTTGGCGAGCGTGAATGCGATCTCCTGAACCGGCGTCGCACCCGCCTCCTGCAGGTGGTAGCTGCACAGGTTCATCGGATTCCAGTACGGCATCTCGCGGAGCGCGTACTGGATGATGTCCGTCGTCAGCCGCAGCGACGGCTCCGGCGGAAAAATGTACGTGCCACGCGAGAGGAATTCCTTGATGATGTCGTTCTGCGTGGTACCGCGCAGCGACGCCGGGTCGGCACCCTGGCGCTCGGCGGCGGCGATGTAGAGCGCCAGCAGCCAGGCCGCCGTCGCGTTGATGGTCATGGAGGTATTCATCTTCGCCAGCGGGATCTGGTCGAAGAGCGCTTCCATGTCGGCGATGTCGCAAATCGGCACGCCGACCTTGCCGACTTCGCCGGCCGCCATCGGGTCGTCCGAGTCGTACCCGGTCTGGGTGGGCAGGTCGAACGCGACGCTCAGACCTGTTTGTCCCTTCGCCAGATTCGTCCGGTAGAGCGCGTTTGCCGCGTACGGGTTCGAGTGCCCAGCGTACGTCCGCATCAGCCACGGTGACTCCCGCTGCGCCATGGCGTGGACCATAGCGGGTCGAATTGGCGACGGGCAACACGCGGTGCTGCGCGCGCGGCGCGGTTGTGCCGGGCGCGCGCGGCCGCTATGTGCCGCTCCTCGCTCCGCGACGCCCGCATGAGCGGGAGCGAGCCCAGCCACCATGCCGCCGCTCCCCCGCCATCTCACGCCGAGTGCGCCTGAGGGCCGCGAGGGCGCGCTCGCCCGGATGGCCGAGATCGCGCTGCAGCGCTGGCCGGCGATCCTCGCCGCCGGCTTGTTGGCGCTCGTCTTGTCCGCCGGCGTGCTCTGGTACGGCGGCACCCTGAGCTCCGGGATCACGAAGGGGATCGAATCCGACTTCGCCCGCCGCCTGATCGAGCGCGAGATCGGCTACCCGGGCGAATCGTCATTCTTGATGCTCTTCCACAGCGATCAGCTCGAAGTCGGGGACCCGCGTTTTCTGGACGCGCTCGGGACCGCCCTGGCGCCGTTGCGCGCCGACCCGCGCGTGCGCGCGGTGCTGGCCCCGGACACCGCCCCACCGCCGGTCGCGGAGCGTTTGCGCACCCGGCATAGCGCCCTCGCCATCGCGACGCTGCGCGACGAATTTCCCGCCGCGATCGCCGCCTACCCGGAGCTGCGCGATGCGGTGCGCTCGGACGAGCTGGAGATCGGGTTCACCGGCAATCTGGCCTTCCGCCACGAGCTCGATGAAGTTCTCGAACGCGATCTGCTGATCGCGGAGATGATCAGCATCCCGCTGTCACTGTTGGTGCTGCTGTTCGTGTTTCGCACCGCGGCGGCCGCGGCCGTGTCGGTGGCCGTCGGCGGCGTCGCCGTGGTCGTCGGCATCGCGGTCGTCACGGCCTTGTCCCACGTCGCCGATATCGCCGTGTACGCGGTCAACGTCGCCTCGCTCATCGGCCTCGGCGTGGCGATCGACTACTCGCTGTTCATCGTCACTCGGCACCGCGATGAGCTCGGGGCTGGCGCGAGCTGCGCGGACGCCCTGCGCACCGCGATGCGCACCGCCGGTCGCGCAGTGGTGTTCTCCGGGCTCGCAGTGGCCATCGGGCTCGGCGGCCTGCTGTTCTTTCGCGGCTCGTTTCTGGTCAGCATGGGCATCGCCGCCGCGGTCGTGGTCGCGCTGGCCGTGCTGTGCGCGCTCACGCTGTTGCCGGCGCTCCTCGTCGCGCTCGGGCCCCGTATCGATTTCGGACGGCTGCCGCTTCCACGCGTCGTACGCGGTGGCCTCTGGCGCCGCTTGGCGACCTGGGTCATGCGCCGGCCGCTCGCCGTGTTGATCCCCACCGTGGCGCTCATGCTCGCCCTCGGCGCGCCTTTCCTGCGTTTGACGATGGCCGCGGCCGACGTGCGGGCACTGCCGCGCGGCATCGCCGCGCGAGACGTCTACGAGCAATTGCAACGCGAGTTCCCGGATCAGACCGGCACGCGCGTATTCGTGGTCACGCAGTTCCCCACCGCGCCCGCCGTCACCCCCGAGCGCGTGGGGGCCCTCTACGACCTCGGGCGCCGCATGCTGCAGTTTCCGGGCGCGACCAAGTTCGAGGGCATCGTCAACAGCGATGCGCGGCTCTCGCGCGAGTTCTTCGAGGCCGAGGCCGAGCTCGAGGAGGAGATGATGCCGCGCGCGGCGCGCGAGATGCGCGCGCTCGTGAGCCGGAACAACCTCGCGCTGCTCATCCTCTCGGTGGATGCCCCGCCCTCGAGTGCGCCGGCGCGCGCCATCGTGCACGCGCTGCGGGCCGACCCGCGCGTGGCGGACGGCCGCTTGCTCGTCACCGGTCCCACTGCGCACGGCCTCGATGTGACTGAATTCGTGTTCGCCCGCGCTCCCGCGGCGATGGCGTTCACCGCCATCGCCACGGTTGCCGTGCTGTTCGGGCTGCTCCGTTCCGCAATCCTGCCGCTCAAGGCCGTGCTGATGAACGCGCTGTCCGTCACCGCGTCCTTCGGCGCGCTGGTGTGGATCTTCCAGGAAGGCCATCTCGCGAACGTGCTGCACTTCGAAGCGGCGCCGCTCGATCCGACGGTTCCGGTGTTGCTGTTCTGCGTCGTGTTCGGGTTGTCGATGGATTACGAGGTGCTGATGCTGGCGCGCATGCGCGAGGAATACCTGCGTACCGGCGACAACACGTGGGCCGTCGCGGAGGGCCTGGAACGCAGCGGCCGGTTGGTGACCAGCGCGGCCGCGATCATGATCACCGTGTTCGGCGCCTTCGCGCTGTCCCGCGTGGTGGTGGTGAAGGCGCTCGGCGTCGCGCTCGCGCTCGCCGTCGCCCTGGATGCCACGCTCGTACGCGTCCTGATCGTGCCCGCGACGATGCGGCTGCTCGGGCACCTGAATTGGTGGGCGCCGGCGGCTCTGGGCGGAGCCGCACGGCCGCCGCGCGGAGCGGCGGATGCGCCGCGCTCACCCGGCGGGGGCGGGTGAGCCACCCATGCGCGCTGCTCGGCGACGCGGGCGCATGTTCCCGGATGACCGAATGCGCCATTCGCGGTAAACGCGCGTGCCGCGGTAGCGGGCGACGAGCGAGCGCGCCGCAGACCGGGGCTGAAGGCCGGCGCGAAATGGTGCTTTTGGCCAGCGTGTTGGTCTTGCCGATCATGGTTTGCGGGGGGCGGCGCCGGGCCGGCGCGGGCCGCGACGACTCCGAGCGCAACTGCCACCGGCGTAGCGGCCACGGCCACATCGAGCTTCACGCCGACGAGCACGGACATCCCTGCACCTGTCACATCCACGGCCGGCAAGCTGGCAACACCTGCACTTGGACGGCCACGCGAATGCGCGCCATTGGCACGCCGACTCCCACGTGCAGCGGACCGCCGCCGCGCTTCCTGACCCATCTGACCGCCGGCGATGAGCACGCCGACAGACTACCGGCCCCGCTTCTCGCCCCACGCTCGACCATTCTGTTCAGCCCCATGGTCGATGGGGAGAAGACGTTCCTCGCGACCGTGCCGAGCCCGGGCGGAGAACTCACGGAATTCCCACCGCCGGCCCGGGTTCTGCGCGGACCGCAATTACGCCATCGTCATGCAGCCGGCAAACGGCGGACCGGTGATGCCGCTCACCGACTGCCCGTACAACGGCAACCACTCGGTTCGAGTCGCCGTTTCCCGTACCCGATCTCACCGGCTTGGGCGCGCCCACATACTGACGCGCCGTGGTGATGCGCGACATCAGCCGCTCGTGCCGCGCACGTGCTCGACGAGCTGCTGGAGCGCTTGCTGTGACTGGACTCCGCTCAGCACGGCGCGCCGGTCGGCGACGAATGCCGGCACGGCGCTGACGCCGAGGCGGGCGGCTTCGCGCTCGTCTTCGAGCACGCTCTGCGCGAGGGCTCCGGTCTCGAGCGCGTCGCGCAACGCGTCGCCGTTCAACCCCAGGCCGGTCGCGACCCTCGTGAGCACGCCGATGTCACCGATGTCCTCTCCGCGCTCGAAGAAGGCGCGAAAAATGCCGGCGTTGTAGTCGTCAAAGCGCCCGTGCTGCCGGCTCCATTGCGCCGCTTCATGTGCCAAACGCGAGCGCGGCTGCACCGGCGGCAGCTTCATCGGTCGGCCCAGGCGCGCCGCCAGTGGATACACGGAGTTGGTCCACGCGCGCTGGAGGTATTCGCCGCCGGGATCGAGCGTCGGAACGGGCTCGGGGCGCAGCTCGAAAGCGCGCCAGGCGACCTCCACGCCGGGATCCATTTTGAGCAGCTCGTGCACGGCTGGCTCCGCCAGCCAGCAGAACGGTCACACGTAATCGGAGAAGATCTCGAGCTTCACCGGCTTCATCGGCGTTCCCTCGCGTCTCCTGCGACAGTAGCGCACCCGCACGCGGTGCGCATCCACCGCGGCGATTTCAGCCGGCTCGCCGAGCCGAGCGCAGCGCCCACACCGCGAATCCGCCCAACGCCACGCCGGACGCCGACCAGAGTCGCATGAAGGTCTCGCCCCGGCCGGACCACCAGTCCAGCATCGCGCGCGTGCGCTCCGTGCCGATGAACGGGGTCGCGAGCCCGCCGAGCAACGCCGTCCATCCCAGCGCGCGGAGCCCGCGGGGCGCGCGCGACGCAGGCGCCGAGCGGATGAGGAGCGCTCCGAAAACTACCCGGAGGGCGGTTGCCGCAAAAAGGCCAGCCGGCGTTTGGAATGCCCGCGCCACGCCGAGCATGCGTTGGGGCGCGACCACGCCCACTGCACTGAGGAGGCACACCGCGCAGCCGATCAGCCGCGCTATCGGCGCCAACGACACCTCCGCTCGCGGCACCGGCTCGCGCAGTTTGCCACCGCGCCGGTGCAGCTGATCGGGGGCGACTTCGGCGACCATGCGTTTCACCGCGGTCCGGACGGAAACCATATGCAGTAACGCTCATGGGCGGCGCCCGGTCAAGCCCGTCGTCAGCCTCTCGCGCTCCACGCGGGTTGTTGTTGTGTCGCCACCCACCTGCCAAAGCTACCTTGCGACCGCGCCGAGCCCGATGTTAGGGCTTTTGGCTCGGGATGTGCGGCCGCCGGCGTCGGCGGTTACGATGATGAAGGAGAGAACCGAATGGCGCCCCCCGTCTACGTGCTCGGCGGTTACCAGAGCGATTTCGCGCGCAATTGGAGCAAGGAGAGCAAGCAGATCGACGCCATGATCCGAGAAGCCGTCGAGGGCGGTCTGCGGGCCACCGGGATCGATCCACGCGCCGTGCAAGTCGGCCACGTGGGCAACTTTGCCGGCGAGCTCTACGCCATGCAGGGCCACCTCGGCGCGTTCCTCGTCGCGGTGGATCCGGCGTTGTCTGGTCTTCCCACCTCGCGGCATGAGGCGGCCTGCGCGTCCGGCTCGATCGCGATTCTCGCCGCGTCGGCCGAGATCGAGGCCGGCCGTTACGACCTGGCGATGGTGGTCGGCCTGGAGCAGATGAAGACGGTGGACACCAAGCGCGGCGGCGAGTTTCTCGGCACGGCGGCGTGGTACGAGCGCGAGGCCAAGGGCGTCGAGTTTCCGTTCCCGAAGCTCTTCGGCCGTCTAGGCGACGAGTACGACAAGCGCTTCGGCTTGAAGGACGAGTATTTGAACCACATCTCGGCGGTGAATTACGCCAACGCCAAGCGCAACCCGCTGGCGCAAACCCGCGGTTGGCCCATCAGTGAGGATTTCGCCACCAAGGACGAGAAATTCAGCAAAGTCATCGGCGGGCGGATCAAGGTGTCGGACTGTTCGCAGGTGACCGATGGGTGCGTGGCGCTGTTCCTCGCCTCGGACACCGCAGCGACGGCATTTGCGAAGCAGCGGGGCGTGAGCCTCGACTCGATTCCGAAGCTGCTCGGCTGGGGCCACCACACGGCGCCGCTCGAGTTCCAGGCCAAGATCGACGAGAGCCGGGGCCACCCCTTCGTCCTTCCGCACACGCGGCAGGCGATCGTGGATGCATTCCGGCGCGCCGGCGTCGCCGATTGCTGGGGTGTCCAGGCGATCGAGACGCACGACTGCTTCACCACCTCCGAATACATGGCCATCGATCACTTCGGTCTCACCAAACCGGGTGAGTCGTGGAAGGCGATCGAGGAGGGCGTGATCGAGCTCGGCGGCAAGCTGCCGATCAACCCGAGTGGCGGACTGATCGGCGCCGGCCATCCGGTCGGCGCCACCGGCTGCCGCCAGGTGCTCGACGCGTACAAGCAGGTCACCGGTACGGCGGGCGACTACCAGGTCGACGGCGCGCGACGCGTGGCCACGCTCAACATCGGCGGCACGGGCACGACCAGTGTGTGCTTCGTGCTCGGCCGTTAACTGGCGAGCAGCAGAGCTCCGCATCGATGGCGCATCGCCGCGCGCGGTCCGGCACCACATTCGCTCAGCGGGTGGCGCTGTCGTGGCGGACGATGCGCGCCGGTCGGCGCAGCGCCGTGCTGGCCGCCGTGATCGCGGGGGTGCTGGCGCTGCCGGCGAGTGAGACCGGCGCGCAACTGCGAACGCCAGGCGCGGGCGCGGTCAGTGAAGACGCGGGACCGATCGGCGAACACAGCCGGCCGCTCGGCGAGGGCAGCGGGCCCGTGCGCGACGGCCGCGCAACGCTCGGCGAGACCAGCGAGCCCATGCGTTCCGGGCCGGTGCGCGATGGCACCACCCGCAGCATGCGCAGCGGGCCCGTGTCGTCCCTCTCCCGCGGCCCCATGACGCAGCCGCGCACGCTGCGCGACGGCGGCTCGATGACCGAGTCCTCCGCGGGTGCGGTGAAGCACGACAAGCACCGGGCGCTGGGCTCGCGCATCTCACAGCCACTCCGCGAGCTGGCGCCGTTGCAGGCGCATCTCCGCGCCCTGCGCGCGCAAGGCGACGGCGCCGCGATCACCGCTGCCGGTGCGCCCATGGCCGACCTGCCGGAGGACGCAATGGTCCCTGAGCTCGTGCCTGAGGACGAGCTCCCGCCCGATGCTGAAATGCACGGAAACGATCATCCCGCAGCGGACCCAGCGCCAGAGATCGCCGATGAGATACCCGCTTCGGTTGACGAGCACGAGCTGGCGGCACCCTGATGCTTCAACGCGAACGGGCGAGACGCAAAGGTACGAAAGCGCCTCCGGGCCTCGCGACTTCGCGTTGAAGAGAGATCCCGGCTAAGAAGCGCTCGTGACGGCGGCGCTTCACGACGAAATCGCGCTGGTGACGGGCGCGAGTCGCGGCATCGGCCGCGAGATCGCCGTGCGGCTCGCGCGCACCGGCTGCCGAGTCGCCGCGCTCGCCCGCAGCGCACCGGACCTCGAGGCGACGGCCGCCGAGGCTGCGGCGGCACCGACGGCGGGCCTCGTTTATCCCCTGGCGGCGGATGTGAACGATGACGCGCAGCTCGAGCGCGCGGTCCGCGAGATCGGCGCGCGCTTCGGCGAAATCACCGTATTGGTGAACAACGCCGGGATCGCTCCGCCCCGCGCGCCGATCGGCAAGACGGCGGTGGCCGACTGGGATCGCACGCTCGCCACCTGCTTGCGTGCACCGATGGTACTGACCCGCCTCGTGCTGCCGAGCATGCTCGCCCACCGCCGCGGCGCGATCATCAACATCGCATCCATCGCGGGCAAACGCGGGCGCGCCGGCGAGGCCGCATACGCGGCGGCGAAATTCGGCCTGCTCGGTTTCACCGAGTCGCTGTTCGACGAGGTGCGCCAGCACGGCATCAAGGTGAGCGCCATCATTCCCGGCCTGGTCGATACCGCGATGATCCCGGCCAACAAGCGCGTCGACCGGAACAAGTTTCTGCGGCCTGCGGACGTTGCCGAAGCGGTCTATGTGGTACTGACCAGCTCCGCGCGCGCTTGCCCGCGCGAGATCGTGCTCGTGCCGCAATACGATCCGGAGGCGTGAGCCATCCGCGGCGCGCGTGCGCGCGCGGCGGCGCGGCATCGCGAGCGCGGTATGTTAGAGAGGACGGCATGGAGTTGCGCGGCGCGACGGCGCTGATCACCGGCGGCGCACATCGGCTGGGACGGGCGATCGCTCTCGGCCTTGCCGAATCGGGGGCCGACGTCGCGCTCACCTATTTCGCTTCCGCGGCCGCGGCGCGCGAGACGCAAACCGCCATCGAGCAACGCGGTGTGCGCGCGCTGACCCTGCGCGCAGACGCGTCCGACGATCGCCAGATCGCGGCAGCGCTGTCTACCGTGAGCCGCCGCTTCGGTCGCCTCGACCTCTGGATCGCCAACGCGGGCGTCTTCCGCCGCACGCCGCTGCGCTCCGTGACCGCCGCCGACTGGCACGACATGCTGCGCCTCAACCTGGGCACATTCCTCGTGCCAGCCCGGCGCATCGGGCCCCTGATGCAGCGGCAGGGCGGCGGCGCGATCATCGCACTCGGCGACGTGGCCGCTGAGCAGGCGTGGACGGACTACCTGCCCTACAGCATAGCGAAGCGCGGCGTCGCGGCGCTCGCGGTCGCGCTGGCGCGTCACCTGGCACCGACGGTGCGGGTCAACGTCATCGCGCCCGGCCCCGTGCTCTTCCCGCCCGGCTTCCCCGCCGCGGCGCGCCGGCGCGAGATCCGCCGCACGCTCTTGAAACGGGCGGGCAGCGCGGAGGACGTGGTCGCAGCCGTGCGGTACCTCGCCACGGCCGACTACGTCACAGGGGTGGTGCTGCCCGTTGACGGAGGCCGGCGCCTTGCGTGATGGACGCGCGCCCGCACCGGTGTTCAGCTGGCGGGCGGTCTTCGACAACGACAATCCGGTGGCCATCGAAGTCGGGCCTGGGCGCGGCGAGTTCTTGCGCGCCATCGCGCGCGACCGACCGCACTGGAACTTCTTCGCGATCGAGCGCTCGGCCGCCCGCGCGCGGGCCATCGAGCGCGAGCTGGAGGCCGCCGCGCTCCCCAACGCGCGCGTGCTATGCGCCGACGCGGCGTGTCTGCTGCCGCTGCTGCCGGAAGCATCCGCGGCCGCGGTCTTCGTGCAGTTCCCCGACCCGTGGTGGAAGCGGCGACATCAACGCCGGCGCGTGTGGACTCCCGAGTTCGCGGCCGCCGTCCGCCGCGTGCTGCAGCCCGGAGCTACAGTTGAATTCCTCACCGATGTCGAGGAGACGTTTCGTCTCGGTGTCGCCTGTCTGGAGGCCGACGGCGGCTTCGAGCCGGTTGCCATCGGGTGCGTCCCGAGCCACAACACGATGTACGCGCGCAAAGCGCTGAACCGCGGCGACAGCATCTTCCGCAGCGTGCATCGCCGCGCCATGGCGGGCGGCGCGGTATCGAACAGCTGTGCGATGTGAGGCTGTTACGCTGTGCGCCGTTCGCGCCAGAGCACGACAGTCGATGCTCGAAGCGACGGCGCGACCGCTGATGAGCCGAACCCTGACAGCTACCAGCCTAGCAGCTTAACAGCCTCGGCACTCATCTCGACGACTTGGGGATCCGCCCCAACAGTTCGCGGGCTTTGTGCGCGATCGACCCGCCGTCCAGCTGAAAGCGCTGCAAGAGTTCTTCTGGCTTGCCCGAGCGTGGAATGTCATCGACGGCCAGCTTCGTCACGCTCGCGGTCTCGCCCGCGAGGGCGTTCAGCACCGCATCGCCGAGACCGCCCTCCGCGTAGTGATCCTCGACAGTCAGGACGCGTCCGCCGGTGGCGCGCGCGGCGGCGCGTATTTCGTCCGCGTCGATCGGCTTGATCGAGTACGCGTCGATGACGCGGACCGGGATGCCGTCCTTTTCGAGCTCGGCGTGTGCGGCCAGCACCTCGAAAAGGGTCACTCCGGCACTGACGATCGTGAGCTCGTCGGCGTCGCTCCGGCGGAGCACCTTCGAACCGCCGATCGGGAAGTGCTCGTCGGCGCCGTACAAGATCGGCGTTTTCGGGCGCGTTAGGCGCAGATAGTGGATGCCGCGCGCGATGGCCATCGCCTCGACCAGGCGCTCCGTCGCGACCGCGTCCGCGGGGTACAGCACCACGGCGTGCGGCACGGCGCGCATCATGGCGAGGTCTTCCAGCCCCATCTGCGATGGGCCGTCCTCGCCGATCGACACGCCGCAGTGCGAGCCCGCAAGCTTCAGGTTCGCGCGTGAGATCGCGGCCATCCGGATGTGATCGAAGGCGCGGGTCAGAAAGCACGCGAAGGTGGAGGCGAACGGGATCTTGCCCGCGGCCGAGAGGCCGACGGCGGCGCCGACCATGTTCTGCTCGGCGATGAACGCCTCCAGATACCGGGCCGGATGGGCGGCCAGGAAACGCTCGGCGAAGGTCGAGTTTTTCGTGTCGGCATCGAGTACGACCACCGCGGGATTCACGGCACCGAGCTTCGCGAGCGCGGTGCCGTAGGCTTCGCGGGTGGCCACCCGATCGGCGCTGCCGTAGGTCGGCGGCTCCATCGCCGATATCGTCACCGGCTCGACGGGCCGCGCCGCGCCGCGGCGCAGCACCGGGAACAGGGCGACCTTCGGCGCGGCCGCACGCACTTCCTCGATGGCGGAGTCGAGATCGGGACCCTTTTGCACCGGCTTGCCATGCCAGTTGTCCCGGTCCGCGAGCGCCGTGACCCCCTGCCCCTTGCGTGTGCGCGCGACGATCGCGACCGGCTGGTCGCGCACCGCCGACGCGGCCTCGAAAGCGCCCAGAATCGCGTTCATGTCGTGGCCGTCGATCGCAATGGCGTGCCAGCCGAAGGCGGTGAAACGCGCCGCGTAACCGTCGGCGTCGAAGCCGTACATCGTCCGCTGGCTCTGGCCGAGCGCGTTGATGTCGGCGATCGCGACGAGGTTATCAAGGCGCGCGTGGGCGGCGAGCGCGATAGCTTCCCACACCGCGCCCTCCGCCAGCTCGCCGTCCCCGCACAAGACGTAGAAGCGCTGATCGCTCTGCTCGAGCTGTTTCGCTCCCCAGGCGAGGCCCACGCCAACTGAGAGGCCCTGTCCGAGCGAGCCGGTTGCGGCAACGGTACCGGCGAAATGCGGCGTCGGATGGCCTTCGAGCTCGCTGTCGAAGCGGCGCAGCGTCAGCAGTTTCTCGACCGGGAAGGCGCCCGCCTCTGCCCACGCGGCGTAGAGCAGCGGTGCGGCATGGCCTTTCGAGAGCACGAAGCGGTCGCAGGCGGGATTTCCCGGATCGCTCGGGTCGTAGCGCATGACGTCGAAGAACAGCGCCGCGACCAAGTCGGCCGCAGACAGGCAGGAGGTCGGGTGGCCCGAGCCCGCTTCCGCGGTGGCGCGCAGCGAGTGCTCACGCAACCGCGCGGCGCGCGCGCGCAACTGCTGAATCCGCTCGGCCGCTGCCCGGCCCGGGGACGTGCTCACCGCCTGCTCCACGATCGACGCTCCTCTACGGCCATGCGTGTCACGGTAATCCGCCGACCGGCGGCGGACACGCGCGAGCTTGGCGACGGAGTGCGAGCCGCGACAACGGGACGGCCACCGACGCCGTCATGGGTGCGGGCTCGCGGGGGATCCCCAACAGGTGACGACACGGCTTCATAGCGGGTCTGGTCGCCTCCGGCTGGAGACGGCGCCTTGCTACCAGAATCGTCCGCGCCGTCCAACGCCGCGGCCGGGGCGATGGTGCTGCGGCGGCACGATCGGTGGCGCAGACGCGCTCAGGCGTGCGCGGCGGCCCCACCTCCAGCGCGCAACCCGCAGAACTCCTCGTAGTCGATCAGCTCGGTAACGGTCGGATGCTCACCGCACAAGGGGCAGTCGGGGTCCTTGCGCAACTTGTGGATGCGCAACTCCATGCTGAGCGTGTCGAAGTACATCATGCGACCGATCAGCGGCTTGCCGGCGCCGAGGATCACCTTGATGGTCTCGAGCGCCTGCACGCACCCGACGAGGCCCGGTAGCACGCCGAGCACGCCTGCCTCTGCGCAACTCGGCGCCGCGCCCGGCGGCGGCGGCTCCGGAAACAGACAGCGGTAGCAGGGTCCCTTGCCGGGATAGAAGACGGTGGCCTGCCCTTCGAACTGGAAGATGCTGCCGTGAACGTTCGGCTTGTTGGCGATGAAGCAGGCATCGTTCACCAGATAGCGGGTCGGGAAGTTGTCGCAGCCGTCGATCACGACATCATAGTCGCTGATCAGGCGCATGATGTTCTCCGACGTGACCCGCTCCTGGTAGCCGATCACCTTCACGTCCGGGTTCAGCGCGTTCAGCGTCTTCTGCGCCGATTCGACCTTCGGCATTCCCACGCGGTCGTTCGTGTGCAGAATCTGGCGCTGCAGATTGCTGACATCCACCACGTCCATGTCGACGATCCCGATCGTTCCCACGCCCGCTGCGGCGAGGTAAAACGCAGCGGGCGAGCCGAGCCCGCCGGCGCCGATGCATAGCACCTTCGCATCCAGCAGCTTGGCCTGCCCCGCTTCGCCGACCTCAGGCAGGAGGAAGTGGCGGCTGTAGCGGTTCAGCTGGTCCGGCGTGAACTGGCGGTCGGCCACCCACGGATGCCCCGCGCCTTTCCAGCCGCTGTAGCCCGCGGACATGGAGACCACGTTCCCGTACCCCATTTCCCGCAAGGTGCGGCCGGCGAGCAGCGAACGGGCCCCGCTTCCGCAATAGAGAATGATCGGCGTCTGCTTGTCGGGCACCGCCTGCTCGATGCGCAGGTCGAGGAAGCCGCGCGGTACTGAGAGCGCTCCCGCCAAGTGGCCTTCGCGATACTCGCTGGTCTCACGGACGTCGATCAGCGCGTACCCCGCGCCGTTCGAGAGGCGCTGGCGCACCTCGTCCGGCGTCCATTCCGGCACGACTTGACGGCATTCGTCCATCAGTTGGCTAATGGTCTTGGCCATGGGTCACCTCAGCGCCCGTTGCGATGGCTGGTGCGCGCGTCATCGGTGGCTCGACCCGCCACCGCGTCGTCGAGCTTGCGGTAGTCCTCGCGCAGTTCCTCTATCAGCCCGTTGCGGCCCCGCTCGGCCAATACGTTGGAGCGATGGATGAAGGTTTCTTTCGTCTCGATGAAATCGCTGCGGTTGTAGCCCCAGATGCGTGGGTGGACGTAGGTGTCCATCCGGATCGCGTCGCAAGGGCATGCTTCCACGCACATGCCGCAGTAGATGCAGCGCAGCGTATCGATCTCGTAGCGCAGCGGGAACTTCTCGACATGCGGGTCCGGATGCTCGCCCGCTTCGATGTAGATGCAGTTCGCGGGACAGGCCGTTGCGCAGAGGAAGCACGCAGTGCAGCGCACCGAGCCGTCCTCTTTCAACGTCAGTCGATGGCTGCCGCGAAAGTTGTCGGGATAGAGCTTGTACTCGTCCGGCCACTGTGTCGTCACCGCCGCGGGCACGTCCCTGGCGAGCCCCACGGCGTGGAGCCCGTGCAGGAACAGGTTGCGCCAGAAGCGGTACATGGTCACCATCAAGCCGCCCAAGATCTGCGGCAGATAGGTGCGCTCCCAAAACGTGAGCGGTTCGCGTCGTTTCATGGCGCTCTTCGGTACCCTCTGCTGACCTAACCTGCGCTGTGCGATCGAATCAAGCGGGCCTCAGTGGCACCACTTGTCGCCGACGCCGCCCTGGGAGCGGGCCTCGATCGCGAACTGCACGACATCGCACAAGCGCGTGCCGCGGTCCGTCAGGGCTGGCGCTTCCAGCAGCGCCTGCTTCTCCATCGGAGAGAAATCGAGCGCGTAGCAGAGAAAGTTGATCAGCAGCTCATCGGACATCGAGCTGTCGGACAGCAGACGCGAGACCAGGGACGGCTCACGCGATTCGAGCAGGCGCTGGGCCAGCGCGTGGATGCGGTTGCGCAACTCGCGCGGGACCGCCAGCTCGCCGGGGCTCCGCCACTGCACCTCGCCGAGGCGGTACGAGCGATCGCGGCGTTCGCCCATGACGGTGAACTCGCGGACGCCGTGCAAGAGAATGTTGTAGCGGCCGTCCGGGAGCGGCTCCACGCTCACCACCCGCCCCGCGCAGCCGACCGGATAAATCGGCGGGCTCGCGTAGTACTCTCTGCGCCACTCTCCGCGCAGCAGCACCATGCCGATCAACTTGGGCTCGCTCCGCTCGACGTCGCGCACCATCTCGCGGTAGCGCGGTTCGAAGATGTGCAGCGGCAGCGGCACCCCTGGGAAGAGCACCGCGTTCGGCAGCGGGAACAGCGGCACCGCGGCCGGGAGCTCCATCAGACTCTCCGGCCCATTGGGCGCTTGCGCGCCGTGCGCGCGGCGCCCGCGCACCCGGCGCACAGGCCGTAAATGGCCGTCGTGTGCCAGTGCACCACACAACCCGCCGCCTGTAGACCGCGTCGATTCGGCTGCACGGCCCCACCGGGCAGGTCGCGCACGGCGTGGCAGCGCTCGCAGACGAAGTGGTCGTGCTCGCCGAGCATGGCGTCGTAGTGCGCCTCGCCACCCGCCAGGCGGACGACCCGCAGCCGCCCTTGCTCGCGCAGCTTGTCCAGGTTGCGGTACACCGTGCCGAGACTGACGTTCGGCAGCGTGCGCCGCACGCGCTGAAACACCTGCTCGGCGGTGGGATGATCCGTCGAGGCGGCCAGCACGTCATGCACGGCGGCCAACTGCCGGGTGGTGCGCTGCTGCATCACGAGTTCTCGAGGTCGGCGGCGAGCGAGGCGCGCACCGCACCGTCGATGACCGTCGCATGCCGGTACCGCGGGTGATCGACCACGAGCCGCACTCGTTCCGCGCCCTCGCGGAACGCCGCGCGCGCGGCCGGCGGCAGCCCGAAGCGGACGTACTGCACGGCGCTCAGCTTGTCTTCTTTGCTGCGGCCGGCCTCGAACTCGCCCGGGACCGTTGCAGCGCCCACCTCGAGCCACACCGCGCCGTCGATGCCTTGGAATTCGAGCAAGCGCTCGGGCACGCGTGCTTGTTGCGTGATCTCGATCAGTAAGGTCGCGCTCAGCTCGCCGGGCCGCGGCAGCAGCGCGTTGTATACCGCGAGCTCTTCGCGGACCGCGTCGAGGTCGGTGATGCGCTCGGCGCGCAGCATCTCGTGAACCTGGAAATACATCGTGTCGTGATTCTCGAAAACGAAGGTCATCTCCGGTCCGAGCGACACGCGACGGGCGCGCTTCAGCTCGATGATGCGCCGGCGGACGTCGTCGCGAATCGCCTCGTACCGGTCGAGGCCCACGACATCTTCCAACGTCACTGGACGGATGGAGGAATTCATGGCCGCAGAGGAAGCCGTGGCCGGCGGGCGCCGCCCGCCGGCCAATCGAGAATCACAGCTTCAGGTTGTTCAAGCCGCTCTGGAAACGTCCGGCGTGCGACTTTTCCGCGCGCGCCAGGGTCTCGAACCATTCCGCGATCTCTTCGAACCCCTCGTCGCGCGCCGTCTTCGCAAACCCCGGGTACATCTGCGTGTACTCGTAGGTCTCGCCTTCCACCGCGGACTTCAGGTTTCTCTCCGTATCGCCGATCGGCACGTTGGTGCAGGGATCGCCGCACTGGGCGAGGAAATCGAGATGGCCGAAGGCGTGCCCGGTCTCCGCCTCGGACGTGTCGCGGAAGAGCCCGCCCACGTCCGGATAGCCTTCGATGTCGGCCCGGCGGGCGAAGTAGAGATAGCGCCGGTTCGCTTGCGACTCACCGGCAAAGGCGGCTTTCAAATTTTCATGCGTCTTGGTGCTCTGCAACGACTTCATGCGACGACCCTCCTGATAGGCTAAATGTTAGGAACGATTCCTGATTAGGAGCCACTCGTAGATGGAGCGCGGAACGGTGTCAACCCGCACCGCTCGGCTTCTTCTCGAGCATCCCCCGGATCACTGGGCCGCAGCGCTCGGCTCCGCACGGACCCGTGCCCGCCCGCGTGCGTCGCTTCACGTCGGCGAACGACGTGGCGCCGCTGCGGATGGCTTTTTCAATCACGCCTTTGCGGATTTTGTTGCAGATACAGACGACCTTGTACGAGTCGATGATCGCCCGGCGCAGGGCGTCGTCGTCCTCGCTCACCGGCTCAACCCTCCGTTAGCTCTCGAGGGCTTGCACGCTCGGGCGCTGCCGAAGGCGCGTGATCCACGCCGCGACCGAGCGCAGCGACGGGTCCACTTCCACACCGAGGCGCGGCAAGATGAGAATCGCGGGCACGAAGGCGACGTCCGCGAGCGAGAACTGCCCGGCCAGGTACTCCTTCCCGGCGAGAAAGCCCTCCAGTCGCTTGAGCCCGCGCACGAGCTCGTTGCGGTAGCGCTGCAGGCGTTCCGCGTCTTGCTCGGCTGCCGGCTTGGAGAGCTCGGCTTGTACAAAACCGGCCGACGGAAGGAACGAGTTGTCGCAGTAATCTTCGAGCGTTCGCACCCGCGCGCGGGCGCCGGAATCCTCCGGCATCAAGGCTGGATGCGGGTATTCGTCTTCCAAGTACTCATTGATGATCGTGGAGTCGTATACGATTACTTCGTCATCGATCAGAACGGGGACTTTCCCGTACGGATTCAGGCGGAGAAACTCAGCGTTTTGGCGATGTTCGCCAGTACGGAGATCCACGAAAATCGTCTCGTACTCGAGCTCCTTCTCGGCGAGCACTACCCGCACTTTCTGCGCAAACGGGCAGTCGGGGTAGTCGTACAGCTTCATCATGATGCACCGCCTCCATGGCCAACCAGTCTGTTGCTATTCGCACCATCGCAAAAAGCGAGCGGCGAGTAAACTACGTTCCAGGCAAAAAACTTGCTAGGCGGAGTTTTAACCACCGCGCGCAAGGTCGCTGTGCGATGCAAATTGCGCGCGCGTACAACACGCGTAGCGCTGTTGCAATCGCCGCGCGCCCTAACGCGCCGGAGCCGCTATGCAGTCGCCAGTGCGCAGCGACGGCGCCCCGCGGGCGCCTACGCCACGTGCTGCCAGGCGTGATATGAGCTGCGCACCAGTGGTCCCGACTCCACGTGCCGGAAGCCGAGTGCGCGGGCCTGCTCGCCCAACTCGGCGAATTCGTCGGGGCGTACATAGCGCGCAATCTGCAGGTGCTCGCGCGTCGGCTGGAGGTATTGCCCGAGCGTGAGGATGTCACAACCGACGCTGATCAGATCGCGCAATACAGCCAATACCTCTTCGCGTTCTTCGCCCAGACCGAGCATGAGACCGGTCTTGGTCAGCAGCGAGGGACGTCGCTGTTTCGCCTCGGCGAGTAGCGCGAGACAGCGGTCATACTTTCCGCCGGGTCGTGCCACTCGATACAGACGAGGCACCGTCTCGGTATTGTGATTGAAGACGTCGATCGGCGACGCCACGACTTCTGCGAGCGCGGCGAGATCGCCCTTGAAATCGGGCGTGAGCACCTCGACTGCGCACGTGGGCACTCGCCGCTTGATGGCGCGTGCGGTGGCAGCGAAATGCCCCGCTCCGCCGTCCGGCAGATCGTCGCGGTCGACCGACGTCACCACCACGTGGCGCAACCCGAGGCGTTCCACGCCCTCGGCGACCCGCTCGGGCTCGTGGGGATCGACCGCGATCGGACGCCCGTGCGCGACCGCACAGTAGCCGCAATTGCGCGTGCAGACGTCACCGAGCAGCATGAAGGTCGCCGTCTTGTGGCCCCAGCATTCGCCGACGTTCGGGCAGTGCGCTTCCTCACACACCGTGTGCAGTTTGAGCGATTGCACGACCCGCTTCGTCTCGACGAAACCCTGGCCGCCGGGCGCTCGCACTTTCAGCCACTCGGGGTGGCGCCGCGTCACGGCCATGGCGCCTCCGCACCCTCCAGCTCCCTGCCGAGCTGGCGCCCGAGGGCGCGCGCGAGCACGGCACCGACCTCGGGCAACGCCGGCGCCCCGCCCTCCAACTCGGCGGCCATGCTGGTCAGGGTGAGCTCCGGAACGCGGCACGCGACGATCTGCTCGAAGTACTGCAGATCGGTGCTCACGTTCAGGGCGACGCCATGGAAGGTGATGCCGCGGCGCACACCGATCCCGATCGAAGCGATCTTCGCGCCCCTCACCCACACGCCGACCTGCCCCGCCGGTGCCGTGGCCGCCAGCCCGTACGCTTCGCAGGTTTCGATCAGCGCCTGCTCGAGCGCGCTCACGTACCCGCGCACATCCACGCTGCCACGGCGCAGGCGCACGATCGGGTACGCGACCAGTTGACCGGGCCCGTGAAACGTCGCCCCGCCCCCCCGCCCGACCCGGTGTGCCGGTATGCCGAGCCGGTGCGGAGCATCGCGCAAGTCGTCCGCGTCGCCGCCGCGGCCCAGCGTGTACAGCGGCGGATGCTCGAGCAACAAAAGCTGTTCGCGCTCGGTCCCCGCGATGACGCCCGCCACCACCGACTCCTGGAGCGCCATGGCGTCGCCGTAGGCACACCGGCCCAGCGGCCGCACGAAGAGCGGCGGTCGGATGGGCGCCTGAACGGCTGTGGCAGCTGCGGTCACGCGCCGACTCTCACTCGAGCAACAAGGTCACCGGGTTCTCGAGGATGCTCTTCAGCTCTTCGAGAAAACGGCCCCCCTCGAGCCCGTTCAGCACGCGGTGGTCGCAGGAGAGCGTCGCGCGCATCGTTTTGGCGATTGCGAGCTGCCCGTCGCGCGCGATCGGGCGGTCTTTCACGGCGCCGACCGCGAGAATCGCCGCGTTGGGTGGATTGATCACTGCGGTCAGCTCTTCGACGTCCAGCATGCCGACATTGGAGAGGCTGAACGTGCTCCCGGTCAGGTCGTCGCTGCCGAAGCGCCCCTGGCGGGCCTTCTCGGTCAGCTCTCCGGCGCGCTCGGCGAGCTCGCCGAGGGTCAGGAGCTGCGCCCGGTGCAACACCGGCACGACGAGCCCGTCGTCCACCGCGACGGCGATACCGAGGTTCACGTCATCATGCAGCTCGATCGCACCGTCGTGCCAGGACGCATTGACATTCGGATGCCGCTGCAACGCGATGGCGAGCGCGCGCAGAAGTAAGTGCGTGACAGTCAGGCCGGGCATCGCCTCGCGCCGGCGAATGGACTCGCGCAGGTGCATGACCTCGCTCATGTCGATCTCGGCCGTGACGTAGAAATGCGGGATGTCGCGCTTGGCCTCGCTCATGCGGCGGGCGATCGCCTGGCGCATGCGCGAGACGGGCTCGAGGCGTCCCGATGGCGTCACTGCGGTCGCCGAGCCCTCCGCACGCGCGCCCTCCTCTGCCGGAAGCGGCTGCGTGGCGCGCACCACGGATTC
This sequence comes from Binatia bacterium, assembly GCA_050176585.1. Lineage (GTDB taxonomy): Bacteria > Desulfobacterota > Binatia > HRBIN30 > CADEER01 > CAYYWP01. The sequence goes on from JBFXHX010000007.1 coordinate 115,328, forward strand.
CACATCGCGTCGGAGAATCCGGCCGCCCGGTCCCGAGCCGCGCACGGCCGTCAAGTCGATCCCCTTCTCCTCCGCGAAGCGCACCGCGAGCGGGGAGGCGCGCACCCCGGTTCGCGCCGGTGCGACGCGGGATGGCGGTTCGACCGCACCGGACGGCCGCGCCTCCGCAGGACCGCGCGGCGGCGCCGATTCGGCGGGTGCCGCGCGCTTGGGCTCCGCCGCCGGAGCCGCTGCCCCGGGCGCGGCCATCCTCGCGCCATCGCCGGCCGACCGCGCCGCCGCTTTCGCAGGGCTCGCGGCCGGGGGCTTTTGTGCTTCCGCTTTCGGCGCGACGCCGCCAGCCGGCCGCGGCTTGTCCGCCGCAGCCGCTGGTTTCGACTCAACGGCGGCCGGCTGCTTCGTTTCAGCGGCCGGCGCGGGCCGACCAGCCGGCGCCGCGGCTTCATCGCCCTGGCCGAGCCGCGCGATCACGGCGCCCACGGCCGCGCTTTGCCCTTCCGGGACGATGATCTCGCGCAGTACGCCCGAGTCCGATGCCTCCAGTTCCACGTCCGCTTTGTCAGTTTCCACCTCGGCGAGCGGTTCGCCTTTGGCAACCGGGTCGCCCGGGGCTTTCATCCAGCGGACGATCAGTCCCGCTTCCATGTTGTCGCTCAACCTCGGCATCCGGACGTCAGTGGCCATGCGCGCGACCATAGCGTATTCGCCGCATCGCCGCGACGCGGCCGGCAGAGTCTCAGCGCGCGCAGTCGAGCGCGACCGCCGCCGATGCTGGCTCACATGCCGGGCAGACGGCCCTGCACCACGGGCAGAAACGATCGCCGGTGAGCGGGGCACGGTCCCAGCCGCGCCAATACGGCCAGATGCTCCGCCGTCGCATAGCCCCGATGGCGGGCGAAGCCGTACTCGGGATACTCCCGGTCGAGCAAGTCCATCATCGCGTCGCGCGCCACCTTCGCGACGATGGACGCCGCGGCGATCGAGTAGCTGCGCGCATCGCCCTTGATCAGCGCGGTTTGCGGGATGTCGACCTCCGGAATTCGACGAGCGTCGACCAGGAGCTGCTCGGCCGGCACGGCGAGCGCGCACACCGCGCGGCGCATCGCCTCGAGGGCGGCGCGGTAGATGTTCAAGCGATCGACGTCCGCGACCTCCACCACGCCGATGCCGAACGCAATGGCGCAGCCGCGGATCGCGCCATCCATGTGGGTGCGGGCTGCCGGCGTGAGCCGCTTGGAATCGTCGATGCCGCGCAACGCGCACTCGTGCGGCAAGATGACCGCCGCGGCGACGACCGGTCCGGCGAGCGGACCGACGCCGACCTCGTCGACGCCGGCCACACGCGTGATCCCCTGCCCCCAGAGAACGCGCTCATGGCGCAGCAACACACGTCGCCGCGCGGACTGTCGATGTGCCAGTGCCACGCCGTGCCACCTCTCGGCGCGTGCATGCTGTGCGAAGGCACCGGTGTCAAGCGCGCCGGCGGGCGCTGCGCCAGTAGAGAGACCAGCCGCCGAGCAGCGCGCCAGCGATGGCGCCGCACCCGTCCAGTACCGCGTCCCAGGGCGAGCCGGTGCGCGTCAACGTATTCGCCTGGCGCCATTCGTCCACCGCGGAGCACGCCATCGCCAGCAGCACGGCACCGAACAACTGCACGCCGCGCCGGCGCCGCGTGGCCGTGGCGCCGAGCGCGCGATAGCCGAGCATGCTCAACACCGCGTACTCGACGAAGTGCGCCGTCTTCCGTAGGATCACGTTCGCGGTGTCGATCGTCTGGGGAGACATGTCGAGCGCCGCGACCGTGGGGCTGGCGGTCCACCAACCGGCCGTCACATCCTTCGAAAAGCGATCGCTGGACAGACACCAGATGACCCCGAGCCACGCCAGCACCGGCAGCCACGCGGCCACGATTTGCGCGACACCGGAGCGGGCGCGGCGCGCGTCCGCCGGCGCGACGGCGCTCACGTGCGTTCTCCTCCGCTCGGCGCCATGACGACCGAGCGCGCGATCGGCGCCATCCTCGCGGCCTGTATCGCCATGGTGCTCGGTCTCGGCGCCGCGCTGCTCTGGCGGGCCCGCAGCGCGCCCCCGCCGGTGCCCACGCCGGAGCCGACCGCCACGGCGACCATCACCGCGACGCCGGAGCCGCTGCCGCCGGCCTCTGCGCTGCGCTTTCGGCTCGCGGGCACCGTGGTGGGCGACGTGACATACGCGATCATCGAGAACATTGACGGCGGCAACGAGTTGGTGCGGCCGGGGCAAGTGGTACCTGGGCTCGGGCAGATCCTCGCGGTCGGCGAGCGCCACATCACGGTCGAAGCGGACGGCCAGCAGTTCGAACTGCGGCTGGCCGCCGCGCCGACGCCCACCCAAGCACCGGCGAGTCCGCTCGCGGGGCCGGTTACGCCCGCGCTACCGCCGCGCGACCGGTTAGAGTCCGAATCATTGCCTTGAGGCGCGTCGGATCGATCGGCTTCTTGAAGATGACGCTTTCGAGTCCCTCGAGGCGGCTGCGCTTTATCACGTGATCCCGATCGTAATAGTAGCCCGTCATCAGGATCACCGGCGTGGTGCCGCGCCGCTTGACCTCCATGAACAGGTCGTACCCGTCGAAATCGGGCATCACGACGTCGCTGATGATGATGTCGACCGATGTGTCATTGAGGATCTCGAGCGCGCGCAACCCGTCGGTGGCCACCAGCACTTCACAGCCCTCGGCGGCGAGCAGATCGCGGAGTGAGCGGCAGACGCCGAGATCGTCGTCCACCACGAGCACCCGCAAACCGTGCAACCCGCTGTCGACCGGACGCGGCTCGAGCTTCGTGGGCCGTGGCGTGACGTCGGCCATCTGTTGGCCGACGAGGTACTCGCGGGTACCGTACTGGCCGCCGCGCGCCATGTCCACCAGGCGGTTCACGATCTGCTGGATCTGCAACACCTCGCGCCGGACCGCGTCTACGCGCTCCTCCTCCATCACCGCTTCCTCGTCAGTGGCCTTTCGGCGCACGAACGAGCCGAGCAGGTCGACCTCGTTGAGGATGACCTCGAGTGGACTGTTGATCTCGTGGCAGAGCGCTACCGCGACCTCACCGAGCGTGGCGAGGCGATCGCGCTGCCGGATTTCCCGGATGTCCTTGGCGAATCCAATCGAGCCCATCTCGAGCCCGTTCTCGTCGTAGAGAATGGAGCCGGAGATCGCGACGGGGATCTGCTCGCCCCAACGGGTGAGGAAAGTCGTTTCGAAATTCTTGACCTTGCCCGGGCCGCCCCACTGGTCGCTGCGCATCGCGGCGAGCACGCGGTGCGCTTCGGGTACCGACGGATACAGCCGGCCGACGTGCTGCCCGAGCATCTCTGAGGCGGCGTATCCCAGGCCTTTCTCGGCGCCGTCGTTGTAGTAGATCACGGTGCCGGCGCGGTCGACTGCGACCACCATGTCGGACGAGTTCTCGACCAGGCGCTCGAAGGAAGAGCTGGGGAGCCGCGCCAGGCGCGGCTCGGAGGACTTGGCTCCGCGTTGCGCGGACATGTTCAGTGCGGGTTCGTGTAGCCGAGCGGGCGGACGAAGGTCTCGCCGCGACCGGGCGGGGTCGGCACCCGCTGCCGCTGCTTGCGCGCGAGGCGGAGCAGCACTTTCATGGAGTTTTCGAACTCCGCCATCGAGCGCACCTCGAACACCCCGTCCCCGACCGCGCGATCGAAGAGCGCTTCACCGCGCGCGCTGCGCAGGACGACGATGGTCCAGTCCGCCGCGCCCACGCCACCGCACGAGATGTCGGCCAGCTCGGCAGAGAAGTCGCCGCAGTGGTGACATTCCGCTCGCGCGTACTCCTGGGCCTGTTTGAGGTTGATCTCGACGCGTTCGCCGTCGTGTTTGTCGATCAGCACCTTTCCCTTGACGTTGAACTTTTTGATGTCGCTCAGGGGAATCCCGAGGTCGCCTTCGATCACGTCCCGCATCAGCCCGTCGAACGTGAACACCTCGCTGCACAGCAGGCCGATGTTCAGAGCCACCCGTTCACCGAATCCCTTCAGGAACTTCGTCTGCCGCTCGATGTGCTTGGGCTTCTTGCGGCCGTTGTCGAGAAACGCGGGATCGGTCAGCTGCATCTTGCGTACGGGCGTGATCTGGCAAGGGACGCCGACGAATGCGACCCGCGTCAAATTCAGCTTCTCGGCTTGCTCGAGCGCGAGGTTGTTCGCGCAGTACGTGTACCAGGAGCTCGCGCTCGCGAGGATCTCGTCCTCCGTGGTGATGGCGCGAGGCACCGGCGCGCACGGGGCGCTCGGATCGATCGTGGACACCACCGCACCATCGATCTCGTCGTGCCGGCGCAACCACGCCAGGAGCCCGGTAACCACGCCGCCATCTTCGCACCGCGCGAGCACGGCGGGATCCGTGCAGCGCGCCGCCACTACGCGGCGATACGGGCCGAACATGCCGCGGTAGAGCGGCCCGCTGTCGGCGAAGACCTGCGGAGCCAGGTGGTGCTCGCGGACGCCGAGGCGCGGGCAGACCTGGGCGCACACGTCGCAGCCGATGCCCTCACTCATGCCGCAGTAATCGAAGGCCGCGCTCACCTTGGCAACCTGCTTGGGCTTGCCGTCGATGTAGTCGATGACGTTGTGCGGGCAGACGAGCACGCAGGAACCGCATTCGCAGCAGCTGCCGTACTGCACGACCTCGTTCATCATTTCCTTGAAGGTGGGGTGCATCCCGCCTCGCAAAACAAAAGCGGGGCTGCTGTCTGCCCCGCTAAGGTGACGCATAGTGCCCCGCACCCTACGAGTCAACGCCCACGTGCGGCGGCGCGTCCGCGGCACTTCCCGGCTCAGCCATGTCCTCCATCGGAACGGCGACCAACCGGCCCCGGCGGGTCTCGACGGCGCGCGGGGGCGGCAGCCGATCCAGCGCCGCGCGGATGGTGCTCGCCAGCGCGGCCGAGATGCCCGGCACGGCCGTCAGCTCCTCCGCAGTCGCCACGCGCATGCGCTTCACGCTGCCGAACGCGCATAGCAGCCGCCGGCGGCGCTCCGCGCCGACGCCCGGAATCGCATCCAGAATGGAGCGGAGGCGCTCGGCGCCGCGCAACTTCCGGTGGTAGGTAATGGCGAAGCGATGCGCCTCGTCGCGCAGGCGCTGGAGCAGAAACAGCGCGTTCGAGTTGCGGCGCAGGACGACGGGATTCGCGCGTCCAGGGAGGAACACGCGTTCATCGCTGCGTTCGATCTCCGGCTCGCGGGCAGCGCGGACGACGCGCATCTTGGCTAAGCCGACGACGTCGACCTGATCGATCCCGAGCTCGTTCAGCACGGCGAGCGCCACGTTGAGCTGCCCTTTGCCGCCGTCCACGACCAGGAGGTCGGGAAACTGTCCCTCCCGCTTCGCGCGTTCGAAACGCCGGCGCAGCACCTCGAACATCATGGCGAAGTCGTCCTGTCCGACGACCGTCTTGATGCGAAACCGGCGATATCCGCTCTTGTCCGGGTGCCCCTCGTCGAAGGTCACCAGCGAGCCGACGGCCATGCCGCCCTGGAAGGTGGAAATATCGACGCACTCGATGCGTTTGGGCGCGTTGCGCAGGTGCAGCTTGCGCCGCAGCTCGTCGCTGATGCGCTCGTACTGCCGCTCGCCGTCGAGGCGCTCACGAAAACTCTGCGCCGCGTTCTCGCGCGCCATCGCGAGCAGCTGAACGCGATCGCCGCGCTGCGGACGCAGGATCTCCACCTTTCGCCCCTTGCGCTCGCTGAGGTACTCGGCGCGAACCGCCTGATCCTCGAGCTCGATGGGTACCAGCACCTCCTCCGGAACGTAGCGGTCGCCTTGATAGAACTGGGTGACCAGCGCGCGCACGACCTCTTCGTCCGGCAACTCGAAATCGTCCAGCCGGTAGGCCTGGTTGCCGGTGATCTTGCCCTGGCGGACGAATAGCACCTGGGCCTCGATGAAGCCGCCCTCGCGGTAGAAGCCGAAGACGTCGCGGTCACCGCCGCCGTGCGCCACCGCTTGCTGGCGCTCCTGCGTCTTCTCGATGGCCCGCAAGCGATCCCGCAGCCGGGCCGCGTCCTCGAAGCGCTCCGCTTCGGCCGCCGCGGTCATCTCGGCGCGCAGCTGATCGATGAGCTCGACGCGCTTGCCCGACAGCAGCATCATCGCCTCGCGGAGGTGCGCTTCGTACTCGGCGCGGTCGACCGGGAGACAGCACGGGGCGAGGCAGCGCTTGATCTGGTATTCGAGACAGGGCCGCGCGCGGTTCCGGAACACGGCGTCGGAACACGTCCGCAGCGGGATCACCTTGCGGAGCGTGTCGAGCGTTTCGCGGACGCTGACCGCCGAATGGTAAGGGCCGAAATACTTGCTCCCGTCCTTGACGAGCTTCCGCGTGACCAGCACCCGCGGCCATGGGTCGCGCACGGTGACCTTCACGCTCACGTACGATTTGTCGTCCTTGAGGCGGATGTTGTAGCGCGGCTTGTACTGCTTGATGAGGTTGTTCTCGAGGATCAATGCCTCCTTTTCGGTCGCCGTCACGAGGCTATCGAAATCCGCGACGCGGGCCATCAGGAAGGCGACCTGCGAGCGCTCGTCGCCGCCGCGAAAATAGGTGCGCACGCGGCTGCGCAGCCCGCGCGCTTTGCCGACGTAGATCACCTTGCCGGCGCGGTCCTTCAGCAGGTACACGCCGGGCCGCGCCGGCAGCGCGTCCAGCTTCTCCGCCAGCCCCTTACTCACCGCATCGGCGGGTTCTTCCGACATCGCGCCAGCAGTATAGCGAGGGCCGCTCGGCCGGTCGACGCGGCGGCGCGCTTGCTGGGCGTGGAATGGCTTTGCTAGCGGTGCCGCGAGCATGCGCCGCGATCAGCTCTTCACCTTGTTCTTCCTGCTGGCATTCGGCTTCCTCCTGTACCAGTTTTACAAAATACTCTCCGGCTTCATCGGTCCACTCAGCTATGCGGCGCTGCTCGCGTTCGTGCTGTGGCCCGCGCGCGTCCGGCTCTGCCAGTGGCTCGGCGGGCGCACGGGGGTCACCGCGGGTCTGATGACGCTCGGCACCCTCGTTCTGGTCGTGGCGCCCGCGTTTTACCTCCTGACCACGCTCACGCGGGAGTCCATCAGCCTGTACGACGACGTGCGCGTCTTTGTCACGTCGGGCCGCTTGCACGAGCTGCTGGAGAGCTTGCGGTCATCCCGCATCGGCCAGTTCGTGCACGACCTCCTGCCGCGCCTGCGGACGGAGCTCCCGCGGGTTGCCGTCAGCGCCAGCCAGACCGTCAGCGGCTTCTTGGTCGCCCAGGCGCCGGAGGCGGCGGCGAACGTCTTCAGGTTCATCGTGAACTTCTTCTTCGCGATCTTCACCATGTTCTTCTTCTTCCGCGACGGCGATCGCATGGTGGGCGCGGTGCGCGATCTGATCCCGATGGAGGAGCCGAACAAGGACGCCGTGGTCTCCCGGTTTGCGGAAACCCTGTCCGCGGTCGTGCTCGGGTCCGTGCTCACTGCCGTCGCCCAGGGGGTGCTAGGCGGCGTGATGTACGCGGCGCTGGGGGTCCCGTTCGCAGCGCTGCTCGCCGGCGCCACCGCGTTCTTTTCCCTGCTGCCATTCGGCGGCCCCGTGGTATGGGTCGCCGTGACGGTTTATCTGGTGCTCACCGGCGACTACGTGCGCGCCGGCATCATGGCCGGCTGGGGCACGATCGTCATCAGCAGCGTCGACAACCTCATCCGGCCGCTGGTGATCGGCGGCCGCACGCAGATTCCGACCGTCGTCCTGTTCTTCGGCATTCTCGGCGGCATCCAGGTCTATGGATTCCTCGGCGTCTTCCTCGGCCCGGCGGTGATCGCGATGCTGGTCGCGTTCGCGCGCATCTATCGGGATCAATTCGTCAGCGACACGCCGCGCAGCACGCCCCCGCCGGCGGCTATATAGGCGGCGCGCGGCGGGCGCGCTAAGGGTGCGCGCACAGCATGGAGGATTCGTGCGCCGCCCACTTCTTTCTGCCCCTGCCCTTGCCCTCGCGTCGCTGCTCGGCAGCGCGGTGCTGCTCAGCGCCTGTTCCGATGCCGGCTCCCGGCCGGCGCCGCCCGCCAACGTCACACCGGTCGACCTGAGCACGGCGGGCACCATCGCCGTCCGGGTGCGCTACGCGGGCGCCGCCCCGCAGCGAAAGCCGATCAACATGAGCGGCGTGCCCGCTTGTGCCGCGATGCACAGCGAACCCGTATACGACCGCAGCCTGCTGGTGTCCGACGGGCGCCTGGCCAACGCGGTGGTCTACATCAAGAGCGGGTTGGGTGACCGCGCATTCACGCCGCCGAACGAGCCCGTCGTGATCGACCAACGCGGCTGCCTGTACACGCCGCACGTCGCGGCGGTGATGGTCGGACAGCCGCTCCAGTTCCGCAACAGCGACAAAGAGCCGCACAACGTGCACAGCCGTCCCAAGATCGCCGACCCGTGGAACTTCTACATGGGCCCGCAGGGCTCGACGCGCGACGTGTTCATCAACAAGCCGGAGATGGCGATTCCGGTCGGCTGCGACATCCATCCATGGATGCGAGCGTACGTGTCCGCCTTCGCGCATCCATACTTCGCCATCACCCCGGCGGACGGCGCGGCCACCCTACAGCCGGTGCCGCCGGGCGAGTACGTCGTCGGCGTATGGCACGAGACGCTCGGCGAACAGGAGAAGCCGGTCACGGTCACGCCGCGCGGCGCCGCCGACCTCCAGTTCGACTATCCCGAGCAAACTGGCGGCAAGTAGCCACTGGCATGCGCTGGTGGGCGCCGAGCCGCCCACCAGCTAATCGCACCGAGTTCCGCGCGGCGCGGGCGGACAGAGCGCTTGCCGCGCCGCGGCCGGCGCTCGCCGCGGGGCGCCGAATCGGACTCGCGCGCGGCGGCGGGCTCCGCCGATCAGAACCCCTTCACGGTCTTCGACTTCTGGTACAACCAGTACACCGCGGCCCAGCCGATCAGCACAATCACCGCGACCGTGAGCGGGCTCGCGGCCCAGGTCGCGTGCTGGTTCATCATGGTGAAAACCAGCGGCACCGACATGTACGTGTTGTGCTTCGAACGCGAGCCCGCCAACGCCACCACGGCCGGATCCGCCGCCGTGCCATCCTTGGCGGCGCGGATGATCTGCTGCTGCGCCGGCCAGATGCGGAACCACACGTTGTAGGCCATGATGGTGCCGAACATCGCGCCGAGGTGGATGGTGTACGCGCGGAAGCTGAAACCGGCCGCCCACGCCATGAAGTACAACATCACTGTGGAGAGGATCAGGCCGCCGATGAAGCCGATCTTCGGATCCGTGAGGACGTTCTTGTACAGCGCATCGTAGATGAACGGCGCCACGAACACGAGGACGATCGCGAGAATGCTGATCGCGTCCCACTCACCGCCCAAATCGAACATGATGCCGCCGTGATAGAAGACCAGCGCCAGCAGCAACACGCCGGTGACCCACGTCCACGCCGCGCCCCAGCGGAAGAAGTACAGCGCCCGGGGCATGAGCTCGGGCACCACTTTCTTTTTGGTCTCGGCGTCGATGGTGGGCGCGAACTGCGCGTTGACGAAGTTGAAAAAGTATAAGTGGCCTATCCAAATGATACCCGCGACGATGTGAATCCAGCGCAGCAACGAGGACACCGCATCCATTCTCCCCTCCTCTGAAACGGCTCGGCTGCAGCGGGTTTAGCCGCCGCGTGCGGCCAACTGCAAACACAATGCTCGCCGTTGCGTGTAATCGCGGCTCGCCCGTCTTGTCAAGTTCGTGCACGGCGGACACTGCGTGCAGCCGATGACCTGCGCGCCACGCCGACGAGCCGCGCGCCGGGATCGGTGCGCAAAGTCGCGCGCCTCCGGCCTGGGGCACGGCAGGTGCGCGCAGTTCGCCGCGCCGCGCCGCCTCGGATATAGTGCGCCGACCCGGGTCGCTCGCCACCGATGCCGTCGCCAATCCGCCGCACCCGCTGGCTCGCTCTCGCCGCCGCCGTTCTCGCGAGCGCGGGCGTGGTGCTGTGGCGCTCGTTCGCACCGCTCGGCGCAGCGCCGCCCCCCTCAGCGCCGCCGGTGGCATCCATCCCGCCGCCGAGCGGGCCGCCGCTATTCCAACGGTGGCTGGCGTTCGAATCGGGCGCATTGCGCGCGCATCAGGGCGCGCAGAATGCGTACATGGACGTCATGCTGGGCCATCAGGTGTTCCGCACCCCGCCGCGCGGCGCGCCCGCGCCCATCGCGCGGCAGCTCCTGCTCGACGACGACAAGCTGTTGCTCTCTTCGGGTCGGCGACTCTGGACGCGCGAACTGGCGTTCCAACCGGGGCTCGCGGGGGAGTTCTGCTATGGACACTCCAGCTACTGCGTGCGCCGGCTGTTCGACATGCACTTCGCGGTCGATGGGCGGCCGGTGGTCGTCTACGACAACCAGTACCTCATCGAGCGGTACCCCAGCCACACGGCCGTGGAATATCAGTTCCCGGAGGTGACGATCGTCGAGCGCAAATTCATCACTTGGGACGATCGCGCCGTGGCTACTTATGTCGCGACCTCGAACGACGGACAGCCGCATGAGCTGACCCTCGAAGCATTCGCGCCCTTTCCCCCCGTGCCCGGCGCCAACGATGAACCCGTGGAGTTCCCGTTGCTGGCCGCGGGGACTTTCCAGACGATGCCGGTCTTCGTCTACCTCGACGCACCCGCGTTCGAGCGCTTGCCGGGAGCGGCAGCCATACACGCGCGACGCACGCTCGCCATGCCGGCGACCGGGTTCTCCGAATCGGCCGCGGTGGCGGTCCGCTTCGATACGGTGCGGCGCGATGCGCCAGCCGAGGAGCTACCGAGTCACGAAGGGCACGCGCGTGCGTACAACAGCTGGTTTGCCGCCAATGTGCCCTACTTCGACGCGCCCGACTTCGGTTTCAAGCGCATGTGGTACTACCGCTGGTGGGTGGCGCGTTTTTCCATGGTCGAGATGGCCACGCCGGATATCAACGGGTTCGCATTCTACGAGGGCAAGCTCGGCTTCGACAACCCGATCGGCTTCGCCGTGCCGCTGCAGATCAAAGAGCTCACGTACTTGCGCGACCCGGCGTTCGCGGTGGCACAGCTCGAGAACAGTTACCGCAATCGGGCGGGCAACGGCGCCGTCATCGATCCGCCCGGCAGCCCCTATTGGAACGAGACCTACTCCCACTGGATCGCCGCGGCCGCGGCCGAACTCCACCGCGTGCACCCGCTCCCGGCCGACACGCTGCGCCGATTGCTGCCCGCGATGGCCGCGGACGTCCGCGCCTGGTTGACTGACTACGACCCAGATCGAGACGCGCTGCCGTCACGCGACCGCCCACGCGTCACCGGTTACGATCTCGACATCCTCTCGTATTGGTACTTCGATGGCTTGCGCCTCGACCTTCGCGCCGCCCCGCCCTCGCTGGAACGCGTGGACTTCGCCAGCTTCGTGTTCGCCAACGCCCGCGCCGTCTCTGAGCTCGCGCGCGCCGCCGGCGACGAAGCCCTCGCCCGGGAGTTCGAGGCGCAGGCCGAGCGCGTACGCACCGCTGCGCTGCAACAGCTCTGGGATGATCAGTCGGTGTTCTTCTATCCGCAGCGGGCCGAGGATGACGCACGCGCGCCGGTCCGCGAGCTGCACGGGTTCTTTCCCTTCCTGACCGGCCTCGCACCGAACGACCGGCGCTACACCGCGGCGCTCGCAGCGCTCACCGACCCGAACGATTTCTGGGCGCGTTTTCCGCCCGTGATCACCAGCTTGCGCCACTATCGGGACTGGAACTGGCAGATGGACGGGCTCACCCGCAATATCGCGCCGCACCCCATCAGCATGGGCGCGCGCACGATGTTGGCCGCGATCAAGGAGTACGACCATCACCCGCTCCGACCCACTCACTTCATGGAGCTCATGCGACGCTACAACGAGTTGGTGTATCCGGGCGTGCACCCGAACGATCCATACTGGCGGCCGAATGCGCACGAGTACTACTCGAAGTGGGAGCCGCACGCGCAATCCGAGCTGCCGAAACCGTCCGACATCTCACACGACTTTCATTCTATGTACACGTCGCTCGTGGTCGAAGGCGTGGTGGGGCTGACGCCCCGCTCGGATGACGTCATCGAGCTCGAGCCGATGGCGCGTGAATGGCCCTACTTCGCGCTCGACGGGTTGCGCTACCGCGGCCGCGATCTCACGATCATCTGGGATCGTCCGGATGGCCAAGTGCGGTATCCGCCCTATCCCGAAGGCTTCTCGCTCGCCCTCGATGGCGCGATCGCCTTCTCGCACCCGGAACTGGCCCACGTGCGCTACGACCCGAGCCGCCGCGTGCTGCAGGTCGAGCCCAGCTCAGCGCTGGAGTAAACGCAACTCCGCTTCGGCCGCACGGTCGGTCGGATCGATCTGCAATACCTGGCTGAACTCGCCGATCGCCAAGTCGTCCAGACCTTTCCGTTTGTAATTGACGCCGAGGTGATAATGCGCGGATGCATCGCGCGCATTCGCCTGCGCGACGCTCGTGAACGCGGCTATTGCTTCATCGAGCGCGTCGATCCGCTCACAAATCACGCCGACGTGATAATACGCCATGATATATCCGGGGTCGGCATCGATTACTTGGCGAAAGCCGGCGAGCGCGGCATCCAAGTCGCCCAAATGAAAGAGCGAGATGGCCAGGCGATACCGTGCCGGAACCGATGCCGGGTTGTACTGCAGCGCGCGGCGGCAGCTCGCCGCGCATTCCTCGAGCCGGCCGCGCCGGTAATAGGTTACGCCCAGCTGGAAATGCGCTTGCGCGAAGCTGTCGTCGCGACTCACGGCCTCGCGAAACGCGTCGATCGCCTCATCGAGCTGACCCAAGTGATAGTACGCCATGCCGAGGTTGAAATGCGCTTCGGCCCGATCCGGATAGCGCTCCGCGATGCGCCGCCAGCGCTCCCGCAGGCGTTGCGCGCTGCCGAGCGTGCGGTCGTGCTGCAGCACGTGCGGCCGCAAGGGAAAGCCGCAATGTTTGCAATAATTGTGGTCGTCCGCGTTCTCGACCTCGCATTCGGGACACGTCATGGCTCCCTCCGGGCGCGCCGAGATTTTCGCGCTATGCCGGCGACCGCGCAAGCTGCGGCGCAACAAAACTAATGAAGACCGCCGCCGGGAGCTAATCTGGGCGCGTGTGCAATGGGAAAAAAAC
>JBFXHX010000008.1:0-124653 GCA_050176585.1 Binatia bacterium
GCTTGCGCGCTCCTGATCCTCGGCTTGGTGGCGGCGAGCGTGCGCCCGTTGATCGAACGGCAGTTGAGCAGCGCGCTGCGGACGCCGGTGACGATCCAGAGCTTGGCGATCAAGCCTTGGCGAGCCGTCGTCGACGCGCATCGGGTCGCCGTCGGCCCGCCGGAGGCAGGGCTGTCCGCCGCGCGGGTGACCATCGCGGCGGACCTGTGGGGCGTGTTGCACGGCGACATCAACATCGATCGCGTCGTGTGCTCGGGAATCAGCGCGACCGTCGCCATCGACGATAGCTCGCACGTCACCGTCGCCGGCCTGCCGGAGCGGCCGCGCGCTGCAGATCGGCCCCACACCGCGGCCGCGCGGCAGGTGCGTATCCGAGAGCTGGTGGCCACGGACGCAACGGTGCGCGTGCGCCACGCCATACAGGGCACGCCGCAGACCGTCAGGGTGCAGCTCGACTCACTGCACGCGACGAACATAGCGCTGGCGACGGATGGCAGTGGCCTGCGCTTGGACGCCATCGCACGTGGGGACGCCGAAGATCTGCCACTCGAGGCGCGCGCGAGCGTGTGGCCGGCTGGTGACACGCGAGGCGTGGCAGTCCGCGTGGATTTCCGAGATGTGGTCGTGCCCAATAGGCTGCTGGAGCTGCCGCCGAGCTTGGCGCGTTTCGCCGGCACGCTCGATGGCTCACTGACGTACCGCGGCGATCCGCTCCAACGCGAGCACGGGCTGGAGCTCTCCGCGCGGATACGATCCGCGCGCCTGTCGGGCCGCGCCGATACAATGCTCCTCGCGCAGGATATCGAAGTCGACGGCCTGCGGGTCGATCTCACCAATCGACACATCCATCTCGGCACGATCACGGTCGAGGCCCCGCAGCTCACGGCCGCGGTGACATCCGACGGCATGGTGCTCCCGGTCGAGTCCGATGCGGGCCAGCCGCCGACAGCGAAGGCGTTCGCGGTGGTCGGCGGGCGCATCGACGTGACCGGCGGGCAACTCACGGTGCGCCGCGGCGGAGAGCGGTACGCGCTCGCGATCGACTCGGCACGTGTCGCCGGGTTCTCGCCGGAGAGCGGGGCAACCGTCCAACTGGACGCGCGCACGCCGGAAGGAGGCGCGGTCCAAGTCTCCGGCGCACTTCGCCTGGCCCCCGTTTCGACCGACCTCGAGCTGAGCGGCACGGATATCGAGATCGCCAAGCTCATGCCCCTGGCGCCACAGCTGCCCGCGCGCATCACCGGCGGCCGCGCTTCCGGGACGGTCACTGGAATCGGCACGGACCGACTGCGCGTGGACGCGAGCGTGCGGGCGCTGCGCGCCACCGGCGACGCGGGATCAGCCTTTGCAGCGCAAACCATCACCCTCGCCGGCACGGAGCTGGAACTCGCACGGGCGCGGATCGACCTCGGAACGATCGAGGTGAAGTCGCCGACCATCACGAGCGTTTTGACCGAGGACGGTTTGGTGCTGCCGATCGAGGAACGGAACGACGGCGGCATCGCGAAAGGCCCGGCATGGGCACTGTCCGGCGGCCAGGTACGCGTGAGCGGTGGGAAGCTGATCGTGCAGAGCGACGCACGCCGCTACGAGCTGGCGCTGGAATCGGGCCGGTTCGACGGCGTCACCAGCGATCGCATCAACCGGATCGAGCTCACGGCCACGGGCCCGGAGGGGGGCGCGCTCAGCGTCACCGGCGCGATGCATCTCACGCCGCCCGACGTGGACCTCGGCGTCAGCGCCCGCGCAATTGGACTCGCGGCACTCACGGACATCCTGCCCGCGCTGCCGCTGCGCATTGCGCGGGGCACCGCGTCGGGAACGCTGTCCGTCGAGGGGCCGCCCGAAAAGCTGATGCTGCGAGGCGATGTGCAACTCTACGATCTCCACACCGCCCCGCCCGCCGCGAGGCGCCCCGAGGAGGTGTTGGCCGTACATCGTGTCGAGGCGTCGCTCTCGGTCGACTGGGCGCGCCGCAGCGTGGAAGTCGGGAAGCTCGAGCTGAGTTATCCGTACATCATGGTCGAGCGCTCGGCCGAAGCGTTGTTCCCGTATTCGGCGCTGGCGCGGAATACCGCGGACGCGCGAGCGGGCGACCCGGAGCCGCGCCCGATCGGCACAGAGCCGCCGCCGGCCGACGCGATGCCTCCTCCGCCGGATGCTTCGCTCGACATTTCGATAAGGGAGCTGACCGTCGTCGGCGGCCGCCTGGAGTTCATCGACCGCACCGTCCAGCCCGAGTACTGGACCGCATTGGCGGATCTGTCCCTCACCGCGAGCCGGGTGGCGCTACCGGGCCCAGAGGGCCCAGACGTGGCCACCTTCCGCGTCACCGCGCTCCAGGACGAGCTCAACCCGATTGAGATCACCGGTGAAGCCGAAGGGGACGCCTGGCGCGTCCGCGTCGATCTCCGGAGTCTGTTCCTCCCGACCCTGAACGCGTACTTGGCGCCGATCATCGGCTACAAAGCGGATCGCGGCGTGCTGTCGCTCGAAGTCGACGGCCGCGTCTCCCCCGACAACCTGCACGCGACCAACTATCTCACCTTGCGCAACGTATCGGTGACGCAAACCGGCCTCGACGTCATCCAGCGCGATACTGGCGTGCCGCTGCCGATCGCGCTGGCGTTGTTGAAGAATCCCCAGGGGACGATCGGGCTCGCGGTGCCGACCGAGGGCGATCCGCGCGCGCGCACTTTCCGCCTGGGCTCCTTCGTGAATCAGGCGCTGAGCAAAGCCGTGCTGGGGGCGCTCGCGTCGCCGCTCAAGCTGCTGGGGCTGCTGTTCGGGCGCGAGGGACCGACCCGCGCGCTAGCCATCGATCCTGTTCCGTTTGCCGCTGGCAGCAGCACACTGCACGAGGCCGCGCAGACCCGGCTCGCCCAGATCGCCCGGATTCTCGCCGCGCATACCGAGCTGACGCTCGTAGCGAAGCCGGACATCTCGCCGCAGGACGAGGCAGCGGTGGGGGGTGCCGGGCTGCAGGCGCTGGCGGATAGACGCGCCGCGGTCGTAACCCAGGCGCTTGTGGGTGGGGCCATTCAGCCGCGGCTGGCGAAAAAACGCCTGGTGATGGTGCCGTGGGAGCCGCCATCGGATGGCGCGTTGCCCGAGCGCACCGGCGTCTATGTCGAGCTGCAGCTCAGCGCCGATTACGGCAACTGAGCGCGTCCGCAGCGGAGCGACCTCCTCACCCGGCCTGGCCCAACGCATCGGGCCGCCCGGCCACGCGCCACGCCTGCAGCCGATCGAAACGAGCCGCCGGAATCGTGCACTGGGGCGAGCCATGCTATCCTCGGCCGCGGAGGACCTGGCATGTTTGGATTCGGCGCCACCGAGCTGGTGATCATTGCGGTCGTGGCCCTGTTGATCTTCGGACCCCGCAAGCTGCCGGAGCTCGGGGCAGCCCTCGGCAAAGGGATTCAGGGCTTTCGCAAGGCGGTGAAGGACGAGGGCGACGAAGCACGGAAGCCGCCGCAAAAGCTCGACGGGCCGCCCTCCAACTGAGTCTGAACGTGCCAGCGCTCTGGATTGCAATCGCGGCATTACTGCTCGCCGGAGGGGCTCCTGCTGCCGTTTCCGCGCCACACATTGCAGCCGGTCCGCGGCCGCAGTCTGCGCCGCAGCAGCTCGAGTACCGCATAGCCTGGAACGGCATTCCCGCCGCGGGCGCGACCGTGGCGATCAAACCCGAGGGCACCGAGGGGCGCTCGGGTTACGCGGTCGAGGCGACGGCCAGCACCAACAGGTTCGTCGATCTCTTCTGGAGCTTTCGCGGCACTGCAAAGGCCACCGTGCTCGCCGACGGCCTCGAGCCGTTGCAGTACGTCTACCGTCGGCGGACGCGCGACGTGCAGCAGGTGACCCGGATCGACTTCGATCCGGATGCGGATCTCGCGCGCGCGGTGTCGATCAAAGGCGAGCAGCGGCGCGAGATCGCGGTGGAAGGGGAATCGATCGTCGACCCGATCACCGCCATCGTCCGCGCTCAGCTGAGCGGCGCGAAGAGCGGCGACGTGCTCCGCTACGAGGTCTTCACTGGCGAATCGCGGTATCGAGTACAGCTGACGATCGGCGGTCCCGACTCGATCGAGGTCCCCGCCGGGCGTTTCCGCGCGTTGCGCGTGGTCCCGCAGGTGTGGAAGATCGGCCGCGACGAGCGCCTCGACGAGCGCTTGCGAAACGCCACCATCTGGGTGAGCGACGACCCCGCCCACACCGTGTTGCGCATTCGCAGCGAAGTAATGGTCGGCGCGGTAACGCTCGATTTGGTGAGGCTGGACGCGTAAGCGCCCGTTACATGAAGGTCGCGAACACCGAGTCGGCGAACAGCAGGCCGCGCGCGGTGAGCCGCCAGCGGCCGTCGACGCGCTCCAGCATGCCATCGCGGCATAGTGCTTCGGCGTGGGGGAACGCGCTGTCGAAATCGACGCCGAAGCGATCCGCGAACGCATCCGCCGCCACGCCCTCCGTACACCGCAAGCCGAGAAAGGCGAATTCGCCGCGCGCTTGGGTGGCGCTGAGTCGCTCTTCGGACACCCGCGCGTGCCCGTCTGCGGCTACGCGCTCGATATAGCGGCGCGGCGAGCGCTCGTTGCTCCACCGGCTGCCCGGCGCCGGCAGGCGCGCGAACGAGTGCGCCCCAGCGCCGATCCCCAGGTACGCGCCGGCGCGCCAGTAGTTCAGGTTGTGCGCGCACTCGCGACCTGTGCGGGCGAAGTTCGAGATCTCGTAGGCGGCGTACCCGTGCTCGGCGAGCCGGGTGCGCGTGCGCGTGAACATCGCGAGCTCGTCTTCTTCAACGACCGGCGCGAGTGTCCCGTTGCGCCGCTGCGCGTGGAAGGCCGTGCCCTCTTCGTAGGTGAGGTTG
The DNA here is from genome assembly GCA_050176585.1 of Binatia bacterium. Lineage (GTDB taxonomy): Bacteria > Desulfobacterota > Binatia > HRBIN30 > CADEER01 > CAYYWP01. Next base: position 4,871 of record JBFXHX010000008.1, read on the forward strand.
TAGGCGGAGATGTGATCAGGCGCGAGCGCCAGCGCCGTGTTCAGATCGGCCTCCCAGTCCTCGGGGGTCTGCTCCGGTACGGCAAACATCAGGTCGAAACTCAGGTTCTTGAACCCGGCGAGACGCGCGGAGCCGATCGCGCTGATGGCCTGCTCGGCGCTGTGAATGCGCCCGAGGCTCGCGAGGTGCCGGGGGTCGAACGACTGCACCCCGAAGCTGATGCGGTTCACGCCGACGGCGCGGATCGCTTGGAGCTTGACGGCATCGACCGTACCCGGATTCGCCTCAAGCGATACCTCGATCTCGGGTTGGACAGTGACCCATAGGTCGCGCACGGTATCGAGCACGCAGCCGATCGAGGCAGCGGCGAACAGCGACGGCGTGCCGCCGCCGAAAAAGATCGTCTGCACCACCCCGGTCGACCATTCCGGCCGCTCCGCCGCCCCGCGCAGCTCGGCGCGCAACGCCTCGACGTACGCGGCCTCCGGCCAGCGTTTCGCCGCGTAGGAGTTGAAGTCGCAGTACGGGCACTTCGAATCGCAGTACGGGATGTGAACGTATACCGAAAACGGCGTCACGAACTGATCATGCGCCAGCGCGGTTGATCAGACAATCGGGGTCCGCCACCACCCGAATCGGGTCACGCCTCGTGCGCAGGAACGGCGGTGCGCGGCGCGTTTTCACCGTCAAATGATCGGCCCATGACCGTCCTGTGACATGGCTACCTGTAGAGTAGGCGCGTGGAATCAGGGAACTTTTCCCGGTCGGAGGGTTGATGACGAACGCGGCTACATCAGCCGAAAGGGGCTTTCGCGATGGAGGCGCCTCATTCTGGGGCGTTCACGTGGCCTGCCTGCTGGTCTTGTATACGGGTATCAGCTGGTCGGGGATCGCCATCGGCATCGCGCTGTACTGGGTGCGCATGTTCGGCATCACCGCCGGGTACCATCGGTATTTCGCACACCGGAGCTACCGCACCGGGCGTGTGTTTCAATGCGCGCTCGCCTTGCTCGGCACGCTGGCGCTGCAGAAGGGCGTGTTGTGGTGGGCAGCAAATCACCGCGTGCACCACAAGTACTCCGATCAGGAGGGCGATCCCCATTCGCCGCTGCGCAAGGGATTTTGGTGGTCGCACGTCGGCTGGATTCTCGTCCCCGACTACGAAAAGACGCAGTACGACCGCATCGCGGATATGGCGAAGTACCCGGAGCTGCGCTGGCTGAACCGGCACTATCTGGTGCCGCCGATCGGCCTGGCGGTAGCGCTGTTTCTCATGGGCGGCCTTCCGTGGCTCGTCTGGGGCTTCTTCGTCAGCACGACCGTGCTGTGGCACGCGACGTTCACGATCAACTCCTTGGCGCATGTCTTCGGCAGCCGGCGCTATGACACGCCGGACGCCAGCCGCAACAACGTGTGGCTGGCGCTGCTGACCATGGGCGAGGGCTGGCACAACAACCACCACCGCTACATGAACTCGGTGCGGCAGGGGTTCTTCTGGTGGGAGATCGACGCCAGTTATTGCGTGCTGAAGGTCCTGGAGCGCCTCGGGGTCGTTTGGGACCTGCACCTGCCCCCGCGCAAGCTGCTGGACATAGAAGCCGCCGCCCCGCCCGAGACCGCAGCGGCCGCGTAAGGGCGCCGCTTGCGCGGCGCCCTTCGCGCGGGATCCCTACGAAGTGACTGCGCCGCTCGATGCGGACGAGACCGTGCGCGCGTACTTGGCGAGTACGCCGCGGGTGTAACGCGGCACTGGCGGCCGCCAGTCCGCCAGGCGGGCGCGCAATTCCTCGTCAGCGAGCTCGACGTCCAGGCGGCGCGCCCGGATGTCGAACACGATCGTATCCCCGTCGCGCACCGCAGCGATCGGTCCGCCGCGCGCCGCCTCCGGCGCCACGTGTCCGGCCATCAACCCGTGCGTGGCGCCGGAAAAGCGCCCGTCGGTGAGTAGGGCGACCGATTCGCCGAGCCCTTCCCCGACCAGCGCACCCGTCACCCCGAGCATCTCGCGCATGCCGGGCCCGCCAACCGGGCCTTCGTTGCGGATCACGACCACATCGCCGGGCTTGATCAGGCCTTGGCGGACCGCGGCGAAGGAGTCTTCCTCGCACTCGAACACGCGGGCCGGCCCGCGGTGCAGCATGCGCTCGTGCCCGGCCACTTTCACCACGCAGCCTTCGGGGGCGAGGTTGCCCTTTAGAATGACGAGGCCGCCGGTCGGCTTGAGGGGATCATCGGGCCCGCGGACCACGATCTGGCCGGGCGTTTCGGTCGCGCGCTCCGCCTCGGCGCCGATCGTGCGCCCCGTCACGGTCATCGCGCCGGGATGAAGTTTTCCGGACTCGAGCAGCCGCCGGGCGACCAGCGCCACCCCACCCGCTGCATACAGATCCGCGGCGACAAATCGCCCGCCGGGCTTGAGGTCGCACAACAGCGGGGTGCGCGCGCTGATGCGATCGAAGTCGTCGATGTCCAGCGCCACGCCCGCCTCGTGCGCGATGGCCAGGAGGTGCAGGACGGCATTTGTCGAGCCGCCGGAAGCGCACACCCCGGTGATCGCGTTCTCGAACGCCTCACGGGTGAGCAGTTCGCGCGCCGTCACGCCACGTTCGAGCACTTGCATCACCAACTTGCCGCAGTCGTAAGCCACCGCATCCTTGAGACTGTCCATCGCCGGCACGCTGGCGCTCCCGATGGGCGAGATACCGAGCAGCTCCCCGGCCATCGCCATCGTATTGGCCGTGAACTGCCCCCCGCAGGCACCGGGTCCCGGGCAGGCGGCGTCCTCGACCGCGCGCAGACCCGCGGCATCGATCCGACCAGCCGCATACGCGCCGACCGCCTCGAACACGTCTTGAATGGTGAGGTCTTTGCCGTGGAGATGCCCCGGCGCGATCGATCCGCCGTAGAGCATGAGCGACGGCAGATCGAGGCGGGCCAGCGCCATGATCGTGCCGGGGATCGTCTTATCGCAGCCGGAGAGCGCGACGACCGCGTCGAAGAGATGTCCGCGGGTGACCAACTCGATCGAATCGGCGATCACCTCACGGCTGACCAGCGAGGACTTCATCCCTTCGGTGCCCATCGAGACGCCATCCGACACCGCGACGGTATTGAATTCGATCGGCGTCCCGCCGGCCGCGCGGACGCCCTGTTTCACCCGCTCGGAGAGCCGGCGAAGGTGGAGGTTGCACGGCATCACCTCGATCCACGTATTCGCGACGCCCACGAGCGGCTTCGCCAGATCGGCATCGGTGAAGCCGACCGCCTTCAGCATGGCACGCGTCGGGGCCCGGCTGGGGCCGTCGAGCAGTGTGCGACTGCGGTGTCTGGGATCCATCGCTACTCCTTGGCTGGCAGCAGTGCTTAGCAGCGGACCACCGCCAAGGCGAGACGACGGATCGCACGCCGAGTCGTCGAAATCCCCACGGGCGTGGAGATCGCCGCGCGGGAGTAGGAGCGTATCAAACGCGAAACGCCCCCGCCGGATGCACCGGATGGGGGGCGTTTCGCGAAACTGTTACGTGCTCAAACTTTGGTGACGTTTGCCGCTTGCGGGCCTTTACGGCCGTCGGTCACGTCGAACTGGACGCGCTGACCCTGCTCCAGCGTCTTGAACCCGTCGCCAGAGATGGCGCTGTAGTGCACGAAGACATCTTCGCCGTCGTCGCGGCTGATGAACCCGTACCCTTTTTCCGCACTGAACCACTTCACTGTTCCCTGTGCCACTGCTGCTTCCCTCCTTTAGGGGTCTTGCCCGGGAAGTTCCTGGTGCTGGAATGCGAAGCGGTTGTGCCGAAACCGATCCCGCCATGTGGCGCCAGAACGCGCTTCCCTACTGGGCGGCCCCCCTAGCGTATCCGGGGGAGCCCTGCAAGATTGGCGCAGCCACTTTGCAGACAGCCGATCCAACGTCTAGCCGGTGGAGATCGGCAGGCTGACGTGAAACGCTACGCCGGGTTTAGCGGCGCTCTTAGCCCATAGGCGGCCGCCGTGGGCTTCTACGATGGACCGACTGATCGGCAGGCCGATGCCGAGCCCGTGCGGTTTGGTCGTGAAGAACGGCTCGAAGATGCGCGGTGCCGCGCCCGGAGGTAGACCCACTCCCGTGTCGCGGACGGTGATCCGCACCGCTTTTGTGCCGTCGCGGCGGGTCACCACCGTCAGGAGGCGCTCTCCGGCGTGGACCTCTTCCAGCGAATCGAGCGCATTGCGCAGCAAATTCATCAACACCTGCTGGATTTGTATCCGGTCGACGTTGAGGGTTGCGATGCGGGCATCCAAGCGCAGCCGCATCGCAACCCCCTGACTGCGCGCCTCAGCTTCGAAGAGCACGGCGATCTCGCGGACCAGTGCGTTGATGTCGCTCGGTTCGCTCTGCGTGACGCCCTTGCGGACGAAATCGCGCACTCGGCGAATGACCTCTGCCGCGCGGCGCCCCTCCGAGGCGATCAATGCCGCCACCTGCTGCACCGCTTGGCGATCGATCGTGTCCTCGCGCATGCGCAGCGCGAGGCCGTCGGCGAAATTCACGATGGCGGCCAACGGCTGATTGATCTCGTGGGCCACCTGGGCCGTCATGGCCCCGACCGTCGCCACCCGCTGGACGTGCGCGAGCTCCGCCTGTTGCGTGCGCACGCGATCCTCGGCGCGCCGAAATTCCGTCACGTCGGTGATGACGCCGCGCAGCTCGGCGGGGCCGCCCGCCGCATCCCGCACCCAGCGACTGTACGCGCGCACCCAGCGCTCCCCGCCGGACTTGGTGCGCATTCGACTCGGCCAGGTGACCTCCGAGCCGCTGAAAGACGCAACGGCGTTCTCGATGTCGTCGGGAAACAGCAGAAACGTGTGCGGCTGCCCGATCAGCTCGCTCGGCGCATAACCGACGATCGACTCGATGACGGGGCTCACGTACGTGTATTGGCCCTGTTCGTTGATGGCGAAGACCGCGTCGTTGATGCTCTCGACGAGCTCGCGGTAGCGCTGTTCCGACGCTTGCAACGCGACGTGCATCCGCCGGCGTTGCTCGATCTCGCTGCGCAACTGCGCGATGGCCGCGGCCAGCTCGGCGGTGCGTTCGCTCACCCGCCGCTCGAGCTCTCGGCGCGCGATTTCGAGCGCCCGCTGCGCCCGCCGCACTTGGGTGACATCCATGCTCACGCGAATCCCCCTGCCCTGCCGAATGCATGACGCCGCTGCCGCCGGACCGATGCGGCGCAGTACGCGGTAATCGGCACCGCGTCGGACGCCCACACACTCTCCAGCTTCGAACGACCCCGTGAGTGCTGCCCGGCGACGGCCACGCGCGTGGCCGCGACACCTACGCAATTTTGCGACGGGCGGATCTCGGGGCGCCTTAGCGCCGTATGCGATCGGTTCAGCTGCCGCGGTGAGTGCGCCGCCATGTGGAGCGCTCAGTATGAGCGCACGTACAGCAGGTAGTAGATCGCCCAACCGCTGGCGGCGACGTACAGCCATACCGGCAAGGTCACGCGCGCCAAACGGCGGTGCGCGGTGAAGTCTTGCTTCACCAAGGCCAAGTAGATTACCCGCAGCACCAGCGGTGCGAGGGCCATGGCGAAGACGATGTGCGGCAGCAACGTGGTCAGGTATAGTACCCGCCACGCTCCGCTGCCGCCAAAATGCTGCGAGCCGTAGAGGGCCCAGCGCGTCACGTACAGGACCAGGAACAGCGCGGCCATCGCGGTGGCCGTCAACATGGCGGTGCGGTGGCGCGCGCTGTCGCGGCGCGCGCGGATGAAGTACCAGCCGACGAGCAGGCTCGCACCGCTCGCGACGATGCAGGCAGTGCTGAGAATCGTCAGGCTCTGCAGAGACATATTTCGCTCGCGACTGTGCGCGCCTACCCAGCGGGCGATAATAATCGACCGGCCTCACCGATCAGGCAACGCCCCGTGATGCTCGACACATAAACGCAGAGCCGCCGGTTCTCCACCCGGGTTGCCGTACCCGGGTGGCGGCGAGGCGTTGTCAGCCGCCCAGCGACGCTTGGATCTGCTTCAGCGTGTCAATGTTCTTCTGCAGTCCGCTGACGTGTTCCTGCATCTCGGTGATCGAGGTGCCGAGCTTGGCCGCGGCTCCGAGAGCCCCGCCCTGCTCTCCCGCCATCGAGCCAGCCTGCTTCATCACATCGCCCATCTGCGCTTCCACGGGCCGCTGGAAGCTGAAACCGGCGATGAAGCCACCGGCGAAAACCACCAATAAAGCCGATAATTGCGCGACTTCGCGCCAACGCCGCCGTGCCATATCTGCCTCCTCTCGGATGCCGACGATGTGCCCCGGGCACCCCCCTAACTGGGGCAATGATGCGATGCACCCGTGAGTAGCGCGAACACGTGCGCGCCGGCAATGAAAATCCACTGCGGCCCGCCCGCCTAACACATGGGAGCGGGTGGCGCGTTCGGCGCTGCGCGCTCAGGCGCGGATGCGGTACCGGCGCAGCTCCGGCAACATCGTCGCGACCAGGACTACCACCAGCAATGTGCCCACACCGCCGCTGACGACGGCGAAGACCGGGTTCGTAAGGGCGGCCACGAACCCTGATTCCACCGCGCCCAGTTGGTTCGAAGCCCCGATGAATATGAAGTTCACCGCGCTGACGCGCCCGCGCAGCGCATCCGGCGTGGACAACTGTACGGCCGTCGAGCGCAGCACGACGCTCACCTGGTCTGCCATACCGCAAACCATGTAGAACGCGACCGACAAGGGAAACCAGCTCGACAACCCGAAGCCGATGGTCGCGGCACCGTAGACGGTGACCGCCATCAGCAGGGCGCGGCCGGCGCGCTCAATCGGGGGAATCAGCACCATCACCAGTGCCGCGAGCAGGGCCCCCGCTTCCAGCGACGCGCTCAGAACGCCATAGCCGGTCGGGCCGACATGCAGGATGTCCCGCGCGTAAATCGGCAGCAGCGCGGTGGCTCCACCGAAAATCACGGCGAACATGTCGAGGGTCATGCAGCCGAGCACTACCGGCGCGCGGCGCAGAAACGCGAGCCCTTCGCGGACCGCCGACCAGCTGATCTGACGCGCCGGAGCGCTGCTCAGTGGATGCAGCAGGGCCAAGCCGATGACGGAGCCGACGATGAGCACCGCGTACGCGGCATACGCCACGGCGATTCCGGCAGCGGCGATGAGGACGCCCGCGACCGCCGGACCCGACACGAATGCGAGCGCCTGCGCGGTTGAGGCGAGCGTCACCGCGCGGGGAAATTGTGCCCGCGACACCAAGGTTGGCAACAGCGCGGCGCGCGCCGGATTTTCGAATGCCGACGCCGCGGCGATGACCAGCACGAGGCCGTACAGCACGCGAACGTCGGCCAGCCCTGCACTCGTGGTCGCAAATAGCGCGATCCCGCATACGAGCGGGACCAACTGCGCGAGCATGATGACCCGCCGTCGCTCGTACGCATCCGCGACGGCGCCGCCGATCAGTGTCAGCGCGAGCACGGGCGCAAACTGCACCAGACCGATAAGCCCGAGGTGGAAGGCCGAGTTCGTGAGCTCGAAGACGTGCCATGCGATCGCGGCGCGCAGCAGGGTCATCGCCGTGCCGCCGCAGAAGCGGCTCACGAGGAACAGGATCAGGTTATGGCTGAGCACGGCGCTCGCGAGGTGCGGGAGGACGCTGTTAGCGAATACTGCCTGGATTAAACAACCGCGCACGACCGAACAACCCGGCGCGACAGGAGGCGCGCGGCGCGCTGTTGGCTTTCAAGCGAACCGTACCGGTCCGCACGAGCGCCAGCTGCGCACGCGTCCTCGCCGCGTGACCGCGGCGCGCCTACGGTCGAGGGACGCCGGTCGTTCACCGCGACCTAGGCGTCGATCTCGTCGTCATCCGGTGGAGCATGGCGCGGTCGCGCCATTCGATGCGGCACGCGCCGGTCGAGCTGCGCCGGGAGCTGTCCGGGCAGTCCCGCCCATTCAGTCGGCCCGTGATGCGGCTACGCGGTCATCCCGAGCTGGCGCGCGCGGCACCGGCGCCACAACACTTCTTGAACTTCTTCCCGCTGCGACACGGGCATGGATCGTTACGCCCGATCTTCGGCTCGGCGCGGCGCACGGGGTCCGGCCGCGGGCCGTGATCGTGCTGGCAGGCGGGACTGTGCACGTGTTCTTTCATCGCAGTCATCGGCCGCCGAGCTTTCCCGACGAGGCGGGCTGGGTCAATCACCTCGTCACCTCCGCCGCCGAAGTCGCCGCCGACGTCCGCTCGTGGACACCACCGCACCCCGTTTGGAGCGATGCGGGTCCCGACCGCCGGCCGGCTCCGGAATTGCGTCGATCTTCGCTGAGCCCTAGCATCGCGCGCCGCGCGCGGGAGGCACGGCGAGAACGCCGGTCGCGGTCCCGAGCGATGTGAGGAGGACTGCCGTGCTGGACAGCATCCTGAGCAAACCCGGTAGCGGTGCGGCGCGGGCGTTCGACCGCGCCGCCCGCGCGCTCATTCGGCGCGGGGTGACACCGAACGAGCTCTCGTACGCAGCGCTCGCGCTGGGCCTGATGGGGGCTGGCTTGTTTTATGCGGGCCACGGCGGCTGCGCACTGGTGGCGCTCGTGTCCTCCGGGCTCTGCGATGCGGTGGACGGTCGAGTCGCGCGCCTCGGCGGGGGCTCCACCCCGTGGGGCGGCGTGCTCGACCTCACGTTCGATCGCATCGTCGAAGCTGCGGTGCTCCTGGGCATCGCGCTCCCATACCCGCAATGGCATCTACCGGCGCTGGTGCTCGCGTGTACCTGGTACGTGAACCTCTGCGTGTTCATGGCCGTCGGGGCCGCGAGTGAAAAGGTAAGCGAGAAGCTCATCGTCTATCCGCCCGGTCTGCTCGAGCGCACCGAGTCACTGCTGTTCGCCGCCGTCGTCGTGTTCGCCCCCCGCTATGCACCCGCCGCCGGGTACCTGTATGCTGCGCTGGAGTTGTGCACGGCGGCGCAGCGCTTCCGGCACGGCCGCCGGACGCTGCGCGGCGCCGCCTGAATGTCGGCGCCCTGCCGACGTCTTAACCGAAGTGGTGATACGCCAGATCGAATTTTCCGAACGATCCTAATTTGATTACCTCATTGCCGCTCGGAAGGTCGGGCCTTAAGTTGGGGGCCCATTTGTTGTGTTCCAAGGAGGATCGGATGAATCGCCTGAAGACCGCCATGCTACTGGCCACGCTCACGGCCTTGTTCGTGTGGGTCGGCTACGCGCTCGGTGGAGAGCACGGGCTGGTGATGGGGCTGCTGTTCGGGGGCGTGATGAACCTCGGCGCCTATTGGTGGTCCGACAAGATCGTGTTGCGGATGTACCACGCACAGGAGGTGACCGAGAGCCAGGCTCCGGAGCTGTACGCGGTGGTGCGAAATCTGGCCCAAGCGGCCCACATCCCGATGCCCAAAGTGTACATCATCCCGGAAGAGGCGCCCAACGCGTTTGCCACCGGCCGCAATCCCCAGCACGCCGCCATCGCAGTGACGCAGGGATTGCTGCGCCTGCTGAACCGCGAGGAGCTCGCCGGCGTCATCGCCCATGAGCTCGGCCACGTGAAGAACCGCGATACGCTGATCATGGCAGTGGCCGCGACACTCGCTGGCGCGCTCAGCATGATCGCGAATATCGCCCAGTGGGGCCTCATTTTCGGCGGCGGCCGATCGGACGATGAGGAGGGCACGCACCCCGCGGCGGCGCTGCTCGGCATCATCATCGCGCCGCTCGCGGCCATGCTGATCCAGATGGCAATCTCGCGCTCGCGCGAATTTTTCGCCGATGAGACCGCCGCGCGCACCGTGGGTAATCCGCTCGCCCTGGCCTCAGCGCTGCGCAAACTACAGGCGTACAATGAGCGAATTCCGATGCACAGCGGCTCGCCCGCGACGGCGCATCTGTTCATCGTCAACCCGTTCACCGGCCGGAACCTCGCCAAGCTATTCTCCACCCACCCACCCACCGAGGAGCGCATCGCGCGCCTCGAGAGCATGGTGCGCACCGGGTTCTGAGCTCTACGCGGGCGGGATGGCGCCGAGCGCCGCCCCGCCCGGCCCCAGCCGCCCGGTGACCCGAGCGCGCGGCCAGCCCACCGGCGCCGGTTTGCCGGTCCGGGAACGCCGTGATTCAACAGGCGTATGCCCGGTCCGACCACTCGCACCGCGCCTCGCCCGCGCCGAACCGCGCTGGTGCTCTCGGGAGGGGGTGCGCGCGGCGCCTACCAAGCCGGGGTGCTCAGTGGGTTGGTCGACCTCGGCGTGATTGCCGACCGCACGTCGCCGTTCGACGTAATGGTCGGCTCGAGCGCGGGATCGATCAACGCCGGCATGCTCGCCGCGTATGCCGATCGCCTGGCGACCGGAGTCGAGCGGTTGGTGGAGGTGTGGAGCGCGCTCACCACCCATGAGGTCTTTCGCACCGACCTGCGCTCGCTCGGTCGCATCGGCGCGCGCTGGGCTTGGGACCTCTCCTTCGGCGGCGCCGCGCAGACGGCGCAACCGAAAGCGCTACTGGATACGGCTCCGCTGCGCCAACTGCTCGACCGCATCCCGTTTGCCCGTATCGAGGCGAACGTGCAGACCGGCGCCCTGCGCGCGCTGGCGGTGGCCGCCACCGACCTCCATACCGCCACCGGCTATCTGTTCATTCACGGCGGCCCAGACATTCGCCTGTGGCAGCGCAGCCGCTGGCACATCGAGCGCGCGCGCATCACCATCGACCACCTGATGGCCTCGAGCGCGATCCCAATCTTCTTTCCGTCCATCGAGATCGGCGGCCGCCACTTCGGCGACGGCTGCATTCGCAACACGACACCACTCAGCCCGGCGATCAATCTGGGCGCCGACCGCATCGTCACGATCGGGGTGCAAGGCCCCGGGCGTGCGCCCGCGGCGCCGTCGGAGAAGCTGTCGCCGCCCAGTATCGCACAGATCGCAGGCGTGTTGCTCGATGCCGTAATGCTGGATGCTATCGAGGCCGACATCGAGCACAGCGTGCGGGTGAACCACAGCGTGCTCAGCTGTCGCGAGTCCGATGCGCACCACCCATTCCGCCGTGTCGACGTGCTGTGGCTGCGCCCGTCGCACGATTTCAACAGCATCGCGGATCAGTGCGCCGAGCACGTGCCACCCATTCTCCGCTATCTGATGCGCGGCCTCGGCCGGGACGAGTCCCTCTCCGATCTGCTGAGTTACCTCCTGTTCCACCCGGCATACGCCACCCGGCTGATCGCGCTCGGGCGCAGCGACGTCCTCGCCGCGCGCGACGAGATCCTTCACTTCCTCGAGCGCGGCGTGACCGACGATCGCGCCGACGTCTCGCCGCGCCGGCGGGCGTGACGTCCGTGCATGGCCTGTCGCTACCGTCCGTGTGAGGGCGGCGTGCCACTCGCACGCACGTCGGCGCGCCTACGCGGCGAGCAGCCAGCGCACCGCGAGCACCGAGCCGACGCAACCGGCCAAGTCGGCGATGAGCCCGCAGGCCACCGCATGGCGCACGCGGCTGATACCGACGGCGCCGAAATACACCGCGATCACATAGAAGGTGGTTTCGGTGCTGCCCTGCAACGTCGAGACGAGGTAACCGATGTAGGAGTCGGGCCCATGTACCTGCATGATCTCGGCCATCACCGCGTAAGCGCCGGACCCGGAGAGCGGGCGCAAGATGGCCATCGGCAGCGCCTCGGCCGGAAAACCGAACGGGTCCGACAGCGGGCCCACGGCGCGCGTCAGGAGGTCCAGCAGTCCCGAGGCGCGGAACATGCCCGCCGCGACGATGATGGCGACGAGAAACGGGATGATGCGCACGGCGACCTGAAACCCCTCTTTGGCGCCTGCGATTAGCGTGTCGTAGATCGGCACGCGCTTGGCCATGCCGTAACCGAGCATGGCGGCGATCAGCACCGGCAGCAGCCAACCCGACGCGATACTGCGCAAGCGCCCGCCGAGGGGCACGCCGCCGGCCACTTCGCCGCGGAGGTGCAGCGCGAGCCCGATGGCGATTAGCGCCAACGACGCTACGGCCAAGGCGCACCCTGCAGGTGAGGTCGGCCGCTCGCCTGCGATCTCCACCGCCTCGGGGACGTCAGTCGGCACAGCCGGAACCGCGGCTTCGCCGGGTGGATAGGCGCTCGCGGGCCGCGCCACCCGGCGCAGCAGCATCGCCGCGCTGATCGCCGCGACAGTCGAGCACGTCGTGGCGATCAGCGTGGGCAACCAGATGCCGGCCGCATTGGTCGACCCCAGCGACGCGCGCAGCGCGATGACGCCGAGCGGCGCCAAAGCCACGTTCGACGTGTTGATGGCGAGAAAGAGCACCATCGCGTCGGTGGCGACTCCGCGTACGGGGTTCAGGCGATTCAGCTCGATCATCGCCTTGATGCCGAACGGCGTGGCGGCGTTGCCGAGGCCCAGCATGTTCGTCGCGATGTTCATGATCATGGCGCTCATCGCCGGGTGTTCGGGCGGCACGTCCGGAAAGAGGCGTCTCATCACCGGCCGCAACCCGCGCGCCACCGTCTGCAGCAGGCCCCCTTCCTGCACGATGCGCATCATCCCCAGCCAAAAGGCCATCACGCCGATCAACCCGAGCGCGAGGCTCACCGCGGCCTTGGCGGATTCTATAGAGGCGGTCGAAACCGCTTCCATAGAGCCCGTGAACGCAGCCGTAATCACCGAGGCGACGACGAGCGCCAACCAAATCACGTTCACCGGCGCGCGCCTCTTGCGACGTTCATCTGCCGTCGAAACACGGCGGCGTTCATACACGAGCGCCGTCGGAGAGCCGAGCGGATGCGAGCCCGCCCGAGCACGTGTGCTCGCGCCCGCCGGGGGCGCTCCGTTAACTCCCGACACGCGCAGCCCGTCAGCCGAGCGCGTCAGGCTATCGGCTGCGGATCGCGCCCGAGCGGGGCACCCCGTGCATGCCCGGCTACGCGCAGCGCGCCAGGCCGCCACAGGTGGGGCGGTTACAACCGGCGCCGCGCCGGCGGCGGTGCCGACATCGGATCCTCGGGCCACGCGTGCTTCGGATATCGGCCGCGCAATTGCTTGCGCACCTCCGGATAAGTGCGGCGCCAAAAGCTCGCCAGGTCATCGGTGACCTGCACCGCGCGCTGGTTCGGCGCGAGCAGCTCGAGCACCAGCGCAACCCGCCCCATGGCCAGGCGGGGCGTCGCCATCCACCCGAAGAGCCGCTGGATGCGCGCCGCGGCGAACGGCGGCCGATCGTCCGGGTATGCGATCGGGACGCTGCCTCCGTCCGGCAACATGAGCCGCTCCGGCGCCTCGCGCTCGAGCCCCTGCCGCTGCGCTTCGCGCAGCCCACGGTACAGCGCGGCGCCGAGATCCGCACGCCGGAGCTCGGCGAAGCTGCGCCGCCCGGCGCACAGGGCATCGAGCGCGGCGCCAAGCGCCTCCTCCGGCGCGGGCAGCGCCAACTCGGGCATCGACCGGCGCAGGAAGCGGATGCGCGCGAGCAGTGTGCGATCGGCATCGCTCAGCGCAACGGCGCGCTCCGGATCGGCGCGCGCGGCCGCGGCGAGGATGGCGCCGGCGGGTTGCGCTTCGACGTCGGCGCTGACGCGCTCCGCGAGCACGAGGTCCCGGTACAGCTCGCGCGCGCGGCGCACGACCCGCTCCTGTGCGGCATCGAACTCGAGCTCGTCCACCGCGCGCAACGCCTCGGGAAAGAGCTCGCGCAACCACGCCCGTTCGATTGCGCTGGCAGCGCGCACCCGCGCATCCGCGCCGCTGCCGCGTTCGAGATCGATGGCGACGAACAGCTCCGCCTCGCGCACCACGCTACGCGGATCGAGCGCGACGCCGCTGCCGCCGACCATCAGCGCGCGCAGCGAGCCGGGTGCTCGGCGCCGGCAGACTCGATCGGGAAACGCGGCCAATATCGACTTGAGGAGCTCTTCATCGCCGCCATCCGCGCGACTCGCGCCGCCGCGCGAGGCCCTTTCCCGCGCTTGGTCGAGAAACCGGCGGCGGGTGCGCGCCACCGCCTGCACCGCACTGCGTTCGAGCCCCAGCGACAGGCATTTCGCATCGGTGAACCCAGCCGCCTCTGCCGCGGCGAAAAGCTCTGCGCGCAGCAGCGGATCGGAGGGGCCCGCCGGCCACGGGGCGTCGCCCGTCGCGCCGAACGCGCGCGCTTCGCGCAGGATGTCGCGCTCCACCGCGAGCGCGGTCACGAGCGCCCCCCGTCCGCCGACGCCGCGGCGGCGCGTCTCGAGCAGCAGGCGGGCAATGCGCGGCGGAGCGGGGATGCGCAGGAGGTCGCGACCCACGCCCGTGACCGCGCCGGACGAATCCAGCGCCCCGAGCTCGGTCAATAACTGCTCCGCTTGCGTCAGCGCTTGCGGCCGCGGTGGGTCCAGCCAGCCGAACCCTGCGGTGTCACGCCCGCCCCACGCCCGCAGCTCGAGCAGCGTGCCACTCAGCTCGAGCCGGCGAACCTCCGGCGTCTCGCGCGCCAGACGCGCCGCGTGCTCCGCCGCGCTCCACAAGCGCCAGCAGCGTCCCGCCGCCGTGCGCCCCGCACGGCCGGCGCGCTGCTCAGCAGCGGCGCGGCTGATCGGCGCGAGGCGCACAGCATTGATCCCGCGGCGCGCGTCGTACTCGGCGATGCGCGCCAACCCGCTGTCGATCACGGCGGTCACCCCGTCGACCGTGAGCGACGTCTCCGCCACGTTGGTCGCCAGCACAATCCGGCGACGCGGGCCGCGCTGCAGCACCCGCCGCTGCGCGTCGAGCGGCAGGTCGCCATGCAGTGGGAGCACGTCAAGGCCGCGCGCCCCCGCGAGCGGCGCAATGGCCTCGGTGGTCTGACGGATCTCGCCGGCGCCCGGCAGGAATACCAATACGTCGCCGCCATCGTCGTCGTCGGCGGCGAGCAGCGCCGCCAACGCGCTGGCGACCCGCGCCGGGAGTCGCTCCTCGGCGGCGGGCGCGGAATGCGCGACGCGCACGGGGTACGCGCGCCCCTCCGACGTGAGCACGGCGGCGCCGGGGCCGAGATAGGCGGCGAGCGCATCGGTATCGAGCGTCGCCGACATCACCACGAGCTTCAGGTCGGGCCGCACCGTCTCCTGCAGTTCGCGCACGACCGCGAGCGCCACGTCGCCAGGCAGATGGCGCTCGTGAAACTCGTCGAGCACGACGGCGCCGACGCGCTCGAGAAATGGGTCGTGTGCCAGCTGGCGGCCGAGCACGCCTTCGGTGACGTACCACAGCCGCGTATCCGGACCGCCGCGCTGCTCCAGGCGCACGCGGTACCCCACCTCCTCGCCCAGCGCCCCATTTCGCGTGGCGGCGACGAACTCGGCGGCGGAGCGCGCCGCGATGCGCCGCGGCTCCAGCACCACCACCTGTTGCCCGTCGGCGATGCCCGCATCGAGCAACGCCGCCGGCACGCGCGTGGTCTTGCCGGCACCGGGTGGCGCGCGCAGGATGACCCGGCTGCGCGTGGTGAGCGCGGCGACCACGCGCGGCAGCAGAGGGTCAATGGGCAGCATGACCGGTGTACTAGCCGCGAACGGTCCTGAAGTCTTCCCGACGGAAACGCAGACGCGCCGAGCACGCGGCGCGCAGGAGTTCCGGCCGCGTGTGCCCATGCGCGGGACAATATTTCGATATAGCCGCCCGCCATCTGCCGGCAGCTACACTGGAGGTGCGGGGTGCGAGGCGCGAATCGGCCCGTACGTAATCACAGCCGTGCGTTGCACGCGTGGAGGCGCGCGACGTACCGATTCCGCAGCGCCGGCGAAAATGTGCAAGCGGCTGCTCGCTGTGTGTACCGCACCGCGAACGCACGCGCCCGCCGCTTGCCGCGCGTCGCTACCCGCGCTAGCGCATGGGCAGCCGGCGCGCCATCGCGACGCACGCGTCCGGGCCACGGAGGAGCGATGAAGATCACCGCAGCGATCTGTTGGGAGCCACAGAAACCCTTGGCGGTCGAGGAGATCGACCTCGAGGGGCCGAAGGCCGGCGAGTGCCTGGTACGACTCGCGGCCTCGGGCGTCTGCCACACCGACGCGTACACGATGAGCGGACGCGATCCCTCTGGCCTCTTCCCCAGCGTGCTCGGCCATGAAGGCGCGGGTGTCGTCGAGGAAGTGGGCGCCGGCGTCACCTCGGTCCGGCCCGGCGACCACGTGATCCCGCTGTACATTCCCGAGTGCCGGAACTGCCGCTTCTGCCTGAGCGGCAAGACCAACCTCTGCGGCGCGCTCCTCGCGACCCAGGGGCAGGGTCTGATGCCGGACGGCACCAGCCGCCTGTCGCATGCCGGGAAACGGCTGCACCACTACATGGGCACGTCCACCTTCGCCGAATACACCGTCGTGCCGGAAATCGCGCTCGCGAAGATCCGCACCGACGCGCCGCTGGAGAAGGTCTGCCTCCTCGGCTGCGGAATCACCACCGGCATTGGCGCTGTGCTCAACACCGCGAAGGTCCATCCCGGCGCGACGGTGGCCGTGTTCGGCCTCGGCGGCATTGGCGTATCCGTGGTGCAGGGCGCGGTGATGGCGGGCGCCGAGCGCATCATCGGCATCGACAAGAACCCGAAGAAGTTCGAGCTGGCGCGACAGCTCGGCGCCACCGATTTCATAGACGCGACCGAGATGCCGAACCTCGCCGAAGCCGTGGTGGAGATGACCAGCGGCGGCGTCGACTTCGCGTTCGAATGCATCGGCCATGTCGAGGTGATGAACCAGGCGTTGATGTCGTGCCACAAGGGTTGGGGGCAGTGCATCATCATCGGGGTGGCGGGCGCCGGCGAGGAGATCCATGTGCGCCCCTTTCTGCTGGTGACCGGCCGCGTGTGGCGCGGCACCGCTTTCGGCGGCACCCGAGGCCGCACGCAGCTGCCCACCTACGTGGACTGGGCGATGAGCGGCCGGCTCAAGATCGACGAATACATCACCCACACAATGCCACTCGAGCGTATCAACGACGCGTTCGACCTCATGCATCGCGGCGAGAGCATCCGCAGCGTGGTGCGATTCTGAGCAGCGACACCGGGCGCGCCGCGCAACGTTCATTGCGCGCGGTGCGCCGGCGTGCTCACTCGCTTTGGCCGCTGGGCTCGAAGCGGTAGCCGATACCGCGCACGGTGAGGAAGTAGCGCGGCCGATCCGGATCGGGCTCGAGCTTGGCGCGCAGCCGGCCGACGAAGTTGTCGATCGTGCGCTGCGTGAGGTAATCCGTGCGCCATACCTCGCTCAGCAGGATCTCGCGCGTCAGCGCGCGCTGCGGATTTCCCAGGAAAAACGCCAGCAGCGCGAACTCGCGCGCCGTCATCGCGACGCGTCGCCCGCCGCGCGTGGCTTGGTGGCGGTCGAGGTCCACCCGCACGTCGCCGAACTCGTGCACCGCCTGACCGGCGGCATACAAGCGCTGGCGCCGGAGCGCGGCGTTGATGCGGGCGCGCAGCTCGGGAAGATTGAACGGCTTGGAGATGTAATCGTCGGCGCCGAGCTGCAAGCCGAGCACCTTGTCGCCCTCTTCACCGCGCGCCGTCAGCACGAGGACCGGCATGTTGGCGTCCACGGCGCGCAACCGCCGCAACACCTCGAGGCCGTGCATGCCTGGTAGCATGATGTCGAGGAGCACCAGATCCGGCCGGTTCTGCAGCGCCATGCGGTAGCCGGTCTCGCCGTCCATCGCGGTGAGAACCTCGTATCCCTCCAGCGAGAGATTGAGGCGCAGTCCAGCCACGATGGACGCATCGTCTTCGATCAACAGCACGCGTTCGGAGGGCATGCGGGTATCCGCACACCTTCATACATGAGCGCGGCGCGGCGCGACATCGAGCGTTGTCGGGCCCAGTCGCTGCCAGCCGTCGGTCGCGGCGCGCGTCAGCGCGCCGCGGGCAGACGGATCGTGAACTCCGCGCCCCCTTCGGGGCGATTGCGCACCAGCACCCGGCCGCCGTGCGCCTGGGCGACGTGGCGGACGATGGCCAGGCCGAGTCCGCTGCCCTCCTGCTTGCGGTTCAGGCGGTCATCGATCCGGTAGAAGCGCTCGAAAATGCGCCGGCGCTCGCGGCGCGGGATGCCGGGACCCTGATCGGCCACCGCGAGATCCACGGCGTGGTCGCCGGCGCGGCAGGTGAGGTCGATCGTACGCGCCTCGCCGCCGTACTTGGCGGCGTTCTGCAGCAAGTTGAGCAACGCCTGGCTGAGCATCGCCCGGTCAGCGAGAATCGGCGGCAGATCCGGCGGCACGCTCGTGGTCAGCGAGACATGCTCGCGCAGGCGAATCGGTTCGAAGGCGCGTAGCGCCTCCTCGACGACGTCGCCGACCGACTCGGGCTGGCGATGATACACCATCGAGCGCGCCTCCATGCGGCCGAGATCCAGCAGCCGGCCGATCATGGTGCTCAGGCGCTCGCTCTCGAGGTCGAGCATCTCGAGACACTGCTGGCGCTGCGCATCGGTGAGCTGGCGCGATTCGCGCAGCGTCTGCGTGAACAAGCGGATGCTGGTGAGCGGCGTTTTGAACTCGTGCGAGACTTTCGACAGAAAGTCGAGCTGCAGCTGCGAGAGGGCGGCCGCCCGCTTCATGGAGGCGACGAGCCAGATGGCGCCGACCAGCAGCGTGACGCAAAACGTGAGGATCAGCACGCCGAGCGTGATGTCGACGGTCGCGCGCTGGAAGACCAGCACGAGGATGCCGACCACAACCAGCGCGACCACCGGAATAATCACGAAGATCGAGCCGACCCAGAGATGCCGGCGGAAGCGCATGCGGCGAATCGTCGCCTCAAGGCCGCCCGTGGTCAAGAGACGAGCAGAGCGCGACGTCGGGGACGGTCGAGAGCACGGCGCGTGCGCACGCGCGAGCGGTCGCGCTACTGTGCGGTTGGAGGAGGTTCGGCACGCGAGATGCCGAGCGCGATTACCCACGCGATGGTCGGTGCCGCGCTGGCGCCGCTGGCGCCGCGGCCGCTGCGCCGGGCGGGCTTGGCGGTCGCGCTCGCTGCCGTCGCCGTGCTGCCCGATGCCGACGTGCTCGCCTTCCGCTTCGGCATTCCGTACACACACCCGCTCGGCCATCGCGGCATTTCACACTCGCTCTTCTTCGCCGCGCTGGTCGCTCTGGTGTTAGCGCGCGCCTTCTACCCGAGCGCACAGCTCGGGGCGCGTCGCCGCTGCGCCCTTGCGGTGCTGTTGTTTGCCGCGGCGGCCTCGCATGGGCTGCTCGACGCCTGTACCAATGGCGGCAGCGGCGTCGCCTTCTTTCTGCCGTTCAGCGAAGCGCGCGTGTTCTTCCCCTGGCGACCCATCGCCGTGTCCCCGCTCAGCGCGCGCACGTTTTTCAGCGATCGCGGCTGGGCCATCCTGCGCAGCGAAGCCGCTTGGGTGTGGCTACCCACCGCCCTCGCGCTCGCCGCCGTGCTGGCGGCGCGGCGATGGATGATCGAGCGCTCGCTTGAGCGCTGAGGACTGCCGATGCCGTCGGCATGGCGCTGGCGCGCCGCGATGCCGGCACTCCTCGGCCCTCAGCTGTCGCTGCGGCCGCGGTCCGGATGCTGCGCCGCGCGGGTCGCCGGTCGGCGCGCCGACCCGTCCTTGCTGGGCCGGCGAAAGGCCACGATCATCTGCCAACGCTTGAGCGTTTTCGACCACTTACCGGTTGCGATTACCTGCGTTGCCATGTCTCCCCCGTTCTCTGGGATGGACAATGGCAATCGGCGTGCCACGTGGGCGCCGGCGTTGTCTGCGTTTACGGTGACGAGGTCCGCACAACCCTGTACGCGCCCCGCGTACGGTCGTGAACGACGGTCGTGAACGCGGACTTAGCACACGCGCTCCTAATGCGGCACCTGTGGCCGCTCCGGCATCGCGTAGCGATGCCGGAGGCAGGGCGCGGCATCGGCGAGACCATCGACTAGGCGGCGACTGCTACCGTGTAGCGCGCCGCCACCACCCGAGCGGCGCTCGGCGCCGCCGCGCGGCACAGTGCGCAGTGCCGCGGCTACAGAGAGGCGCCGAAACCCTACAGCGCCGTTACATATGCGCCGCTGGTGCCGCCGTCGACCAGAAATGTCGCGCCGTTGATGTACGAGGACTCATCCGAGGCGAGGAAGAGCGCTGCGTTCGCGATCTCCTCGGCCTCGGCCAGGCGGCCCATCGGCAGGTGGACGAGGCGGCGCGCCCGCGCCGCCGGATCAGCGAGCAGCGACTGCAGCAGCGGCGTGTTCACCGGCCCGGGACAGAGCGCGTTGGCGCGCACGCCGCGGCGCGCGAACTCGACGGCGATCTCGCGCGTCAGCGCCAAGACGCCGCCTTTGGACGCCGTGTACGCGCTCTGCGCCGTCGCTGAGCCCAGGACGGCGACGAACGACGCCGTGTTGATCACCGACCCGCCGCCGGCGCGCAGCAGGGCCGGAATGCCGTACTTGCAGCCGAAGAAGACGCCTTTGAGATTCACGGCGATCACGCGGTCGAAGACCGCTTCGTCGGTGTCGAGCACGGAGCCGTCCTCGTCGGGGAAAATGCCGGCGTTGTTGAACAAGACGTGCAGCGCGCCGAACCGGCGCTCGGCGGAGGCGATCATCGCTTCGACATCCGCCGCCTTGGCGACATCGGCACGCACGAACTCGGCCTCGGTGCCGCGTGCCCGCAGCTCGTCTGCGGTGGCGCGGCCAGCCGCCTCGGCGGCGTCGACTGCGACCACGCGTGCGCCCTCGGCGGCGAAGCGTTGCGCTGCGGCGCGGCCGATGCCGCCGCCGGCGCCGGTGATCAATGCGACTTTGCCCGCCAATCGTCCAGCCATGACTCACCTCCGAGGGCTTGTTTCCCTCAGTTCGCCCGACCCCGCGCGCTCGCGCCGACGCTCGACGCACTGCGCCTCTGCCGTGTCGAGGAGCTCACAAGTCGGCTTCGCCGACCAAAGCGCGGAACAGGCGCTGCTGTCGCGTGTCGTCGAGCCGCAGCTCCGGATGCCATTGCACGGCGATGCACCACGGGTGATCGACGCTTTCGACCGCTTCGGTGACGCCGTCCTCGGCCCACGCCACCGGACGGAGGCCTGCGCCCAAGCGGTCGATGGCTTGGTGATGCCACGACACCACCTCGCAGGCGGTGGTGTCGAGAATGGCGGCGAGGCGGCTGTCGGGATCGATGCGGACGAGATGCCTGGTCGGCTGCCGCTCCGGGAGGCGGTGGTCGACCGAGTCGCCGACCACGTCGGGCAAATGCGTGTGCAAGGTGCCGCCGCAGACCACGTTCAGCACCTGTAGGCCGCGGCAGATGCACAGCATCGGCACGCGCGTGTCGGC
This sequence comes from Binatia bacterium, assembly GCA_050176585.1. Taxonomy (GTDB): domain Bacteria; phylum Desulfobacterota; class Binatia; order HRBIN30; family CADEER01; genus CAYYWP01. The sequence goes on from JBFXHX010000008.1 coordinate 26,150, forward strand.
CAGGGCCGCGCGCGTCAGCTCGAACTCGAACGCGTCGCGTTCGCCGCACACCGCGTACACGGTCTCGTGCGCGCGGCCGCCGTATGCTTTCGGGTCGATGTCCCCACCACCCGAGATGATCAGGGCGCTCAGTGCGTCCAGCAGCTTGCCGGGGTTCGGCTCGCCGACCGGCAGCACCACTGGCACCGCGCCGGCCGTGCGCACGGCATCCACATAACCGCTCGGAATCGAGAACGACTGCACGTCCTTGCCGCTGCGCGCGTAGGAAGAGATGCCGACCAGGCGCAGGGCGTGCGGCGAGAGGATCCGCGTCGGCGCGCTCGGCCCCACCCGATCGCCTCCGCTCACGCCCGTTCCAGGTAGCGCCGCCGTTCCCACGTGGTCACCGTCTCGTCGAACTTGCGCTGCTCGGTGCGCGCGAAATGCAGGAGGTGGTCGACCACCTCGCCGCCGAGCGCCTCGCGAAACAGCGCGGACGCCTCGAACTCGGCGATCGCCTCCGGCAGCGTCGCCGGCACGCGCGGCAGGTCGGCGGCGGCGTACGCATCACCTTCGAATCGCGGCGGCGGCTCCATGCGCTTGGCGATGCCGTCGAGCCCGGCCGCGAGCGTGGCCGCAAACGCGAGGTACGGATTCGCATCGGCGCCCGGGATGCGACACTCGACGCGCAGCGATGGCCCGTGCCCGACGATCCGAAACCCGGCCGTGCGGTTGTCGTGCGCCCAGGCAATCGCGGTCGGCGCGAACGACCCGGCGCGAAACCGCTTGTACGAGTTGACGTTCGGCGCAAACAGCAACGCGCACGCGCGGGCGTGATGCATCAACCCGCCGAGCCACCAGCGGCACAGATCCGGCAGCGCGCCCGCGCGCGCGGCCGGCGCGTCGAACGCGGCGCGCGTCCCGCCGTCGGTCCACAAGCTCGAGTGCAGGTGCATCGAGCTGCCGGCGAGTTGCTCGTCCATCTTGGCCATGAACGTCACCGCGGCGCCCTGCTGGATGGCGATCTCCTTGGCCGCCTGCTTGTAGATGACGTGCCGATCCGCCATCTCCAGGAAGTCGGCGTATTCGAGGTTCAGCTCGTGCTGGCCGGGTCCCCACTCGCCTTTCGACGATTCCACCGGGATCCCGGAAGCGGCCACCAGACGCCGGATCGCGCCCACCAGCGGCTCCACTTTGAAGCCCTGCAACGCGTGGTAGTCCTCGATGTACCAGCCCGCCAACGCGAGGTTGTCGAAGCCCTTCGCGTGCGCGCTCTCATACGTCTCGCGCAGCACGAAGAACTCGAGCTCCGAGGCACCCATCGGCAGATAGCCGGCCGCCGCCGCGCGCTCGAGCTGCCGGCGCAAAATGGAGCGCGGAGCCACCGCGACCGGCGCATCGCCGGGATCGGTGTGGACATCGCAGAGCACCAGCGCCGTGCGCTCGAGCCATGCGGCGCGGCGCAGCGTGCGGAGGTCGGGCACGCAGCGCACATCTCCATAGCCGCGCTCCCAGGAGGTGAACCGGTAACCCGGAACTGGCTCCATCTCCATGTCGCACGCGAGCAGGTAGTCGCAGGCATGCATGCCGTCCGCGAGCACGTGCGCGCAGAAAAACCCGGCGTCGTAGCGCTTGCCGACCAGACGCCCGTAGAGGTCCGGAAAGACGACCAACACGGTGTCGAGCTCAGCCGAACCCACCTGCTCGCGCAGCTCGTCCTCGCTGAGGAGACCGGACGGGCGGCGCGCCTGCATGCTCGCGACGTAGCACGAAGCGCCGAGTGCCGGTAGCGAGGTGGACCCGCTCTGCTTTTACGGACGTACGGTTCGCGCGCTCTGGCGCCCGCTGCGGCGCCTATTGCTCGCCGGTGAGGTGGTCGATCAGCGCCCTTTCGAATGCGGCGAGCTCGCCCAACCGCGCCTCGCGAAATGCCTGCTCGAGCGGCGTGCCGTTGCCCAGACGCACGAGCAGCTCGCGCAACTGCTTCGCGCCGTGGCGATCGACCAACTCGCGCACGGCGAGATAGCTCTGAGCATACGCGACCGGCACGCGATCGGGCGGCAAGCGGGTGAAGGCCCCGGCCAGATCGCTCAGGTGCAGCAGCTCGCGCCCGGCGATGGTGCGCTCTGCCCAATCCGTGCGCTCGCCATCGCGCTCCTCCTCGCCCCAGATGGCCACGCCTTCGTTGAGCCACACCGGGCACCGCCCGCGGCTCAGCCGGTGCACCAGGACGTGCCCGTACTCGTGGCGCAGTGTGCGCTGCAACACCGCTTCATCCTGGGCCGCCAACCCGCCGACCGGCAGCTTGATGCGCCCGTCGTACACGCCCGCCGTCCAGCTCGGCGTCTGCGTGATGTCGTGGAAGTCCTCGCTCGGGTAGAGCACCACGGCGATGCGCTCGTCCGGGTAGAGGTCGAGCTTCGTGCCGAGGTGAAAGTAGGCCTCTTCGAGCCCGCCTGCGACCAGGTCGGCAGCGCTCTGCACCTCGCGGGCGCCGCCGGCGAAGCCGATGGTGAAGTGCGCGGTCCGCGTCTCGTCGAAGTCCCATTCGGCGTCGAGCTCGCGCTCCATACGGGCGAGCATGGTGTCGAACTCCGGCCCACCCGCACCGGCATCGCGAGCGTGGTGCAGCGCCTCCACCGCCGCCGCGCGGTCACCGAGCTGCCGGTTCGCCTCCGCAAGCGCGGTGAGGCTTGCGTGATCGCTCACGCCGAGCGCGACGGCTCGGTCGAGCGCCTCACGCCCGCCGCGCCAGTCGCCCTGGCGGACGCGCGCGATGCCGAGCGCGCCGAGCAGATTGCCCTCCTCGCCCATCCCCAGCGCCTCATCGAGCAGCGGTACGGCGGCTTCCGGGCGGCTCGAGTTGATCTCGGCCACCGCCCAGTTGCGCAGCACGGTCTGCAGGTTTTGGCGGAGCGCCGGCTCGTTCGGGGCATCGCGCAAGGCGTCGCGCAGCCGCTGGGCGGCGTCGGCGAATTGCCCCGACGCGTTCAACGCCACGGCTTCCGCGTTCAAGCGCCGCGGCCCGGCGGACGCGTCCGGCGCGGGCTCCGCCGCCGGCACCCGCGGCCGCGGCGGCCGCGCTGGCAATGGCGGCAACAGCTCCGGCAACGCGGCCGCCGCCAACAGCGCGATCAACGCGCCTGCGACCCATCTCCCGGCGCGTCTGGAGCGGGTCGGCGGCGGAGCCGGCGGCGGCGGCACCGGCTCGCGCAGCGCCTCGACGGTCGCGCTCGACACCAGCCGCACCTGCGCTCCCCGCTCGCGCAGCAGCGCGAGCAGTCGCAGCCCCTCCGCATGCGTCAATCCGCGCGCCAGGCGGTGCGGCAGCGCCGTGGTGCGGTCGACCGCGTCCACCGCTAGTGCCGCCGGACGCGCGCTCAAAAACGCCAGCACGCGCTCCCGCGTCACGTCGTTGCGATAGCCGAGCAACTCCAGATCGAACAGCGGCTCGCCGGGCATGCGGGCGGCCAGTGTACCAGATGCGATCGCTCGAAGCCCAAGGTGTGGCTGTTCAATAGCCGCCGCCCATTGCCGCACCGATGACGCCCCCACCGGCGGACGTGCCGGAGGCGGAGCCAGCGCTCCCCGGGCGCCGATCAGCTCCCCTGCGGGCAAACCAGCCGTAGAAGGGTAGGCCGGTGGCAGCGACCGCCAGGGCGATGGCGCACTCGAGCGGGCGGCCGCGCAGGAGGGCGAACGCGATCGCGCCGTTGGCGATGAGGTACAGCGCGGGAACCACCGGATACCCCCAGGCGCGGTACGGCCGGTACCGGTCGGGTTGACGCCACCGGAGCGCGTACAGCGCCGTCGTGTCCGCCATGGTGGCCAGCACGATGGCGAACGTGGTGTAGTCGAGCACGCGCGGGAAGTTCTGCAGCAGCGCGACCAAGGCCAGCGCGGTGAGGGCCTGGGCCATGATCGCCACATGGGGCGTGCCTCGTTGCGCGTGAACGCGGTCCACCCCGCCGAAGAACAGGCCATCCAGTGCCATCGCGTACGCAATCCGCGGCCCGACCAGGATGGTCGCATTCAGGCAGCTCAGCACCGAGGCCAGGATCAGTGCACCGGCGATGATCCCGCCGGCCGTGCCGAAGAAGACGGTCGCCGCCGCCTCGGCCACGCGCGGGCTGTGGCGCAGCTGATCCACGGGCAGAGCATATAGGTATGCGAGGTTCAGGAGCAGGTAGATGGCCGTGCAGACCGCGAGCCCGGCGAACAGCGAACGCGGCACGTTGCGGTGCGGATCGGCGATTTCGCTGGCGACGTACACGGAGGCGTTCCAGCCGAGATAGCTGAACAACACCGGCGAGAGGGCGAGGCCAAAAGCGGCCCACGGCACCGCCTCGCCGGCGGGCAGGAACGGGGTGAAGTGGCCGGCGCCGCCGCCGCCGAGGAGCGGTCCGACCACCGCCAGCCCGGCCAGGGCGACCAGTTTGATCGCGGCGGTCGCGTTATTCGCGCGCGCGCCGGTGCGGACGCCGGCGTAGTTGATCCAAGACGTGGCGATCGTAACGGCGGCGGCCACCGCGACCCGCCCGGCGGCGCCCAGCGGCACGAAGTAGGCGAGCCCCTCCGCGAAGCCGACCGCCAGCGTCGCGACCGTGCCGGCATAGATGACGAAAAAGGACAGCCAGCCGGCGAGAAACCCGGCGAGCGGATGATAGGCCTCGCGAAGGTAGACGTAGTCACCCCCGGCGTGCGGGTACATGGATCCGAGCTCGGCGTTGGCGAGTGCCCCGGCCAGCGACAGCGCGCCGCCGACCAGCCATGCGGCGAGAATCCAGCCTGGCGCCGGCAACAGCTCGGCAATGGTCGCCGGGGTGAGAAAGATCCCGACGCCGATTACCGACGACACCACCAGCATGGTGGCGTCGAACGGCAAGAGCTGCCGGCGCAGCCGATCGCGCGGATGGCGCGAGGGCTCGCCTGCCCCTCCGCCATGCGCGTGCGGCGCCGCCGCGCGCGCTGCCCCGAGCGCCCGCCTCATGCCATCGCTCCGTGCTGCCGAGCCTCGCACGCCTCAGTGCGCGATCTTCGGCAGGTCAGTGGCCTCTTCGATGAGGCCGAAATTCTCCTCGTAGCGGCGCAGGTTCTCCTGCAGCGCGCGCACGATGCGCTTGGCGTGCTCCGGCGACGTGATGATCCTCGAGCGCAGCGACGCGACCGACCGCCCCTGCGGCAGCCGCTGCGGCTGGAGAAACAGGAAGTCTAGGATGAACTCCTCCTTACGGTGACTGATCATCATGAGGTTCGAGTAGACGCCGGCGGCGTGTTGGGCGTCGATCTGCAACTCGATCTGCTCTTGCTTCGGCTGTTCGTCGGCCATGCCTCGGTGTCCCACACGCCGCCCGCGTGACGCAACCGCGCCTGCCGCCGCCGGTCCTTGCGCCGCACCGGCGGCGCGCGGCGCTCCCCATGCCGGAGCGGACGCCCGACGTCGTTGACTTCACCGCACCTGCGTGGTTGCTTCGCGCGTTCCGACATCAGCGATGACGAAACGCCCCGCCCGCGCGGCGAACGCGTTCGGCAGCGAACGGTGCGGTGCGGCGTCGCGGGACGCACGAGCAGGAGCCCGAATGGGGTTGCAAGAGACACTGGATGAACTGAAGCGCCGCCACGCCGAGGCCGAGCTCGGCGGGGGCAAAGCGCGCATCGACAAGCAGCACGAGGCGGGAAAGATGACGGCCCGCGAGCGCGTCAACGCGCTGCTCGACCCCGGCACGTTCATCGAGCTCGACAAGTTCAAGACGCATCGCTGCACCGACTTCGGCATGGGCAACAAGACGGTGTTCGGGGACGGGGTGATCACCGGCTACGGCAAGATCAACGGCCGCTACGTGGCCGTGTTCTCGCAGGATTTCACCGTATTCGGCGGCTCGCTCGGCGAGGCGTTCGCGCAGAAAGTCTGCAAGGTGATGGACTTCGCCCTGCGGCAAGGATACCCGGTCATCGGCCTGAACGATTCCGGCGGTGCGCGCATCCAGGAAGGCGTGCAGAGCCTGGCCGGGTATGCCGACATCTTCCAGCGCAACGTGATCGCCTCGGGTGTGGTCCCGCAGATTTCCGCGATCATGGGCCCATGCGCCGGCGGCGCGGTCTATTCGCCCGCCATGACCGACTTCATCTTCATGGTCGAGCACAGCAGTTACATGTTCATCACCGGGCCCGATGTGATCAAAACGGTCACGCGCGAAGACGTCACGATGGAGGAGCTCGGCGGCGCTGCCACGCACGCGGCGCGCAGCGGCGTGGCGCATTTTCGCACCGGCACGGACGCGGAGTGCCTCGAGCAGATCCGCAAGCTGCTGTCCTACCTGCCGTCCAACAACACCGAAGATCCGCCCGCGACGGCGCCCAGCGATGATCCGGGGCGGCGCGATCCCGAGCTGAACGCGATCGTGCCGGAGAACCCGAACAAGCCGTACGACATGTACCAGGTGATCGAGCGGGTGATCGACGCGGGCAGCTTCTACGAGGTGCAACCCGAGTACGCGCGGAACATGATCGTCGGGTTCGCGCGTTTCGACGGCCGTCCGGTCGGCGTCGTGGCGAATCAGCCGAGCGTGCTGGCCGGCTGTCTCGATATCGACGCCTCGGTGAAAGGCGGGCGATTCGTGCGCTTCTGCGACGCCTTCAACCTCCCGATCGTGACCTTCGTCGACGTGCCGGGCTTTCTCCCGGGCACGGCGCAAGAGTACGGCGGCATCATCAAGCACGGCGCGAAGCTGCTCTATGCCTACTGCGAGGCCACGGTGCCGAAGGTGACGATCATCACGCGCAAGGCGTACGGCGGCGCCTACGTCGTGATGTCCTCGAAGCAGATCCGCGGCGACGTGAACCTCGCATACCCGACCGCCGAGATCGCGGTGATGGGACCGGACGGAGCGGTGAGCATCGTCAACCGGGCCGAGCTGCAGAAGGCCAAAGACGAGAAGAGCGAGCGCGCACGGCTCGTGGCCGAATACCGGCGGCTATTCGCCAATCCGTACAAGGCCGCCGAGCTCGGCTACATCGACGACGTGATCCTGCCGGAGGATACGCGGCCGCGGATCATCGACGCGCTCGACATGCTGCGCAACAAGCGCGACAGCAATCCGCCGAAGAAACACGGGAACATCCCCTTGTGAGCGATTAGCCGTTTGCCGGTTGCGTTTCGGCTCGGTCGCCCCGCCGCGCATGCGTAGCGGACCACCGCGCCCAACGCCCGCCGCGCTTCGGGAGAGTCATGGCCAGGCATCGTTTCGTGATCCAGGGCAAGCAGTACGAGGTCGAAGTGGGTGCGCGCGTCGGCGCGACGCTCCACGTCACCGTCAACGGGCGGCCGTACGTCGTCGGGCTCGTGGCCACTCCACAGGGCGCGAGCGCGCCCGCGGCGCCGGCCAGCGCGAGACCCGCGCCCGCGGCGGCGCCGGCCAGTGCACCCGTCAGCGCTCCGGCGAGCAAGCCGGCGGTACCAGCCGCGCCCCGCCCAGCCCCGGCGCGCCCAGCCGCGCCCGTGAGCGACACCCCCGGTGCAGTGCGCGCTCCCATCCCCGGCGTCGTGCTCGCGGTCAGCGTTCAGGCCGGCGACAAGGTCACGTCCGGCACCAAGCTCCTCGTGCTCGAAGCGATGAAGATGGAGAACGAGATCTTCTCGGTTATCGACGGCACGGTGAAAGAGGTGCACGTCGGCGCCCAGCAGGAAGTCCGCCAGGGCGAGCTGCTGGTGACCATCGAGTGACGGGCCGAGCCGATGACTGAATCGCTCCCCCAGCTCATCGAAAACGAAGCCGTCGCGGCCGCCATCGCCCTGGCGATCGAGCGAGAACCGACCGCGCTCCTGGACACCGCGCGCCCGAACGACACGCCGTCGCCGTGGGGTCTCGCCGGCCGCCTCGCGCAGCTGAACCGCGTGCCGCGCGGCCGCTGGCGCTAGAATGTCCTCGCAGAGGCGCGGAGATCGGGTGCTCGAACTCACCAGAGCCGCCTCTGCGCCTCGGCGGTGAAGTTTTTGGATCGTACTACCGGGGCAGTTTCTTCACCGTATCGCCGCCGCGCACCGCGCCCGGGCGCACGACCTTCGCGTTGATACCGCGCAGGTTGTGCTCTCGGCCGATCTTCGAATTGACGAGTTTGATTGCCGCGCCGCCGAAGCGCGCCCGAAACTTCTCGCACCCGGTGTGCGGCACGGCGGTGACTTCGATCACGGCCTGCCCGACCGCGAGGCGCGTCCCCGGCGGCAGATTCGCCGCGCTCAAATCCAGATCGATGTAGAGCTGATCCCCCGCCAGCTGCCATCGATCCCTGGTTTCAGCGACGAGAGCGATCACGCGCGAGTTCATCACGTTCAGCTGCATCTCCGGATTGGGCTCTCCATTCGGCGTTTTAAAGCCGCGCCGTTTGCGCCAGCTGTCGCCGACCAGCCCGTCCACGAGGTCCAGCGCGCCGACGTCGAGCACCTCGCGCTCGCCCACCCGCGGCCGGCGGACGATCAGTTCTACGACGCCTTCGTCTTTCGGCGATCCCAATATGTCCTCGAGCCCCGCTTCGAGCTCGTCCGGAGTGAGCGCCCGCATGCTGGGCGCAGCGTAGGGAACGCGGCCGATGCACTCAAGGCAGATGCGCCGTCGCGCGCAGCCAATCGGATGTCGCCGCCGCGATCTCCTCGACTGTCTCCGCGCGGCCGCGGCCGGTCCGCTTCCGCACGTGGAAGGAGTGGTCGCCATCCTCGACCACGTGCAGCGTGGCACGGGGTAGGTCCCGCAGCACCTCGCGCAGGAGTTCGAGCTCGCACAGGGCGTCGCGCGTACCGGTGACGTACAGCATCGGGGCAGCGATGCGCGGCAGGTGCGCCGCGCGCAATTGGGTCGGGCGCCCGGCCGGATGCAACGGATAGCCGAGGAAGACCAGACCATCCACCGGCTCGCCCGCGGCGGCGAGGTGCGAAGCCATGCGGCCGCCCATCGACTTGCCGCCGATCACCAGACGGGTGCCGCCGCCGAGCTGCGGGTCGGCGCGGACCGCGGCGAGCACGGCGCGGTAGCACGCTTCGAGCACCGGCGCCCGATCGGGCACGCGCGCGCCGCGCTCGGCGTACGGAAAGTTGAAGCGCACGACGGCGATCCCGCGCTCGGCCAGGCGTCCGGCGAGATCGACCAGCAGCGGTGCGTTCATCGGGGCGCCGGCCCCGTGGGCGAGGACCACCGTGGCTTGCGGGCGCCGGCCCTCCGGCAGGGCAACCGTACCCGATACCGCGCCACCTTCGCCGGCGAAGCGGCGGGGCTCGTTGCGCGCGGCCATCGCGGACTGTGTGGCGCGCCGGTGCGCGCGCTCAGTCTGGGCGCGTACGGCCGCTCAGCTGCACGTGGCGGCGAGCGGCGTATCGACGCCTTCGAGCAGCGCGCGCAGGCGCGCCGCGAACAGCGGGCCCTGCCCGGTGTCCTCGTGTTTGAAGTAGATGAAGACGTCCCGCCAATTGGCGGCTGCGTTCTGAATCCGCGCTGCGGCTTCGGCCAGATCGGCGTCGGTGTACTCGGGCTGGCGCAGGCGGAAGTAGCCGAAGTCCGCCGTGACCTCGAGCGGCACGTTGCGCTCGGGCGCTTCGACCACGCAGAGCGCGACGCCGAAGCGGCGCAGCGTGTCGTAGACCTCGTCCGTGAACCAGGTCGGGTTGCGGAACTCGAACGCGACCCGGAAGCCCTCCGGCATCTGGTGCAGGAAGTCCTCGAGGCGGGGCGTGTCGCGCTTCAAGAAGGGCGGAAGCTGGAAGAGCAGCGCGCCGAGCTTGTGCTTCAGCGCGCGCGCCGTGTCGCAAAAGTCGACGGCCGCGTCGGCGGCATCGCGCAACCGCAGGTCGTGCGTGATGCGGCGCGGCGCCTTCAGCGTGAAGGTGAAATGGTCGGGCGTCTCCTTGGCCCAGCTCTGCAGCTGACGGACGCTCGCCATGCGATAGAACGTGTAATTGATCTCCACCGCGGCGAAGCGCTCCGCGTAGTAGCGCAGCATCTCGCCATCGGGAAGCGACGCGGGATAGAATCCGCCCTTCCAGTGCTTGTAGCTATAGCCGGACGTCCCGATCCAGTACGTGGCCATGTCCTCGTGGTGTAGCACGCCGCTCAGCGTCATCTCAATGACGACTGCCGCAAACGGCTGTGTTTGGGGGGCTTGACGGCGCGCGCCGGGCCCGAGCGATTCAGTTCAATTCCTTGTTCGAGTATCCCAGAATGCGCCGCGCGACGATCATCAGGTTGATTTGTTGCGTGCCCTCGAAGATGTCGTTGATCTTTGCATCGCGCATCCACTTCTCCAGCAGTAGCTTGCGCGAATAGCCGAGCGGGCCGAGGAGCTCCACCGCCTTCTGCGTCACGTGCGTGACCGCCAGCCCTGCTTTGGCCTTGCACATGGACGCTTCGAGGTTGTTCCGCAACCCGCGGTCCATCATCCACGCGGCGCGCCAGGTGAGGAGCCGCGCGGCCTGCAGGTTGGCTTCCATGTCCATGTAATCGCGCTCGACCGCGGTCAGCGCGTGCAGCGGCGCGTCATAGCGGATCACCACGCCGGCTTGGGCGAGCGCGTCGCGGACGAAGTCCACGGCGGCGCGGCCGATGCCGATGGCGCTGGCCGCCACCACCGGACGCGTGGCGTCGAAGGTCGCCATCACCCCTTTGAACCCGGCGCTGGATTCGCGCTGCACCGCGGCGCTGCCGAGCAGGTTATCGAGCGGAATGCGGCAGTTCTCCAGCGCCAGCTCGGCGGTATCGGAGACACGGATCCCGAGCTTGTCTTCGACCCGGGTCACCGCGATGCCCGGCGTCCCGGCCTCGACCACGAACGCCTTGATGCCGGCCCGCCCGGCTGAACGATCGACGGTCGCCCAGACGACCACGAAGCCGCCGGACTGCAGTGCACGCTGGCCGCTGGTGCAGAAGATTTTGGTGCCGTTCAGCACCCACTGATCGCCGTCGCGCACGGCCGTGGTCGTGATCGCGGCCGAGTCGGAACCGCAACCCGGCTCGGTGATCGCCATGCCAGCCCACTTGGGCTCGCCCTCGCGGAAACGCGCCAGGAAGCGCGCCCGCTGGGCTTCCGTGCCGGCCGCCAACACCGCCGCGCCGCCGAGCCCGGCGTTGGGAATGCTCAGATACAGCCCGGCATCCCCCCACGACAGCTCCTCGATCGAGATCACGCTGCGCATACTGCGCCCCTCGGTCAGCGCGTCGCTCGGCGACTTCTCCCCGAACTGCGCCGCCTGACGCGAGAAGTTCCACATCAGCTCATGCCACTCGCGTGGGTCGGCATGCTCGCGCTCGTCGTACTCGCGCGAGATCGGACGCATCGTCTGCTCCGCCAGGAGGTGCATGTTCTCCCGATAGTTTTCGGTTTCGGGAGCGAGCTCGAAATCGATCATGGATCCTCCCCGAACCGCTGTTCGGTCAGCCTCACGCGATCGCCAGGCCGTCGAGCACCGCGAAGCCGCGCGCGTTGCGCAGGAACAGCTCGACGAGGTGCGATCGCACGTAGCCGTGGCCGCCGAGCACCTGCACGGCGTTGTCAGCGACCATCAACGCCGTGCTCGCCGCGTATCGCTTGGCGAGATTCGCCTCGCGGGTGGCATCGCCCCCGCGGTCGACCTTCCACGCCGCCTCCCAGGTGAGCAGCCGCGCGGCGTCGATCTCGATAGCCATCTCCGCCAGCATGAACGCGATCGCCTGCTTCTGCGCGATGAAGACGCCGAAGGCCTTCCGCTCCTTCGCGTAGTCGCGCGCGTATTCGAACGCGGCGCGCGCCACGCCGATGGCCAGCGCCGCCAGCGCCACGCGCATGCGGTTCAACAGCGGCGTCACCTCCCCGCGCAGCTCCGCCGACACGGGCAGCGCGCAATCGCGGAACTGAACCTCGTAGGTCCGCAGCGCCTTCAGCCCCATGTTCGACTCGGGCCCGACCGCGGTCACGCCCGCGGCGCCGCGCGGCACCAGAAAGGCGCTCAAACCCTCGGGCGTCCGGGCGTACACCACCACGTGCTGCGCGTCGGCGGCCAGCGGCACGCAGCACTTCGCACCGTTCAGGACGATGCGGCCATCCTCGCGGGTGGCAGTGGTGGCGCAAGCGCGCGCGTCGAACGCAAAGCTCGGCTCGAGCAACGCCGCGGTGCCCGCGGCGAACTGGGCAGCTGCATACGCCGGCAGGACCTCTCGTTGCTGCGCCTCGGTACCGAGCTCGATCACGGGATACGTCGCGAGCCGCGGCGCCATAATATGTAGCGCGAGCGACAGATCGCCCCACGCGAGCTCCTCACAAATGAGCGCGCTGGTCACCGCCGAGCGCGGCTCGCCAGAGCCGCCGTACGCCTCCGGTATGGTCGCCTGCACTAGGCCCAGCTCCCACCCCTGCTGGATCACCGGCTCCGGAACGGCGCCGCTCTCGTCCGCGGCGCGCGCGGCGGGGCGCATGCGTTCGCGCGCAAAGTCGGCCACCGTGTCGCGGATCAGCAGCTGCTCTTCGCTGGGCTCGAAACTCACCATGGCGGCGTCCTCCTACTGCGTGGCTTCGGAGCGGCGAGCCACCCGAGATAGCCGTCGAGAAACGCGTGCAAATGCGCGCCGAGATCGATGCGCTCGGGATCCTGGTAGTACTGGATCTCGGCCCCCATCACTGCCCCGGCGTACACGCCAGCGGCCGTGGCTGCCGCGACGTCGGCGCGAAAGGCACCGCGGCGTTGTCCAATCTCGATGATGTCCGCCAGGGTGGCGCGAAACCGGCGCATCATGTCGCGGAATTGCGCCGACAGCTCGGCGTTCGTGTCCAGCGCCTCGACCATGAGGGTCACGATCAATCGGCGGTGGTTCGTGCGCGTGGCGTGCTCGAGGCATACCTCCGTCACCCGGCGCAGGGCCGTCGCCGCGTCCTCGACCATCGCGAGATCGCGCGCCACCCGGCGCTCGAACTGGCTCACGCGGTTCTGCACGGCCGCGAAGAGCAGCGCCTCCTTGTCCTTGAAGTGGTAGTAGATGGCGCCCTTGGTCAGGCCGGCGGCCTTCGCGATCCGGTCGATCGATGCGCCCTGGTAGCCGTAGCGGGCGAAGCAGTCGATCGCGATGTCCATCAGCTCGCGCCGCCCGTTCTCGCCCCTTCCGGCCCGCACCAATTCGGCCATACTGAACGTTCAGTATGTGGACGGGTCCGCTCAGTCAAGCGAGGTGCGCAAGCCTTCGCTGTAGGCTGCCCCTGTGGCGGCCCGGCGCGCAGAAGCCGCTTCGTCGAGGTCCATCGGTTCACCGCGCTGTACCGGAACGAATGACATTCCCCACCTCCGTTGCCCCGCGTAGGGCGTGTAACCGCGGCGGAGCTGGGCGCGGGCGAACTGCAGACCCCCACGCCGCTGCTCGCACGAAGAGGCGCGCTGGGCGCGTCGGGTCGACACAGGGCCGGCGGACTGCACCGAAGGTGGAGAGCTGCACCGCAGAGAGGTGGCCGCGCAGGCGACCCGTCCAAACCGGGGGCGGCGTTTCTGCTATACGCGGCCTATGAGCAACGCGCCCTGGGTCTACATCGAGGACATCGCCGCGCACGAGGGTCAGACCGTCACCTTGAAAGGCTGGCTCTACAACAAGCGGTCGAGCGGCAAGCTGCACTTTCTGCTGGTGCGCGACGGCACCGGCATTCTCCAGTGCGTCATGTTCAAGAAGGACGTGCCCGCCGACCAGTTCGCGCTGGCCGACCACCTGCCGCAGGAGTCCTCGGTCATCGTCACCGGCGTCGTCCGCAAGGACGAACGCGCCCCCCTCGGATATGAGCTGGGCGTCACACAGCTCGAGGTCGCCGCGCTCGCGGAGGAGTATCCGATCACGCCCAAAGAGCACGGGGTCGCCTTCCTGCTCGACCACCGCCACCTCTGGGTCCGCTCGGCCCGCCAGCACGCGGTGCTGCGCATCCGCAGCGAGCTGATCCGCGCCTGCCGCGACTATTTCGACTCGCGCGGTTTCGTGCTCTTCGACTCGCCGATCCTGACGCCCTCGGCCTGCGAAGGCACCACCACGCTGTTCACGACGCCGTACTTCGACGACACGGCCTACCTCACCCAGAGCGGGCAGTTGTACGCCGAGGCCGGCGCCATGGCGTTCGGAAAGGTGTACTGCTTCGGGCCGACCTTTCGCGCCGAGAAGTCCAAAACCCGCCGCCACCTGATGGAGTTCTGGATGATCGAGCCCGAGGTGGCGTTCATGGACCTGGCCGGAGACATGGAGCTCGCGGAGGATTTCGTGTCCACGGTCGTGCAGCGCGTGGTGGCCACGCGCCGGCGCGAGCTCGAAACCCTCGAGCGCGACATCAGCGCGCTCGAGCGCGTGCGCCCGCCGTTCCCCCGCATCAGCTACGGCGAGGCGATCCAGCTGCTGCAAAAGAAGGGTTTCGCGATCGAATGGGGCGCGGACTTCGGCGGCGACGAGGAAACCGCGATCTCGGAAGAGTTCGATCGCCCGGTCCTGGTGCATCGCTACCCGGTCGAGATGAAGGCGTTCTACATGAAAGCCGATCCGGTCGATCCGCGGCTCGCGCTCTGCGTCGACATGCTGGCCCCCGAAGGCTACGGCGAGATCATCGGCGGCGGGCAGCGCGAGGACGACCTCAACGCGCTGCGCGACAAGATCCGGCAGCACAATCTGCCCGAGGAGGCGTTCGGCTGGTACGTCGACCTGCGCCGTTACGGGTCCACGCCGCACGCGGGATTCGGCATGGGCATCGAACGCGTCGTCGCCTGGATCTGCGGCCTGAGCCACGTCCGCGAGACGATCCCGTTTCCGCGCATGCTGGAACGGCTCACGCCATAGGCCGCCCGCATAGGACCACGCTCCGGTTGGCGCTCAACGCCGTCCGCCAGGTAGCGCCCACGCCGCCGCCCCCTACGCGGTCGGCAGGTTCCGTGTAGCTGCGGCCGTCTGTGGCCGCACGGCATCGCGCAGCCATGCCCGGGGCAGGGCTTGGCAACAGGTGCGGCGGCGTCTGCGCGGGCGCGGCAGCACATCCGCCGCGCGCCACCCACCGGCGGCGCTTCCGCGCCGCCGTGCGGGCACGGCTCCCGCGGCTACATTCGGATGCGGCGTACAGCTTAACCGCGCCACCCCTGCTCCACCGCCCTGACTTGACCCCCTGAACGCGCCTCCATATGTACCTGCACCGATGGCAGCAGGTGCTTCCCAAGCGTTCGCGCTGATCCGGATCCCGCGCGGCCAAACGCGCCCGAGCGAAGACGAGTTGCGCGCCGCACTGCAGAAGGATCGCGAGCGCCTGCGTCATCCGGCGCCGTCCGCGCCCACGGATCTGCAAGTCGCCGGGCCGTACATGGTCACGGTCAATGGCGCCGAGCTGGACGAATACGTGGTGTGGGAGCGCTAGCGCGTTCGCCGGAGATACTCGCCGTGCGGGCGCCCGCCTCGACCTGACCCTCTCGCGGGGAGAGGCGGCCAGCGTAGGACCTCCCCTCCGCGCGGACGGAGCGGTGAGAGGGTGAATCGGTCAGCGGTGTCGGCCGCGGTGTGCGAGTGACCAATACCACGTTCAACCTCGCCGAGATCAGCGAAGCTATCGCCGCGGCGATTCCCGAGCGCGAGTGCCTGGTCTTTCGCGACCGGCGCTTCTCGTGGGCGGCGTTCAACGAACGCACGCGCCGGCTCGGCAACTACCTCGCCGGCCGCGGTCTCGGGTGCCATCGCGAGCGCGCGAGCCTGCGCGGCTTCGAGTCCGGGCAGGATCACATCGGCATCTACCTGCACAATTGCAACGAGTACCTGGAAGCCATGCTGGGCGCCTACAAGGCGCGCGTCGCCCCGTTCAACGTCAACTACCGCTACGTCGAAGACGAGTTGCTCTATCTGTTCCGGGATGCGGAGCCGCGCGCGCTGGTGTACCACGCCCGCTTCGCGCCCAACGTCGCGCGCCTGCGCGCGGCGCTGCCGAACCTCAGCGTGCTCTTGCAGGTCGCCGACGAGTCCGGCCACGCGCTCCTGCCCGGCGCGGTCGACTACGAGGAAGCGCTGGCAGCCTCATCGCCGGCGCGACCGCCGGTCGCGCTGTCCGGCGACGATCTCTACATCCTGTACACCGGCGGCACGACGGGCATGCCGAAGGGCGTGCTGTGGCGCCAGGAGGACATCTTCTTCGGCGGCGTCGGCGGCGGCCCGATGCTCGGCGAGCAGTACGCCAGCGTCGAAGCGGTCGCCGAGGGTGCCCGCAGCGGCGACCTGCGCATCTGCCCGGCGCCGCCGCTGATGCACGGCGCGGCGCACTGGATGGCGCTCCTCACCATGCACCAGGGCGGCACCGTGGTGATCCAGAGTCGCCCGGAACGGCTGGACGCTGAAGACATCTGGTCGACGATCGAGCGCGAGCGCGTGCGCCTGCTGGTCATCGTCGGCGACGCCTTCGCGCGCCCACTGCTGGACGAGCTGGAGCGCCAGTCGTACGATCTCTCGCAGCTCGCCGTGCTGGTGTCCGGCGGCGCCATCCTGACTCCGGCGCTGAAAGAAGCCCTGCTCCAGCGGCTGCCGCAGATGGTGATCATCGATGGGTTCGGGGCTTCGGAATCCGGCGGCATGGGCCAGCACGTTTCCATGTCGGGCCAACCCGCCACCACCGGATCGTTCAGAATGAACGAGCAGGCGCTGGTGCTCAAAGAGGACTTCAGCGGGCCGGTGTCGCCTGGCAGCGGCGAGACCGGCTGGCTCGCCCGCCGCGAGCGCGTGCCGCTCGGGTACTACAAAGACCCGGAAAAGACGGCCAAGACGTTTCCCGAGATCGGGGGCGTGCGCTACGCCGTGCCGGGTGATCACGCCACGGTGGACGCCGACGGCGCGATCACCGTGCTGGGGCGCGGCTCGGTGTCCATCAACTCCGGCGGCGAGAAGATCTACCCAGAGGAGGTCGAGAAGGCGCTCAAGCATCACCCCGGCGTGTACGACGCGGTAGTCGTCGGCACGCCGCACGAGCGCTTCGGCGAACAAGTCACCGCGCTCGTACAAGCGCGGCCGGGCCATGTACCGAGCCGCGAAGAGCTCACCGCTGTCGCGGCCCGGCAGCTCGCCGGCTACAAGCTGCCGCGGGCGATCGTCTTCGTCGAGGCGGTCGTTCGCAGCCCGTCGGGAAAAGCGGACTACCGGTGGGCCCGCCAGCTCGCGCGAGCGCGGCTCGGCCTCGGCGAGTGAACGTCCCGCCCCCCTCCTCCCACGGTTCCCGCTGCCATGGCTCTGCTGGCTTTCGATCTCGATGGCGTCCTCTACTCTTCCGAGCCGTTTCTGGGCGACGCCTATCGCGAAGCGATCGAGGCGGTGCACGCTCGTCACCCGTCGGCGTTCGCACGCGTGCCTACCACCCACGAGATCCTCGCCCACGTCGGATGGACCCTGCCGGTGATCTTCGCGAACCTCTTCCCCGGCGTGGATCCCGACGCGCTGACGGACTTGCACGCCTCGACGCTCGAGGTGATCTGCCGGCGGGTGGCCGGCCGCGAAGGCGTGCTGTACGAGGGCGTGCCCGCGGTGCTGCGCGCTGTGCGCGCCGACGGCCACCAGCTCGCCGTGGCGTCCAACGGGCGCGCGCGATACATCGAGAGCGTGCTCGCGACGTACGACCTCGCGGACCTGTTCCTGCCGCGCGTCACTGCCGACGAGGTCGGCGATAAGGTCGCCATCCTGCGCCACTACGTAAATGCGGTCGGCGTGAGCCCCACCCGCGCCGTGATGATCGGGGACCGCGCCAGCGATGTCGAAGCGGCGCGCGCGGTCGGCTGCCCGTTCATCGGCTGCGACTATGGCCACGGCCACCGCGACGAGATCGAGGCAGCCGGCCCCCTGATCCAAGATTTCGCCGCGCTCCCCGACACGGTTGCCGCCCTGCTGCGCTGATCAGCCGCCGCCGCGCCTTCGGCACGTCCACGCTCGCATAGGATCAGGCATACTCCGCGGTCGCCGCACCTACGTGTCCGTGCGCGCGCGCCGCGCGCGCGGTGGACGGTTGCGCCGCTCGTGCAGGCGCAGGTGTCTGCGTGCGTTCGCGGCTCAGCTAAATCCGCGCCCTACTGCAGCCAGGACCAGCAGCCGGTTTCGCACAGGATCGGGTCGAGCCCCGATCGATCCGCCACTGCCGTGTAGCGCGCGCGCAGCACCCCGAACGACTTCGCCGCGTATCGCTGCGGCTCCTGAACGAACGGACGGCCGCCGAGCGCCACGGTGAGCTCCGCGGCGCCCTCCGCCACCGCGCGCGCATTCGCCGCGCTCCAGGGGAGAAACAGGCCACCGATCTCCTCGCGCAGCAGCGGCAGCAAGGTCGGCGCGAGCGCGGCCCAGGGCTCGAAAGGACCCTCGGCGCGCGGCGAGAGCATCGCCTGGATCCAGCGCGCCACGTGCGGCGCCTCGGCGCGCATGATCGCGCCCGGCGTCGGGTCGGTCGAGAGCTGATGCAGCTGCGCGAACAGACTGAAATCCGCGAACGCCGGCCGCGCCCCGAACAGGTACATCCGCCCGTTCAGGTGCGCCTCGAGGATCGCCAGCAGCCGGCGGTAGGACCCCTCCAGGTGATCTTTGGTCGCGGCGCTCGACCCCACGAGCTTGAGGCGCGGGATCATGCGCGCCTTCACCGCGGCGATGGCCTGGCCGAGATCCCCGGACAGGTCGGGGTTCAGGCTGCGGGCGAGTCGCGCCGCGGTCGACTGTTGGTCGGGCTCGTACGTCCAGCGGTAGTGAAACATCGATTTGTTGACCCATTCGTCGCCGTATTCCTCGATGAGGGCCGAGAGGAAGGCCGGCCCCGGTTCGGCCGGGTGAATGGATGGCTCGGCATAGAGCTGCTCGAGCTGCTCGACGATCGGCGTGGAGTCCTGCCAGCCGCGCCCGGTGGGCGTCACCACCAGCGGCACCAGCGGGAGCTTGGCGTGGCGCTGGAACTCCGCTTCGACTGCCGGGTTGCGGACGATCCAGTCGTGCGCGATGCCCTTGTAGCGGGCGTACGAGCGCACTTTCACCGAGTACGGCGATAGCTCGCTGCCGAAGATGCGATAGAGCTCGGGCATGTGCTCCCCCGGGGCGCGGCAGGTGCCATCTCGCGCGTCTCCGGCCGCCTGTAAAGCCCCCGGTTGTTCGCCCGCGACGGGTCAGCTACTGAGAAGAGTCCGCCAGCGCCGGCCACTGCCTTTCCGGAGGATCACCGATGAGCTCAAACACGTTGACCGTCACCGACAACCGTACCGGGAAGCAGTACGAGCTCCCGATCGAGCACGGGGCCATCCGCGCCGCCGACCTGCGGCAGATTCGAGTCGACGCCGACGACTTCGGCCTCATGTCGTACGACCCGGCCTTTACCAACACCGCGTCGTGCAAGAGCCGCATCACGTATATCGACGGCGACCTCGGCATCCTCCGCTACCGCGGCTACCCGATCGAGCAGCTGGCCGAGCACAGCAACTACCTCGAAACCGCCTACCTGATCGTGAAGGGCGAGCTGCCGGACGTGAAGCGCTTCCAGATGTGGCGCCACAACATCACCGTCCACACTTTCGTTCACGAAAACGTGAAGCTCTTCATGGACGGCTTCCGCTACGACGCGCACCCGATGGGCATGCTGGTCAGCACCGTGGGCGCGCTCTCGACGTTCTACCCGGACGCCAAGAACATCGATGATATCGAGTGCCGCCGGCTGCAGACGCGCCGGCTGATCGGCAAGCTGCCGACCCTGGCCGCCTTCGCCTACCGGCGCCTCAAGGGGCTGCCGTACGTCTACCCCGACAACGAGCTCAGCTACACCGGCAACTTCCTGCAGATGCTCTTCAAAATGGGCGAGCGCGTGTACCAGCCGAACCCGACGCTCGAGCGCGCCCTCGACGTGCTGTTCATCCTGCACGCCGATCACGAGCAGAACTGCTCGACCAACGCGGTACGCGCCGTCGGCAGCTCGCGGGTCGATCCGTACTCGGCGATCGCGGCCGGCATCGCCGCGCTCTACGGCCCCCTCCACGGCGGCGCCAACGAGGCGGTGATCCGGATGCTCGAAGAGATCGGCTCGGTGGACAAGGTCCCCGCCGCGATCAAGGAGTTCAAAGCCGGGCACGGCCGGCTGATGGGCTTCGGCCACCGCGTGTACCGCAACTACGACCCGCGCGGGAAAATCATCAAGCAGCTCGCCTACGAGGTGTTCGACGTCACCGGCAAGAACCCGCTGATCGACATTGCGCTCGAGCTCGAGCGCATCGCCCTGCAGGACGACTACTTCGTCTCGCGCCAGCTGTACCCGAACGTCGATTTCTACTCCGGCATCATCTACCAGGCGATGGGCTTCCCGGTGACCATGTTCCCGGTGCTCTTCGCCATCCCGCGCGTGTCCGGTTGGCTCGCTCAGTGGGCGGAGATGGTGCGCGATTCGGAGCAGAAGATCGCCCGGCCGCGCCAGCTCTACCTCGGCGAAAAAGAGCGCAAGTGGCAGCCGATCGAAAAGCGGCCCGAGCCGACCGACCGCGAAGAAGCGGTCAGCACGCAGATCTGAGCCGCTTTCGATCGCTGATACGCGCGGCCCGCGTCGATCGCGCGGGCCGCGCACAATTCTCTTGCGCATTCCAGGCCGGGACCGCATAGTTGCGACCGCGGTACTGCGGTAGATGGATGCAAACGAAGCGCTCGGCTCTGCGTCCTCATCGCTCGAAGTCCTTGAGCCGCATCCCTCCGCCGCGCGCCGCCGCCGCAAACCGTGGGTTTACCTCGCGGCTGGGGTGCTGATCGCCAGCGCCGCGCTCGCCGCGTTCATTCACGAGACCCGCACCTCGGCCCTCCAGGCCTATGTGCTGCCGCGCTACACGGCGCGGGTCACCTACGAGGTCGCCGACGGCCCGAGCCCGCGCATCGCCTTTCCGCGGAGCGCCCCCTTCGACGATCGCCTCGGCTATTCGCGGATGGCCGACTTTCAGGCCCGCGTGGCGGCGCGCGGCTTCACGGTGCGCCGTCAGGCGGTGGCGTCGCCCGAGCTGGTCCGCTTGGTCGATCTCGGCATCGCCCCGCCCTTTCGCGAGCCGCTCGTCACCGGACTGACGATCCGCGGCATGGACGGTGCGCCGCTCTACGACGCGACCCGCACCGGCCGCTGGTTCCGCAGCTTCGAGGAGGTGCCGCCCCTGCTGGTCGCCTCGCTGCTGTACATCGAGAACCGCGAGCTCCTCGCGCCTTTCGATCCGCGGGCGAATCCGGCGATCGAGTGGGACCGCCTCGCCAAGGCCAGCTTGTTCTATACCGGGAGCAAGCTCGGCCTGTCGCTGCCCGTGCACGGCGGCAGCACGCTGGCCATTCAGCTCGAGAAGTACCGCCACTCGCCGCACGGCCGCACCGATTCGCCGCTCGACAAGCTCCGTCAGGTCGCGGGCGCGAGCCTCAAGGCCTATCGCGCCGGCGCCGACACGCGCGACGGCCGGCGCGAGATCGTCGTCGACTACCTGAACACCGCGCCGCTCGCCGCCGCCCCCGGGTACGGCGAGATCTACGGCCTCGGCGATGGCCTGTACGCGTGGTTCGGCATCGATCTCGCCGCCGCGCGCGCGGCGCTCGCCGAACCCGGCCACGGCCCGGAGCAGGCGAGCGCCTACAAGCATATGCTCGCGCTGCTCATCGCGCTGCGGGCGCCGACGTACTACCTGCAGAAGGACCGCCTGGCGCTGAACCAGCGGATCAACGAGTACACGCGCCTGCTCGCCGCCGACGGCATCCTCGATCGCGCCTTCGCCGAGCAGGTGATGGCCGCCCCACTCCAGTTCCTGCAGCGCGCTCCGGTGGCGCCGCCGCTGCCGTACGCCCGTCAGAAATCGACCAACGCCATTCGCACCACATTGCTGCAGTGGTTGGATCTCCCGAGCTTCTACGAGCTCGACCGCCTGCATCTCGAGGCTGACAGCACCATCGACATGGCGCTGCAAGCCGACGTCGAGCGCCTGTTCACCAACCTCGCCGACAAGCAGTTCGTGCGCGCCAACGGGCTCACCGGCGAGCAGCTGCTGCGCAACGCCGATCCGGCGCAGGTCGTGTACAGCCTGATGCTGTTCGAGCGCACGCCGTGGGGCAACCTGCTGCGGGTCAATGCCGATAACCTCGACCGTCCATTCGACATCAACGGCGGCGTCAAACTCGATCTGGGCAGCACGGCGAAGCTGCGCACGCTCGCGCACTACCTGGAAGTCGTCGGTCTGCTGCGGGAAGAGCTCGCCGGGCGCTCTCCGTCCGATCTGAAAGCGTTCGCCAAGGCGCCGCGCACCGACCCGCTCACGGCCTGGGCCGCGGAGCAGCTCGCGGAAAACCCCTCGATCGCGCTCGACGCGCTGCTCCAGCACGCCCTCGATCGCAAGTACTCGGCCGGCGCCGGCGAGACCTTCTTCACCGGCGGTGGCCGGCACGTGTTCAGCAACTTCACCAAGGTCACCAGCCCGCAGATGCGCGTGCGCGACGGCATGCGGATGTCCACCAACCTGGTGTTCATCCGCATGATGCGCGACCTCATGCGCTACCACCGCGCCCGCATCACCGGGTACGATGCCGAAGCGGTACTGGCGGAACCGCTCAACCCGGACGCCGAGCGCCTGCTCGCCAAGCAGGGTGACGAGGAAGCGCGGATGATCCTGTCGCGCGCCTACCGGCGGTACAGCGGGCTGACCGCCGACGCCGCGATCGCCAAGCTGCTCGGCTCGCGCGCGTCGTCTGCCCGGCATCTCACCATTCTGTTCTATGCCTGGCACGGCGGCACGCCGGCGCAGCTCGCGCACTGGTTGCGCGGCTTCGGTGTGGAGCAGACACCGGAAGAGGTGCAGCGACTGGTGCGCGCGTACGGGTTGCGGCCGCTCACCTTGCTCGACCACGCGTACCTGCTCGGCCGCCATCCGCTCGAGCTCTGGGCGGTGGGCCAGCTGGCGCAGGAGCCCGGCACGAGCTGGACCGCTTTGCTCGAACGCAGCGCGCCGGTGCGCGGGCAGGTCATGCAGTGGCTGTTCCGGCCGCGATCGCGGGGCGCTCAGCACACCCGATTGCGGATCGCCACGGAGCGCGACGCCTTCGAGCGCATGACGCCGTACTGGCAGCGCTTCGGCTTCCCGTTCGACCACCTGGTGCCGTCGCTCGCTACCGCGATCGGCAGCTCCGCCGATCGCCCCGCCGCGCTCGCCGATTTGATGGGCATCATCGTCAATGACGGCGTGCGGTTGCCGATGCTGCGCGTCACCCGCCTCAACTGGGCGGCCGGCACGCCATACGAGACCGAGCTCGTGCCGCGCACCGACCTCGGCGTCCAGGTGATGCAGCCCGAGGTCGCGCGCGCGCTGCGCGGCGTCCTGGCCGATGTCGTGACCGCCGGTACCGCCGCACGCCTGGCCGGCGCGTTCAAGGGCGCCGGCGGCAAAGCCGTCTCCGCCGGCGGCAAAACGGGCTCGGGCGACAACCGCTTCAAGACCTTCGGTCGAGGCGGCTGGGTCAAATCCGAGCGGGTCGTCAGCCGCACGGCCACCTTCACCTTCTACGTGGGCGACCGCTACTTCGGCGTCCTCACCGCGTTCGTGCCCGGCAAGGAAGCCGGTCATTACGAGTTCACCAGCAAACTCTCGGTAACCGTGCTGCGGCTGCTCGCCCCGGCCATCAACGCCCGCCTCGCCGCCCCCGGCGCGCCCGCGCAACCGCCGCTCCCCGGCGGCGTGATCGTGAAGACCGCTCCACCAGTTGCCGCACCGCGCCAGCGCACCGGCGGCTGAAGAGTGCACGACTTCGACGCAGAGACGCGAAGGCGCACAGCGCATCCAGATCTTCGCTCGGCGTCGAGCTTCCCGCCAGCCGGCCTGGCTTGGAGCCACCGCCGCCGGTAAACTGAGCAGTCCGCATGCTCGCCGCACCGTTCCATCCGCTGGTCGCCGGCTGGTTCGCCGACAGCTTCGCCGGACCGACGGCGATACAGACCGAGGGCTGGGCGCACATCGCCGCCGGCCGCGACACGCTGATCGCCGCGCCGACCGGATCGGGCAAGACGCTGGCCGCGTTTCTCTGGGCACTTAACGGCCTGGTGGAGCGCGCGCTGGCCGGCACCCTCGAGGACCGCATCCACGTCGTCTACATCTCTCCCCTCAAGGCGCTCGGCAACGACGTGCACAAGAACCTCCAGGTGCCGTTGGCGGGCATCGCCGCGCGGGCCGCCGCGGCCGGCACGCCGCTGCCCGAGATCCGGGTCGCCGTGCGCACCGGGGATACGCCGCAGCGCGAGCGCGCGCTCCAGGCGCGGCGCCCGCCGCACGTGCTGATCACCACGCCGGAATCGCTGTACATCCTGCTCACCGCCGCGGGCAGCCGCGAAATGCTGCGCGAAGCCGGGACCATTATCCTCGACGAGATTCACGCCGTCGCGCAGGACAAGCGGGGCTCGCACCTCGCGCTGTCGGTCGAGCGCTTCGACCGACTGTGCGGCGGCGGGCTCCAGCGCATCGGTCTGTCGGCCACCCAGAAACCGGTGCAGGAGGTCGCCCGGCTACTGGTCGGCAGCGCGCGTCTCGCGGACGACGGCTCGCCGCGCTGTGCCATCGTCGATGCCGGCCACCGCCGCGCGCTGTCGCTGCGCATCGAGACGCCGGACCAGGAGCTCGGCCCCATCACCAGCCAGGAGGTCCGCGCCGAGATCTACGACCGGATCGCGGAGCTCGTGCGCGCGCACCGCACCACCATCGTGTTCGTGCACACGCGGCGCCTGGTCGAGCGCGTGGCGCACGCGCTTGGCGAGCGGCTCGGGCCGGGCGCGGTCGCCGCCCACCACGGCAGCATGTCGCGCGAGACCCGCCTCGCCGCCGAAGCGGGGCTCAAGTCGGGCGCCGTCCCCGTGGTCGTCGCCACCGCGTCGCTGGAGCTCGGCATCGACGTCGGCACGGTCGATCTCGTCTGCCATCTCGGCGCTCCCCGCGCGCTCGCCCAGCTCCTGCAGCGCGTCGGCCGCTCCGGCCACTCGCTCGGCGCCATGCCGCAGGGCGTGCTCTTTCCGCTCACGCGCGATGAGCTCGTGCAGTCGGCCGCGGCTGTGCGCGCGGTCCGCGCCGGCGACCTCGACGCGCTCGCCATCCCGGAGAACGCGCGCGACGTCCTCGCCCAGCAGATCGTCGCCATCGCCGCCAGCGAAGGCGAGCTCGCAATCGAGGCCCTCTGGGCGCTCGTGCGCCGCGCATACCCGTACCGCCGCCTGGCGCGGACGGAGTTCGACGCCGCGCTCGACATGCTGGGCGAAGGCGTGTCCACGCGGCGCGGACGGCGCGGGGCGCAGCTGCACATCGACCGCGTCCACGGCATCGTGCGCCCGCGGCGCGGCGCGCGGCTCATCGCCATCACCTGCGGCGGCGCCATCCCGGACATGGCCGACTACGAGGTGGTGGAGGATGCGACCGGAGCGCGCGTCGGCACCGTGAACGAGGACTTCGCGATCGAAAGCCTCGCCGGCGACGTGTTTCAGCTCGGCCACCACGCCTGGCGCATTCGCCGGGTCGAGTCCGGACGCGTGCGCGTGGTGGACGCCACCGGCTCTCCGCCGACGATCCCGTTCTGGCTCGGCGAGTCGCCGGCGCGCAGCTCAGAGCTGTCTGCTGCCGTCGCCGATCTGCGCCAGGAGGTCGCCGCGCGCGCCGGGGAGCCCGCCACCGCAGTCGATTGGCTGATGGCGGAGACGCAGGTCGATCGCGGCGGAGCCGAGCAGATCCTCGCCTACGTGCGCGCCACGGTCGCCGTGCTCGGCGTGGTGCCGACGCTCGACACCGTCGTCGCCGAGCGGTTCTTCGACGAGAGCGGCGGAATGCAGCTCGTGCTGCACACCCCGTTCGGCGGCCGCATCAACCGCGCCCTCGGCCTGGCGCTGCGCAAGCGCTTCTGCGTCACCTTCGACTTCGAGCTGCAGGCCGCTGCGACCGACGACGGCGTCGTCATCTCGCTCGGCGAACCGCACAGCTTTCCGCTCGAGAGCGTGTTCGGCATGGTGCGCCCGCACCGCCTGCGCGAGGATCTCATCCAGGCTGCGCTGGTGGCGCCGATGTTCGCGAACCGGTGGCGCTGGAATGCGACCCGCGCGCTCGCCTTGCTGCGCTTCACCGGCGGGCGCCGCGTGCCGATGCCGCTGCAGCGCATGCGCGCCGAGGATCTGCTGGCCGCGGTCTTCCCGGCCCAACTCGCGTGCGGCGACAACCAGACCGGTCCGATCGAGCCGCCCGATCATCCGCTGGTGAACGAGACGCTCGACAACTGCCTGCACGAGGCGATGGACATCGACGGCCTGCACCGCGTGCTGGAGCGCATCGAAGCGGGCGAGATCCGCGCGGTCGCAGTCGAGACCGCGGCGCCGTCGCCCATGTCGCACGAGTTGCTGAACGCGAACCCGTACGCCTTTCTCGACGACGCCCCCCTCGAGGAACGGCGCGCGCGCGCCGTGGCGCTGCGCCGTACGGACCCGGACCTCGCCAGCGGGATCGGCGCGCTCGATCCCGCCGCGATCGCCGAAGTGCGCCGTCAGGCATGGCCCGATCCCCGCGATGCGGACGAGATGCACGACGTGCTGCTCACGCTCGGCATACTGCCCGCCGGCGAGGTGCCGGACTGGGAGCGCTGGCTCGCGCAGCTGGTCGCGGAGCGGCGCGCCACCCGCTTGCTGCTCTCGGAGGCGAGCGCTTGGCGCGCTGACGAGGAGCGGAGCGTGCGATACGTGGCCGCCGAGCGCGCCGCGCTGGTGCGGGTCGCCGTGCCCGGCGCGGTGTTCGATCCGGAGCCGCCGCCGATCGCCTCCGCCCGCACCGCCGGCGATCCATTGGTCGCATTGCGCGAGATCGTACAAGGCTGGATGGACTCGATCGGGCCGACCAGCGCCTCCGCGCTCGCCGAGCGCCTCGGCCTCGAGCCGGCGGCCGTCGACGGCGCGCTCGCACAGCTCGAAGGCGACGGCCAGGTGATGCGCGGTCGCTTCATGCCGGGCGCCAGCGATACCGAGTGGTGCGAGCGCGGGCTTCTCGCCCGCATCCATCGGTTGACGGTCAGCCGCTTGCGCCGCGAGGTCGAGCCGATCCCGCCGTCCGACTTCATGCGCTTCCTGTTCGCCTGGCAACACGTGCAACCGGGAACGCTGTTGAGCGGTCGCGACGGCGTCCGCCTGGTGATCGCGCAGCTGCAGGGCCTGGAGCTGCCCGGCCCCGCGTGGGAGCGCGACGTGCTGCCGGCGCGGGTCGCCCACTACGAGCCCGCCGAGCTCGAGCAACTCTGCCTGGCGGGCGAGGTCGTGTGGGGCCGGCTCTCCGTGCCGGACCCGAGCGGCGACGAGGCGCCGCCGGTGCGCCGGCGCCAGGCGCCGACCCGCGCAGCGCCGCTCGCCTTCGCGTTGCGCGCGGACCTGCCCGACCTGCTCCCGCCGATCGACGGCGTGGACGCCCTGCTCCGCGAACGCACGCCGGCCGCCCGCCGCGTGTTCGCGCATCTGCGCGAGCGCGGCGCTTCGTTTCTCGCCGACATCGCGCGCGCGGTCGGGCGGCTGCCGACCGAAGTGGAAGAAGCGCTCTGGGAACTGGTCGCCTCGGGCCTGGTCACCGGCGACGGCATCGCCGGCCTGCGCACGCTGCTGCGCCCCGAGCACGAGCGCCGGCCGCGCAAACCGTCGCACCTGCGCGCGCTGCGCGGCGGTGCGGCGCGCCGGCTGATGCCGGTCGGCCGCTGGGCGTTGTTGCGCGAGCACCTCGAGCCGCCGATCCCGAGCGCGGTCGCGGCCGAGCACGCCGCCCGCCGGCTGCTCCTCCGGTGGGGAGTCGTATTCCGCGAGCTTTTGGTGCGCGAGCGCGGCCTGCCCGCCTGGCGCGCGCTGCTGGGCGCGCTCCGGAGGATGGAAGCGCGGGGCGAGATTCGCGGCGGGCGCTTCGTCGACGGGTTCCGGGGCGAGCAGTTCGCGCTGCCGGAGGCCGTCGATGCCTTGCGCAGCGTCCGCCGCCGCAAAGCGCCCGATGAACTGATCCTGATCGCCGCCGCCGACCCGCTGAACCTCGCCGGCATCATCACGCCCGGCGCGCGCGTCTCGCCCTTCTCCGGTCTGGTGCTCGCGTACCGCGCCGGCGTGCCGATCGACACCGGCGAGCTGGGCGCGGTGCGCAGCCGCTTGCAGCGGCAGCTCGGCGCGTAAGGGCGGCGGTTCCTAAAGCCTCGCCGGACCCGTGCCCTCCGGGCGGCGCGGGAGCGCCGCCCGGAGGGGGTGCGGTGCGAACACCGTGTCGCCGGCTTACGCTATGTCACTGCCGCGCCCGCTCCCGGGCATCGCTGCGCGATGCCTGCGGCCACCGGTGCCGCGGCGACACCAGAATTCATGATGCATCGATGCCCAACCCAGTGGTTGGTGGCGGCCGGGCAGTTCGATAGGCTGCGCCGGAACGCCAAGAGCGCTGGAATTCCTCGGTGGCACAGAGCAAGGACTCCGAACAGAACTCCGCCGGGCCGCGGCGGGTGTGCGTGTTCTGCGGCTCCAATCCCGGCGGCGACCCCCGCTTCGGCGCCGCCGCGGAGGCACTGGGGCAGGCGCTGGCGGCGGCGGGCATCGGCATCGTCTACGGCGGCGCCAGCGTGGGTTTGATGGGCCGCGTTGCCGACGGGGCGCTGGCCCGCGGCGGCGAAGTGATCGGCGTCATCCCGCGCGCGCTGGTCGACCTCGAGCTGGCCCACGGCGGCCTCAGCGAGCTGCACGTGGTCGGCTCGATGCACGAGCGGAAGGCATTGATGGCGGATCTCGCCGACGCCTTCGTCGCTCTCCCCGGCGGCCTCGGCACGCTGGACGAGCTCTTCGAGATCCTCACCTGGGCGCAGCTCGGTCTCCATCGGAAGCCGGTCGGGGTCCTGGACGCGAACGGCTACTTCGCACCCCTCTTGGAGTTTCTCGACGGCGCAGTCGACGCCCGCTTTCTCGCGCCGCCATACCGCGCGATGCTGGTCGTGGCCATGACCGCGGAAGAGCTGCTGCAGGGGTTTCGCCGCTATCGACCGCCGCCCCCGCTCACCTGGATCGACCGGCCGGCGCGGTGACTCGCCGCGCCGCGGAGGGCGCGCTGCACGTCAGGCGCTCGCGCCGTGTTGCCAGCACACGCCCGGCGGCTAACCGGACCACATTCACATGTACATCCGGGGTGACCGCGCACCGCGGCCGCACGGCATCTCGCACCGATGCCCGAAGCGGGGCGCGGCAATTACATACCCACGGCGGCGCACGTATTCGCACCGCACTACCCCTCCGGGCGGCGCTCCGCGCCGCGTGCGGGCACCGCTCCCGCGGGTACACCCTTCGGCTCCGCAGGCCCATCCAATCCGGACGTCCCAAGAGGTGCAGTGCGCCACGCGACGAGGATTCCTTCAGTGAATCGCGCGCCCCGCCTTGCCAGAGGGCGGATACGTGGACCAGAATGTATGTACATTGCTTGGAGGGAGCATGCAGTCCGCAACGCGGTGGATTCCGCCGATCGCACTAGCGGTTGGGCTCGCGGCCGGTGCGCACGCTGCCGAGGTGGCGCGCAACCAGTTCATCAACTCACAGGGCAAAAACGTGGGTACGGTCACCGTCGAGCACATGCCGAGCGCGACGATCTTTCTGCTCAAGTTGCACGATCTGCCGCCCGGCGTGCATGCGATTCACATCCACAGCGTCGGGCAGTGTACGCCGCCCTCGTTCGACTCCGCCGGGCCGCACTTCAATCCCCTCAACCGCCAGCACGGCATGAAGAACCCCAAGGGCTTCCACGCCGGCGACCTGCCGAACATCACCATTCCCGCCGACGGCAAGCTCGAGACCCAGATCGTGGTGACCGGCGAGATGCCCCTGCGCGGCCCGAACGGCCTGCTCGATGGGGACGGTGCCGCACTGGTGATCCACGCCGAACCGGACGACTACGTGACCGACCCCGCCGGGAAGGCGGGCGCGCGCATCGCCTGCGCGGTGCTCGACCTGCCGCAACGCAACGACTGATCGCGCTGCGCTCCCGAACCCGCTCGCACCGCGGCGAGAGCCGCTGAGCCCGCGCGCGCGGGAGCCATCGGCAATTCGGCGCGGCGGCGCGACTCGTCCCCGGCGCACGCTGCGCGCTAAACGCATGACGCCGAACGCGAGTACCAGCCATCGCCGCGCGGGCCGGCACCCGGGCGGAAGCGATTCCGCGCCGCCCGAACCCGTCGCGGCACGCGATCCACTCCAGGGCATCTCTCGCAGCATGTACGCACGGCACCGCGACCGCGCCGGACGCGGCGCGTGAACATGCGCCTCGGCCGGGCCGCGCCACTGGCCGTCTTCTGGTTTTTCTTCTTCGGCGGCATCGGCATCTTCTTCCCGTACTACGCGCTGTACCTGCGCGAGGACGCCGGGCTGGCCGGCGGCGAGATCGGGCTCGTCATCGGCACCATTCCGTTGATCGGCCTCGTCGCGCAGCCGTTCTGGGGCAACCTGGCCGATCGCACGGGCGCGCGCAGTGCCGTGCTGGCCGCAGTGACGGTCGGTTCGGTGTTGGGCTACCTGCTGCTCGCGCAGGCGCGCTCGTTCCCCGCCATCGTGATCGCCACCGCGGCGCTGGCGTCGTGCAGTACCTCGGTCCTGCCGGCGGCGCTCGCGGTGACCTTTGCCGCAGTCCGCGGCATGGGCCCTCACGCCTTCGGCCTGGTGCGCGTCTGGGGCACGGTCGGCCATCTGTTGACGGCCGCGCTGTTCCCCTGGGTGCTCGCGTACTTCTCACCGCCGGCCGCCGATGGCACGGCGACCGGGCTCCGCTCGCTCTTCTACGCGGCCGCGGCATGCTCGCTGGGCGCGGCCCTCGTGTGGCCGTGGATGCCGCGCGATCGCGAAGTGGCGCTTCGCGCGCGGCGCGGCGAGTGGCGCGTGTTGCTGCGCTCCAGGCCGGTGCTTCGCCTCATCGCGTTCGTGCTCGGCGGCCAGCTGTTTCTGCAGGGCCCGAACACGCTC
The DNA here is from genome assembly GCA_050176585.1 of Binatia bacterium. GTDB lineage: Bacteria > Desulfobacterota > Binatia > HRBIN30 > CADEER01 > CAYYWP01. The sequence goes on from JBFXHX010000008.1 coordinate 57,092, forward strand.
TTCCCGCTCCTGGTGCGCGCGCGCGGCGGCGACCTGACGACCGTGGGTCAGATGTGGGTAGTCATGCTGCTGGTCGAGATCCCGCTGGTGCTGTTCGCCGGCGCCGGGGTGCGCCGGCTCGGCGCGCGCGGCCTGCTCGCCATCGGCGTGCTGGTCGGCGGTGTGCGCTGGGCGCTGTGCGCCCTCGCCCAGGATCCGATCGTGCTGTACGCCGTGCAGCTCCTGCACGGGGTGATGGTGGTGGGCCTGCTGCTCGGCGGGCCGATCTATCTCGAGAGCGTCGTCCCGCAGGAATTGCGGTCGACCGCGCAAGGGCTCCTGGCCATGATCGGTCTCGGCATCGGGAGCATCGGCTCGAACACCGCTGGCGGCTGGCTGCTGGAGCACTTCGGCGTGGAGATGCCGTTCCTCGTCGGAGGCCTGGGCGCGGTCGCGCTGGGCTGCGCCGCGCTGGTCATCCTGCCGCGGCCGGAGCCGCCGGCGCCCATCGCCGGGATTGCCTATCCCGTACTGTCGGACGATACCGCATGAGCGACCCCATGGCCCCGCTCATCGACATCCGGCACGTCTCGCGCCTCTACCGCCGCGGCGCCGACGAGGTGCACGCGCTCGAGGACGTCTCGCTGCGGATCGACGCGGGGCGTTTCGTGGCCTTCATGGGGCCCTCGGGCTCGGGCAAGTCGACGCTGCTGAACCTCGTCTCCGGCATCGATCGCCCGAGTGCCGGCGAGGTGATCGTCGCCGGCGCGCGTCTCAACGATCTCAGCGAAGATGAGCTGGCGCACTGGCGCACCCGGCACGTCGGCTTGATTTTTCAGTTCTTCAACCTCATGCCGGTGCTGAACGCCCGCGACAACGTCGCCCTGCCGCTGCTCCTCACCGCGCTCGACAAGCGCGAGCGCGTGCGGCGGGCGGAGACGGCGCTGCGCGTCGTCGGCCTGACGCCGCGGATGGACCACTATCCGGGCACGTTGTCCGGCGGCGAACAGCAGCGCGTCGCGATCGCCCGCGCGATCGTCACCGACCCCGATCTCATCGTCGCCGACGAGCCGACCGGCGACCTGGACGCCCGCAACGCCGAGGAGATCCTCGCGCTGTTGCGCCAGCTGAAGAGCGACTTCGGCAAGACCGTGATCATGGTCACCCACGATCCGCGCGCCCTGCGCTTCGTCGACGGCGCCTTCCATCTCGACAAGGGCATTCTGCTCGAGGGCGACGCCGCCGCGCGCGCGGGCGAGGCGATCCGCCAGGCAGCGAGCGGCGCGGTCTTCGCCGATACCGGGAGGAGCGCCGGATGAAGTGGTTCGGCTTCATCCGCGCGAACCTCGGCCGCAACAAGCTGCGCACCGCATTGACGGCTGGGGCGATCATGCTCGCAGTCGCGCTCGTGTGCCTGCTCCTCACCATGCCGGCTGGGCTCGACGCGCTGATGGATCGCCTCACCAGCAACACCCGCATCTCGGTGCACAACAAGGCCGGGCTCGTGTACCTGATGCCGTACGCCTTCACCCGCAAGGTGCGGCAGATCGACGGTGTCGCGGCTGCCGTGGGGTTCGCCTGGTTCGGTGGCGCCTACGAAGAGGCCGGACGGGTGACGTTTCCCAGTTTCGCCGTGGAGGTCGATCACGTCGGCGGGGTCTATCCGGATTACGGCATCGCCCCGGCGCAATTGGCGGACTTTCAGCGCTATCGCGACGGGGCCATCGTCGGCCGACAGACGCTCGAAAAATACGGCTGGAAGATCGGCGACCGCATCACCCTGAAGTCCACCGTGTGGCCCGTGAGCCTCGACCTGCGGATCGTCGGCGAGGTCCCCGACGAGCGCGCGCCGATGCTCTGGCTGAACCGCGAGTACCTGGATCAAGCGTTGAAGGCACAGGGTCGGCCCGGCCTCGGCGTCGTCGGCGTGATCTGGGTGCGCGCCGCGGCACCGGAGCAGGTGAACGGGATCATGCGCGCGGTGGACGAGCTGTCGCGCAACAGCGACGCGGAGACGGCGAGCGAAACCGAGAAGAGCTTTTTTTCGAACTTCTTCGGCAGCCTGCAGGGGTTCGTCACGGTCGTGCTGATCGTCACCGCATTGGTCGCTCTGTGCATCGTGTTCATCGCCGCCAATACCGCGTCGATGTCGGTGCGCGAGCGCGCCGGCGAGCTGGCGGTGCTCAAGGCGATCGGCTTCACGCGCCGGGTCATCTTCGGGACCTTGTTCGCGGAGGCGGTCGTGTTGTCGACCGCCGCCGGGGTGCTCGGCGTGGCCCTCACGATCGGCCTCACCGAGGCCCTCCGCCTGTTCGCGGGCTGGAGTGAAACGCTCGGCCCGCTCGGCGCGTTCATCGTCACCGGGCCAGTGATCGTGCAGGGCGTGTTCCTCTCGTTGTTCGTCGGCATGCTCGCCGGCGTCGTCCCGGCCTGGGGCGCCGCCAACAAGCCGGTCGTGCAAACGCTGCGCGAGGTCTTCTGAGCGCAATGGCGCTGCCGCTCTCGTACGCCGCGCGCAACGTCGTCGCACGCCCGGCGCGCAGCCTGATGACGGCCGGTGTCATCGCCCTCGTCGTCGTCGCCTGCGCGCTGTTTCTCGGCCTCATCTCCAGCCTGCGCCGTACGCTGATCTCGAGCGGCGACCCGCTGAACCTGGTGGTGATGCGCAAGGGGTCCGACAACGACGGCGCCAGCCAGCTGACCATCGAAGCGTACCAGGCGATCAAATACCTGGACGGGATTGCGCGCGACGCCGCCGATCGACCGCTGATCTCGCCCGAGCTCATCGTGCAGCCCTTCTTTCGCACCGTCGACGGCGGGCGCGAGAACGTGCTGGTGCGGGGCGTCGAGCCGGTCGCGCTGGAGGTGCACAGCGAGGCGCGCATCGCGGCCGGGCGCATGCTGATCCCGAGCTCGGGTGAAGCGGTGGTCGGCAAGAACCTGGTCGGGCGCTATGCGGGCGCCGCGCTCGGCAGCGAGCTCCGCTTCGGGCGCGGCCGCTGGAGGGTGGTCGGAATTCTCGAGGCGGGTGGCTCGACGTTCGAGAGCGAAGTGTGGGTGGACGTCCGCGAGCTGGCGAACGACGCGAAGCGGCCATTTCCGTACTCCGGCGTCCGCTTGCGCGCCGCCAGCCCTGCGGCTTTGCGCGCGCTCGAACGGCGGATCGACGACGATCCGCGCTTCGCCATCGAGGCGCAGCCCGAAACCGAGTACTACGCCAAGCAGGCGGAGTCGGCGAACGCGCTCTACATCCTGGTCGTGGGCATCGCCGTGCTGGCGGGCGTCGGCGCCGGCTTCGGGGCGGCGAACACGATGTACGCTGCGGTGCAGGCGCGCACGGCCGAGATTGGCACCCTGCGCGCGCTCGGCTTCTCGCGCCGGGCGATCCTATGGTCCTTTCAGATGGAAGCCGTCGTCCTCGCCGGGCTCGGATTCGCGGTGGGCGCCGCTGCGGCCGTCGGCCTGGCCCGCCTGATCCACATGGCGATGGGCGGCATCGGCTTCGGCTCGCGCACGTTCACGACCAACTTCGTCACGCTGAACGTCGCGGCCGGCGATCTGGCAGTCGCATGCTGCCTGGCGATCGCGATCGGATTGGCGGGCGGCATCGGCCCCGCCTGGCGCGCCGCCCGCATGCGCCCGATCGAAGCGCTGCGCAAAGCGTGACGGAACCGCTGTCGCCCCGGTTGGGATGTTGGGCTGTTAAGGGCTAGGGAAGTTCGCTGTCGATGACCGCCGACCGCGAAGAGCAGCTGCGCAACGATCTCCAGTCGCTGCGCATCGAGCGCTCCGCACCGCCGCCACCGAGGCCTCGGCAATCCCGCCGCTGGCTTTCCGCGCTCTTGATCGCGCTCGTGGCCCTGGCCGGGGCGGCCGCATGGGCGCTGAAAGCGCGCCCGCTGGCCGTGAACGTCGCGATCGCGCAGCGCTCGGCGGATGCCCAGGGCGCCGCGATTCCGCTCTTGTCGGGTTCGGGCTACATCGTGACCGGCGACCGCTACGTCTCGATCGGCGTGCGCGTTCCGGGTCGGATCGACCGCTACTTCGTCGAGGAGGGCCAGAGCGTGCGCAAGGGCGACGCCCTGGTACAGCTCGACGACCGCGACTACCGGGCGGCGGTGACGGCGATCGAAGCGCGGCTCGCCTCCGCGAAGGCGAACCTCGCGTTGGCGCGAGCGGACCTCGGCCGCGGGCGGGCTCTCCACCGCCAGGGCGTGATCTCCGCACAGGAGCTGGATGTGCTCGAGAACCGCGCCGCCGTGGCCCGCGCCGGCATCACGCAGCTCGAAGCCGAGCGGCAGCAAGCCAAGGTGAACCTCGACTACACCACCCTGCGCGCGCCGGCCGACGGCGTCGTCCTCGCGAAGCTGAAGGAAGTCGGGGAAATCGCCGTGCCGGGAGGCTTTGCCGGCTCGGGCGACCTCATCCGGCTCGCGAACCTCTCGGATATGCGCGCCGAAGTCGACGTGAACGAGGCCGACCTCAACCGGGTGAAGCTCGGACAGCCCGCGCAGGTTACTCCTGACGCCTACCCCGATGCGATCTACGACGCGCGCGTGGTCAAGCTGTACCCGCAGGTCGACCGCCAAAAGGGCACCTTGAAGGTCGAGGTACACATCCTCGCGCCGGACGAGAAGTTGCTGCCGGACATGAGCGCGCGCGTCACCTTTCTGCAGCCGCCCGATGCCGTGCGCAACGAAGCGCCGATGGTGCTCGTGCCGGCGTCTGCGGTGCATCGCGACGTCAGCGGGGACAACATCGTGTGGGTCGTCGACGACGGCCGCGCGCGGGCCCGGCGTGTCGAACCGCGCGGCGCGGTCGCCGACCAGCTGCGCATCGCCGATGGCCTGCGGGGCGGCGAGACCGTCATCCTCGGCGACGTTGCGCTGCGCGAGGGGCAGCGCGTCACCGCGGAGTGAACGAGCGCGGGAGTGTAGCCGCGGGACCTGTGCCGGCACCGCGGCGCGGGAGCGCCGCCCGGTTGGGTGGCGTGGCGCGTAGCCTGCCCGTGCGTGGTGCGCGTGAGATGCCCTTGCCGCGTTCCGCCCCTGGGCATCGCTGCGCGATGCAGGCGACCACGGGTGCCGTGGCTACACCTTCATCACGATTCCCCGCCGCGCGAAGCGTCCGAATCCGGGCCGGCGAGATAGCGCTCGAGCGCCACGCGTAGCCGAGCGGGGTCCACCGGCTTGCGAATGGTGCCGGTGAACCCCGCCGCGTGCGCGGCCGCGTCGTCCTCGCCGGGACTGGTGGCGGTGAAAGCGAGGATCGGCGTCATCGCGTTCGCGCTCTGCGCATCGTGCCGGATGTGCGCGGTGGCGGTGATGCCGCTCATCTCGGGCATTTGCAGATCCATCAAGATCAGATCGAACGGCTCGCGAGCGGCTTTCGCCACCGCTTCGACGCCGTTCACCGCGGTCTCCACTTCGATGCCCCAGCGGGCGAGCATCCGCGCGGCGAGTTGGCGGCTCACCAGATTGTCCTCGACCACCAGGACGCGCCGTCCCTCAGCCGAGACCAACGCCGCGGGCGCATCGTCCCGCGGGGCGCCTTCCAGCGTACGCGGCAGCGCGAGGGTGAAGCTGAACGTGCTGCCCCGCCCCGGCGTGCTCTCCAGCTCGATGTCGGAGCCCATCACCTGCAGCAGGCGGCGCACGATGCTGAGGCCGAGGCCGGTACCGCCGTAGTGCCGCGTGGTGTCTGTCGCCGCCTGCGTGAACGGTTCGAATACTGCCGCCTGTTTGTCGCGCGGAATCCCGATCCCCGTATCGCTCACGCGAAAGCGGATGCACGCCGTCGCGGCATCTCCACCCGCATGCTCGAGCGCCAGCGTCACGCACCCGGCGGGTGTGAACTTCATCGCGTTCGAGAGCAGGTTGCCGAGCACTTGTGCGATGCGCAGCTGGTCGCCGACCACTCGCGGAGGCAGGTCGGGTCCGAGATCGACGGTGAGGGCGACGTCCGTCGCGCGCGCCTGCGGCTCGAACGCGAGCAGCATGGTGTTCGCGAGCGCGGCGGGGTCAAACGGCCGCTCCTCCAAGGTGAGCCGGCCCGCGTCGATCTTGCTGAAATCGAGCACGTCGTTGATGAGCGCCAGGAGGTGCTCGGCCGCGGTCTTCAGCGCCTCCAATGGCTGGCGCTGATCCGGGCGCGGATCCTCGTCGAGCAGCATCCCCGCGTAGCCGATGACGATGTTGAGCGGCGTGCGCAACTCGTGGCTCATGACGGAGAGGAAATCGGCCTTGGCGTGCGCGGATCGATCCGCGAGATCGCGCGCTTCGCGGAGGTGATGCTCGGATTGCTTGCGCATCTCGATCTCTTCCAGCAGCGCTTCGCGCTGCGCGAAGAAGTTGCGGATCAAGCGGACGATCGTGCCGAACTCGTGCTTTGCATGCAGGTAGCGCGCGGCCGGCGTGAGGTCCTGCCGGTCGAGGCTCTGCGAGATGCGCTGCAGCGGGTTGCGCACCCAGATGATGACGAACCCGCCGAGCAGCAGGAGGTTCAGCGCCGCAAACCCCAGATAAATCGCGTTGTAGCTCGCCTGCCAACGCCGAAGCACCGGCACGCTGGGCATGTCGCGCTGCGTCTGCAGCGTCGCGACGGGATGCCCGCCCGCATCCAGGAGGTTCCGGAACAGCTCGACGCGCGCCGCGCTGAGATCCGCATGGGCGCCTGCGTACCCGCTCGCGGGTACCTGGAGCGAGACGGTGCCGCCGACGGCTTTGGCCAGGCGATCGAGGTAGCGGTGCTCGAGCACGCGCGCCGCGACGAACCACCCCTGCGGCGGCGAGATGCGGGCGTGATCCGCCGTGGGCTGTACCGGCGCGGTAAAGTACTCGATCAGCTCGCCGTGCGGGGAACGGCCGTAGAAATTGCTGAACGAATTGTGGTCCACCGCGACGCGCAGTTGATCGGTAGTCAGCTCCGCCGCCGCGGCACGCCCGGATGGCACGGTGTAGATGCGCCGCAGCGCGCGGTCGTACACCCAACCGTATTGGATCCCAAACGGCGCCAGCGCGTGGTCGATGTTCTGTTTCGCCCACTCCCGGTCGGGACGCCTGATGAACGCCACCATGTCGTCCCAGTACGTGTAGTCGAACACCGCTCTCGCGATCGGGGCGCGCTCGAGGGCGAGGATGGCGTCGAGACTGCCCGCGGACTCCTCCAGCCGCTGATCGAGCAGCTCGCGGTTTATCGCCTCGCCGGCGCGCCCGAGCAGCGCCAGCGCACCCGCATACAGAGCGACGGTGATGAGCAGGAAGAGGAGAAACCGGTTGTGGATCCGCATGCACCCTCGAACGGAGGCCCTCAGCCCGCGCGATGGTGGTCGGCGAGCACTTGCGCGATGCACGCGGTCAGCCGCGCCCCGGTGGCCAGATGCAGGAACTCGTTCGGGCCATGCGCATTGGAGCGCGGCCCGAGCACGCCGGTGATGACGAACTGCGCGCGCGGGAAGCGCGCGCCGAGCATCCCCATGAACGGGATCGTCCCGCCCTCGCCGTAATAACACGCCTCGGGACCGAAGTAGTCGCGCGAAGCCTTCGCGAGCGACTCCGCGAGCCAGGGCGCCAGGGCCGGCGCGTTCCAGCCGGTCGCGCTCGGTTCCGCTTCGAAGCGCACGTGCGCGCCATACGGCGGATCGGCGGTGAGCAGCGCCGCGAGAGCGCGCGACGCGTCGCCGGCGTCGAGCGTCGGCGGCAAGCGCAGCGACAGCTTCAAAGCGGTGTACGGGCGCAGCACGTTGCCCGCATTGGCCGGCGGGGGCAACCCCGCCGCGCCGGTGATCTCGAGCTGCGGCCGCCAGGTGCGGTTCAGCAGCAGCTCGGTGACGTCATCGGTGACCGGCCGTACGCGGCGCGCGAACGGGAAGGCGTCGAGCAGGCGAGCGCCGAGGACTCGCGCCGTCGCCTCCGCCTGGGCGCGGCGCTCGCTCGGAATGGGGGCATGGAACGCGGCGGGGAGAACCGCGCCGGTGCGCTCGTCTTCGAGGCGGCTGAGGAGCTGCCGGGCGATGCGAAAGCTGGACGGCACCACGCCGCTCGCGGCACCGGAGTGCACGCCTTCGTCGAGCACCGTCACGGTGAGGGTGCCGTTGACGCACCCGCGGAGCGACGTCGTCACCCACATCTGATCGTAATTGCCGCAGCCGGAATCCAGGCACACCACGAGGTCCGGCGTGCCGATGCGATCCGCCAGCGCTTCCATGTACGCGGGCAAATCCGGGGAATTGCTCTCCTCGCCCGCCTCGATGAGGACGATACAACGCGCATGCGGGATCCGGTGGCGCTCGAGCGCCGCCAGCGCGGTCGCGCAAGCGAATGCCGCATAACCGTCGTCGGCCGCGCCGCGCCCGTAGAGCTTGCCGTCGCGGATCACCGGAGACCACGGCCCCAGGCCCTCGGCCCAGCCCTGCATCGGCGGTTGTTTGTCGAGATGCCCGTAGAGCAGCACGGTGCGCTCGCCGTCACCGGGCACCTCCATCCACACCAGCGGCGTGCGCCCCGGCAGGCGGACCACCTCGAGTTGCAGATTCGGCGGACCGTGCGCGCGCACCCATTCGGCGATCAACTGGACGGCCTGCTCCATGTGGCCGTGCTCTTTCCATTCGGGGTCGAAAGCCAACGACTGGTTCGGGATCGCGATATAGCGCTCGAGCGCCGGAACGATGCTCGAATCCCAGGCGTCGTTCACGAAAGTGCGCAGTGCTGCGATGCTCATGCGTGGAAGACCTCGCGCGCCACATAGACGCCGCGAGTACATAAAGAAAGTGGGATTTCGGTCGCGCGCGCATCGAGCCCGAAGCACGGGCGAACGTGTGGGTCCGTGCGCGTTCGGTACCGAACCGCGAACGACGGAGACGACCGCGTTTGCGTCCAGTGCGCTGCGCAATATTCCGCAACAATCCGTGTAGCCGCCGCTCCTGCGGCGGCCGCTACGTCCGAAGTGGGATTCGCGCGCGGCCGCGTACGACCCGGCGCTCGTCGTACGCCAACGCGCCGGACCGAGCTGCCCCACTCATCGAGCGCCCGCTCGGCGCCGGAGATGGCGGCCGAAGGCGGCCATCACCAACCGGTGAACCGGCGACTGCGTGCACGCGTACACCGGCCACGGCAGCCGCGGAAGGAAACCCCGCACCGAGCACTGCACCGCCTGACCGCCGCGCGCGGAGCGGAACTCGAGCGCGCCATGCGGTCTGGGGGCGGCGAGCAGACCGCCGCGGACGTGAAACACGATGCGCTCGGCGTGTGCACAGCCGGTGTCGTTCGCGAACGCGAGCAGCGCGGGTACACGCCGGAACCCCAGGTGCACGCGCCACTCTCCCTCCGGATCGCCGCTCACGCGGAGGAGCGGCGAGAACCGCGCCAGCCAACGCACGTACTCGCGTGCGACCTCGCGAGCGTCGAGGCCCCCGGCAGCGAACTGCTGGGTGGAGTGCGCCGTCTTCATCCGGGACGGGCCGCGCAGTCGCTCAGGGCGCTGCAGGCGCACCGGCGGCGCGCGCAGGCGCTACCAGCCGAGCACGTGCGCGAAGATCAACGGCGCCACGATGGTGGCGTCGGACTCGATGATGAATTTCGGGGTGTCGATGTCGAGCTTGCCCCAGGTGATCTTCTCGTTGGGAACGGCGCCCGAGTACGAACCGTAGCTCGTCGTCGAGTCGCTGATCTGGCAGAAGTAGCCCCAGCGGGGCACATCCTTCAGCTGCAGGTCCTGTTCGAGCATCGGCACCACGCAGATCGGAAAATCGCCCGCGATGCCGCCGCCGATCTGGAAAAAGCCGATCGAGTGCTTCGCGACGGTTTCCTGGTACCACTTCGCGAGCGCGATCATGTACTCGATCCCGGAGCGCAGCACCTCGACGCGCCGGATCTTCCCGGCCAGGCAGTGGGCAGCGAAGATGTTGCCGAGCGTCGAGTCCTCCCAGCCGGGCACGAAGAGCGGCAGATTCTTCTCGCACGCCGCGACGACCCAGCTGTCCTTGGGATCGATCTGGTACGACGGCTCCAGGCGACCGCTGCGGAGCAGCTTGTAGAAGAACTCGTGCGGAAGCCAGCGTTCGCCCGCGCGGTCGGCGGCGTGCCATTCCTGCGCGAGCTGGTGCTCGAGATGCCGCATCGCCTCTTCTTCGGGGATGCACGTATCGGTCACGCGGTTGAGCTGCCGCTCGAGCAGGCGTTGCTCGTCCTGCGGCGTGAGCTCCCGATAATTCGGGATGCGCACGTAGTGATCGTGCGCGACGAGGTTAAAGAGGTCCTCCTCCAGGTTCGCGCCCGTGCAGCTGATGGCGTGCACCTTGTCCTGGCGGATCATTTCCGCGAGCGACAACCCGAGCTCCGCGGTGCTCATGGCGCCGGCCAGGCAGACGAACATCTTGCCGCCGCCTGCCACGTGGCGGGAATACCCCTCGGCCGCATCGACCAACGCCGCCGCATTGAAGTGGCGATAATGGTGCTTGACGAAACTGCCGACTGCCCCGCGCGCCATAGCCATGCGACGATGGTCGATCCCCGCACGACATGCAACTGCCCTCTGAAGCGGAGTGGTTGGACGCAAATGAATGACGTACGGGGATACGCTGTCACGGTGTTGGCGCCGTTAGGGCGGGATGACACTGAAATCGGGAAAGTCAGCGCGGCACGAAGCGGACGCGGAAGAGCTTCGGCCAGAGCTTGCCGGTCACCAGAAAGGTTCCATCCCGCGCATCGTAGGCGATGCCGTTGAGGACTGCGCCGGAGGCCAGCGACGCGCGCTCCTCGCGCGTGAGCAAACTGCTCGCGTCGATGGCGGCGCGCACCGTCCCGTTGCGCGCGGTGATCGCGACGATGCGTTCGGTCGTCCACACGTTGGCGTAGATCGTGTCGCCGACGCATTCGAGCTCGTTCAGCCGGTCCAACGGTCGCCCCCCCTCGTGCACCGCCATGGTGCGCACCAGCGCGAAGGTGCTGGGGTCGCGAAAGTAGAGCCGCTGACTGCCGTCGCTCTGCACCAGGTGGGTCCCGTCGAAACACAGGCCCCACCCCTCGCCGGCATAGCGGTGCGTGCCGATCGGCGCGAAGCTCGCCGGATTCCAGCGCAGCGCCTCGCCATTCTGCCAGGTGAGCTGCACGAGCTCGCCCTTGGCCCACGCCAGCCCTTCGCCGAACAGCGGCGGCTTCAGGTCGGCCTCGCGGAGCACGCGCCCCGTGCGGAGCTCCACCTCGCGGAGACTCGAGCGGCCGACCAGCCCGGTGCTCTCGTACAGCGATGTCCCGTGCAGCACGAGCCCCTGCGTGAAGGCCTGCGGGTCATGCGGATAGGCGGCCACCACCTGGACGCGCAGCTGCTCGGGCGGCGCTTCGGCCACCGCCGCCGCCGCGCAGCACAGGAGCAAGAACGCGGCGAGGCGCGTCATGCGGCGCCGGTCACTCAGCGCTTCGAGGCGATCACTCGCGCGCGGAGTCGTCGCGCACGATGAGCGTGCGCCCGCGCGCGCTGACCACGCGCACGGGCCGGCCGGGGTCGACGGGAGCGGCCCCCGGCGCCAGCTCGGCGCGCCACACCTCGGCGCCGAGCGCGATGGTGCCCTCGGGGGCGAGCCGCCGCCGTGCGACGCCGCGTTTCCCCACCATCGCGGCGACGCCCTGCGGCACGCGCTCATACGAGCGCTTGACCAGAGGGTAGAGCAACAGGTCCTTCGCGATCCAGCCCGCGATCACCAGGAGCACGACCCAGCCGGGCACGCCGCCCCAGCGCCAGAATGCCCACAGCACGACCGTGATCACCGCGAGCGCCGGCACCTGAAAGAGCGCGTAGCGCATCAGCGGCGACATCGAACGCACGGTCGACTCGCTCGCCGGGCGTTCTTGTGTTCGCGGCGGCGTTTCGCGCGCGCGCCGGCCGGGCGGGCTCTTACTGCTTGGCCGCTGCACGCCGCTTGGCCCCCGTGGCCCGCCGCTTGGGCGCGGTCTGTCGTTTGCGCGCCGCCGGCCGGTTCCGCGCCGGCGTGCGCTGGGGCGCTCGACGCGCGGGCTTCCCGCCCGCGGCTACCGTGAGCTCGTGCTGCGCATGCCAGTCGGCGATCGACAGCTCCGGCAACTCGGGATAGCGCGGCCCGTCCGCCACGGTCGGCACCCAATCGGGTTTGTAGTTCATCATGAGCTGGACGTGCTCGGGCGGTACGGGCAGCTCGGTGTCGATCACCGCCGCGTTCGGCCACACGCCTTCGGGCCAGCGCTCGTCGAGGACGTACAGGTGGCTGCCGCAGTCGGCGCAGAACCAGCGCTCGCCCGGGCTGCGCGTCGCCCGCTTGCCCGGCTCGCGCATGACGGCGTGATAGCAGCGCAGATGCGGCTTGCCGCTGACCCGCAGACTGTCGCGCGCGCCCATGATGTTGCAGGTCAGCGCCCCACTCGTCTTCGCGCAGATCGAGCAGTAGCAGAACTGGTACGGGTACGGCGTCGTGGACTCGACGCTGAAGCGGACCTTGCCGCATTGGCAGGAGCCGTGCAGGCGCATCCCGATGTTGTAGCGCGCGCCCAGCCCGAATGCGACCGCGACGCTTGTGCGTGCGGGCGATCGGACGTAAGGCCGCGACTGTGGGCGAGGGCGAGGGGGTCGAGCGGCCGCGCGCGGCGCGCATCGGCGCGGCGGCGGCCCTGCTCGGAGCGAGCGTGCTGCTGTCCCGGCTGCTCGGCTACGCGCGCGAATCCCTGCTCGCCTATCGCGCCGGCGCGGGGCCGGCGGCCGATGCGTACTACGCCGCCTTCCAGATTCCCGACCTGCTCAATTACCTGCTCGCGGGCGGTGCCCTGTCGATCGCGTTCCTGCCGCTGTACACCACACGGCTCGCCGCCGGCGATGCGCAAGGCGCCGAGCGGCTGCTGGCGACGGTCCTCGGCACCCTGACCGCGGCCGCGCTGCTGGCGACCGCGCTGCTCTGGTGGTGGGCCGAGCCGCTGATCGCGCTCCAGTTTCCGCGCTTCGACCCGGCGACGCGCGCGCACACCGTCCATCTCACTCGGATCGTCCTGCCGGCGCAGGTCTTCTTCATCGCCGGTGGGATCATCAACACGACGCTGCTGGCGCGTGGTCGCTTCGCGGCGGCCGCGGCCGCCCCACTGCTCTACAACATGGGCATCATCCTCGGCGGCGTGCTGCTCGCCCCGCGGCTGGCGTCGCCCGTCGAGGGCTTCGCGTGGGGTGCGCTCGCCGGCGCGGCGCTCGGGCCGTTCGGCGCCCCGCTGCTCTATGCGCGCGGGCGGGTGCGGATCCGCGCGCGCTGCGCGCCGTTCGAGCGCGCGTTCCTCGGCTATCTCGCGCTCGCGGCCCCGCTGATGCTCGGCCAGACGCTGCTGACGGTCGACGAGTGGTACGAGCGCTGGTTTGGCGCGCTGCTCGGCCCGGGCGCGGTGTCCTACGTGAGCTACGCGCGGCGCCTCATGCAGGTTCCGGTGGCCGTGGTGGGGCAAGCGATCGCCGCGGCCGCGCTGCCGGCGCTGTCGCGGCTGCATGCGGAGGGCAAGCGCGACGAGCTGAACGCCGCCGTCTCGCGCACGCTCGAGGCCGGGCTGGCGATCGCCGTGGTGGCCGCCGCCGGCTGCTTCGCGCTCGCGCGGCCGCTCACGCAAGTGGTCTACCAGCGCGGCGCCTTCACCGCCGCGGACACGGCCGTGGTCGCCGGTATCCTCGCCCTGCTCTGCTTCGCGGTACCGGCGTGGATCGCGCAGCAGATCGCCGCGCGCGCATTTTACGCGCGCGGCGATACGTGGCGCCCGATGCTGCTCGGCACGGCGGTCGCGCTGGCCGCCATCCCGCTCTACCTCGCGCTCGCGCGGGCCCACGGGGTGCGCGGCCTGGCGCTTGCGGGGGTGATCGGCATGAGCGCCAACGCGCTCGGCACATTGGCGTGGGCGCGACGCCTGCACGGCGCGCCGGCTTTGAGCAGCCTCCTGCGCACCGTTGCGCGCTCCGCGCTCGCGGCCGTGCCGGCGGCCGCGATTGTGCGCTGGGCGCTGCCGGCCGAGCCGGTGAGCGCGGTTGCGGCGCTGCTCGAGTTGGCGGCCGGCGGCGCGGTGTTCATCGCGCTCGTCACGGCCGGCGCATGGATCGTAGGCGACCCGATCCTCCGCGCGGTGCTGGCGCGACTGTTCACACGCCTCCGCACCGCGCGGCGTTAAGATCGCACCATCCGGCGTAAGATCGCTGGCGCAATCCGCCTCGCGTAGCGCTCCGGCACCAGGCGTTTGAGACGCCACGCCATGCGCGCTTCGCGCATCGGGAAGCAGTAGAGCTGGCCCGCGCGCACCGCGTGCAGCGCAGCGGCGGCGACCTCGTCGGCACTGATCTTGGCGGCGGCGAATGCGGCTTCCGCGAGGGCGCGCGTTTGCTCGCTCACGCGCGCGGCGGCGAGGATGTTCGTGCGGAAGAAATACGGGCAGAGCACGGTCACCCGCACTTTGGTCGGTTCCAGCTCGGCGGCCAACGTTTCGGATAGTGCGATCACGCCGGCCTTGGTGACGTTGTACGCCGCCATCGTGGGCGCACAGACGACGCCGGCCGCGGACGCCACGTTCAACAAGGCGCCGCCGCCCTGTCTCACCAGCCGCGGCACGAAGTAGTGACAGCCGTAGATCACCCCCCAGAGGTTGATCGACATCACCCACTGCCAATCCTCGACGGGTGTTTCTCCGACGCCGCCGCCGACCGCGACGCCCGCGTTGTTGACCACGAGGTCCACGTAGCCGAGCGAGCGGTCGGCCGCTTCCGCCAGCCGTTCGACCTGCGGCGCATCGGAGACGTCGAGGACCATCGTCTCTGCGCGCCCGCCGCGTTGTGCGACCAGGTCGGCCGTCTCGCCGCAGGCGGCCTGATTGATATCCGCGAGGAGCAGCCGCGCCCCGGACTGCGCGAGCTGGACACTGAGCGCGCGGCCGAGCCCACTTCCGGCGCCAGTGATCACAGCGGTCCTGATCGCAGTCGAGCCCATGATGGCTTGCGGCGAATTCAGCGATCCGCATCAGTATCACCTCGCCCGCGGCACGGAAAGCGGCGGCAGAAGCGGAACGGCGCGGCCGCGGGCCGGTAGTCAGCGCGCCGCATCTGTGGTTTCAATCGGCGTGATGGCGGAAAGCGACCTCGCCAAGCTGCTGCCGACGCTGTTTCGCTCGCATCCATGGCACGGCGTCGCGATCGGCGGCGAAGCGCCCGCGAAGCTCACCGCGTACATCGAGATCGTGCCGATCGACACGGTGAAGTACGAGCTCGACAAGGCGACCGGCATCCTGAAAGTGGACCGCCCGCAGCGGTTTTCAAACGTCTATCCGTGCCTCTATGGGCTCATTCCACAGACGTACTGCGGGGAGCGGGTGGCGGCCCTCTTCGCGCGGCGCACCGGGCGCGAGCGAATCGCCGGCGACGGCGACCCGCTCGATATCTGCGTGCTCACCGAGCGCGCGTTCAGCCACGGCGACTTCTTGTTGCAGGCGATTCCGATCGGCGGCTTGAGCATGCTCGACGGCAACGAGGCAGACGACAAGATCATCGCCGTCATGGCGGAGGACGCGCTCTACGGCGAGTGGCGGGCGATCGCCGATATCCCGAAGCCGCTGATGGAGCGCCTGGAGCACTATTTCCTCACCTACAAGCTGCCGCCCGGCGCCGTGCGGCCGCGCATCGAGATTCCCGCCATCTACGACCGCGACGAGGCCCACGAAGTCATCCGCTGCAGCCAGGCGGATTACGAAGCGAAGTTCGGGCACGTGAGCGAGTTGCTCGCGGAGGCGCTCGCCGCCCGCGGCCATGGCTGACGTGCTGCGCGCTCGTGCGCCGGCGCCGCGACTGATCGGCTTCTGCGTGCGCGCGGCCGCGCCGGGTACGACTGCTCGCCGCCGAGCGCGCGCGGCGTGATGCACGTGCCATCAAAAGCCGCGACCGCGTGGGCCATCGCCGCCATCGCGCTGGCGGTGTTCGCGCGCGTGGCGTGGTTGCCGCAGAAGCCGTTCTGGCGCGACGAGGCCTGGGTCGCCTCGCGCGTCGAGGCGCCCCTGCGCGAGCTCGCCGGTCCGCAGCCGCTGCCGATCCCGATCGGCTTCGTGGCCGTCACGAAGCTGGCGCGGGCGCTGCCGGTCTCGCCCGAGGTCGCGTATCGCCTGCTGCCGCTCGCGGCTGGTATCGCGCTGATTCCGCTGCTCGGGCGGCTGGCGTGCGCGCTCGGAGCCGCGCCGGCGGTGGCGCTCGCGGCCATGTGGCTCGCCGCCGGCCTGCCGCCGCTGATCAACTACGCGCGCGAGCTCAAGGCGTACGAGATCGACGCGCTGTATGCGGTGCTCGCGCCCCTCCTCGCGCTGCACCTCTTCGCGTCCGCGGCGGAGCGCCGCCCTGGTGCGCGCACCGCCGCCGCAGGCCCGCTGCTGGTGCTCTCGCTCACCGCGGCGCCGTGGATCAGCTTCGGCGCGCTGTTTCCGGTCGCGGCGGCACTGGTTTGGGGCTGGCTCGCGCCGTGGCGCCGCGCCGCGCCGGGCGCGCGCCGGTGGTGGATTGCCGCCAGCGCGGCATACGCAGCGTCGTTCGCCATGGCGCTGTACCTGTCGGTGGGGGCGCAGTCGACCAACGTCGAGGTACAGCGATTCTGGCGGACCGGCATGTACCGGGACGAGGTCGACTCGCAATGGGTGCAGGCGGGGGAGGCGGTGTGGAATTACCTTCGCCTACCGCTGCAATTCGCGCTGCCTCGCGGCTGGGGAATCGCCGCGGGCGTCGCGCTGCTCGGCGCGATCGTCTGGCCGCGCCGGCACCGGCGTCTGCTCGCCTGGATGTACGCCGGGAGCGGCGTTGCGGCGATCGCCGCCGCGCTGGCCGACTGCTACGTGCTGGCTTCCGGCCGCTTGCTGTTGTTTGCGCTGCCGCCCGTGCTGCTCGCGGCCGCGGCGGGATTGCACTGGATCGCGGCGCGGCTCTGGCCGGCGCGCGATCGGGCGCTCGCCGTCGGCGCCGCGGCCGTGCTGGCGCTGACGTGGACGTGGCCCGCAGTGGCGTGGCGGGTGCAGCCGTATCGCAACGACGTGGGCAACTACTTTCGCTACGACATCTTGCACGATGTCGATGCCATCCTCGCGCGCGCCGAAGCGGTCGTCCCCGCCGGGGCTCCCGTCTACATCGGGGAGAACGCCAGCCGCCCGTTCGCCTATTACGGCCGCGGGCGGTTCCTGCGCGCGGCCGTGTGCATCGAGCCGTGCAACTTCGCTGCGGCGGTGGACGAATGGCTCGCCGGACTGGACCAGCGGGGCTGGATGATCCTGGTGAGCGACGAGCAATACCTCTATACGGACCACCTCGCCGCGCGGGGCTTCACGCCGCGCGTGCGCGCCCGGGCGCGCGGGGTGCATCTGTGGGAAGTCAGCCGGGACGGCGAAGCCGATGCGGCGCGGTGACGCTGCGCGTCCCCTGCGCGCCGCACTCAGCGGACCGCAATGCCCGCAGCCGTGAGCGCCTTGTGGATGCCGACGCCCAGCTCGCTCCGCGTCGTCATCCACTGGTCGAAATGATCGGTCCACACGCGCAACTCGAAATTCAGACCACCGCCGAATCCGGTGAACAGCGCCAGCGGCGCCGGATGATCGAGCACCAGCGGATGCGCACCGGCCGCCGCGCGGAGCACGGCGAGCACGTGCTCGGGATCGGCGCCGTACATCACGCCGACTGGGACGTCGATGCGCCGGGTGCGGTCGGAGAACGTCCAGTTGGTCACCGTCGCGGAGATGAAGTCGGCGTTCGGCACGATCAGATCCGCCCCCTCGCCGGTGTGCACCGTGCTCGAGCGGATGCCGATCCGCCGTACCTCGCCCAGCCCTTGGGCGAGCTGTACGACGTCACCCACCTTGATCGGGCGCTCGAACAACAGGATCACGCCGGAGACGAAGTTGTTCACGACGTTCTGAAGGCCGAACCCGATGCCGATGCCGAGCGCGCCCATCACGAGGGCAAAGCGATCGAGGTTGATGCCCGCAGCGGCCAACCCGAGCAGGATGCCGACGAACAGGATCGCGTAGTGGACGAGGCTCGACACCGCGAACGGCAATCCGCGGTTCAGGTGCACGCGGGGATAGACCTCTTCCTCCAGCAGGAACCGGACGAAGCGCGATGCCAGCACGCTCATCCAGACCACGAGGCCGAAGGCAATGAGCGACTCGAGCGAGAGGGAGAGCGTCCCGATGGTGAGCTTCGCCTGCAAGATGCGGGTGAGCAGCTGGGCGATCGGCTCGAGCAGGCGCGCACCCTGCATCGTCGCCATGACCCACAAGGCGACCGCGACCCAGGCGAAAAAGCGCTCGCCGCGGCGCTGGAGCAGCGCGCGGTAGTGGTCGATCATGCGCAGCCGGCGTGCGAGGCGCATGCGCAGCAGCGCGGCCCAGACTCCCTCGACGACCTGGAGGAGCCCGAACAGCACGACGGCGGCGAGGCTGCTGTCGATCAGCGCCTCCTGCAGGTAACGCGCGAGATCCATGAAGCCGAGCGCGCCGGTCACCCCGCTCAGCACGAGCAGCACCACGAGCGCCCGCGCGGCGCGCTCCGCGGTCGTCACCCACGGCGAGCCGATCGGCCACATCGCCCGCAGCCGCCGGCTGCGCAGCAGCCACGCCAGGTACGCCGCCGCACCCACCATCTCGAGCAGGAACATGACCTGCTCGAAGAACGGGACCGGCGCGAGATAGCGGCAGAACTGGTCCACGACGTAGAACACGCCGAGGCCCCAGAGCGCCGGGCGCAGCGGGGGATCGCTCAGCTGGCGCAGTACGCGCAGCGTCGCCAGCAGCATCAGCAGGTCGGTCAGGTCGCGCACCACCATCGGCGCATCGCGCAAGTACCAGCGCGCCGCGAACAAGCTCGCCAGCAGCGCCGAGGACAGCGGGACCTCGAAGACGCGCGCCGCGCGCGCGAGGCTCCGATCCTCCGCGAGCCACTTCTGCGACCGCGCGCGCGCCTGGACCAATACCGCGAGCAGCGCGATGAATACCGCGGCGACGAGCAGTACGCCGCGCGGATGCGCGCCGAGGTACCCGGCGAGCGTGCGCAGCTCGTTCACCGCAACCGCCCGGACCGCCGCCACGGCGGCGGAGACACCGCCCCCGGGAACGGCGCTCCACACCGGCGGCCGATCGGCTATCAGCAGCTTGCTGAAGCGTTTGCGCTGCTGGAGTTGCAGCTGTTCGATCGACGCGCGCGCGGCCGCGATCTGTTCGACCACCCGGTCTTGCAAGATCCAGAGCTCGCGCCGCTGCTCCTCGAGCTCTTTCCGGAACGCCTCGATCGCGCCGATCGTGTCGTTGATGCGTTTGAGGACCTCCGCCGGCGCCTGCTCGCCGCGCGCGAGATCGCGGGTCGCGCGCCAGATGGCGCGCAGTTCATCGAGGCCGCGGATCTCCTCGTCGAGCCAGGTGACGCGGCGCGCGATGACCTCGCGCCACGCCTCGAGCTGCCGGCGGGTCGCGTCCCATTGCTCCAGTGCCGTGTCGATGTCGCGCCCAGACGCCCCGCTGTCGACGAGCCGTCGGGTGTGCGCGGCGAGCTGGTGAATGCGCTGCTCGACCTGGGGCAGGTCGTTGGCGATCTGGTCCACGTCCTCGCGCGGTGCGAGGCGGTCCCGCACCTGCTGGATGTAGACCGTGACGTCATCGCTCTTGACCGCGACATCGGCGAGCGGCACCGGGGTGGCTGCGACAGGGGCGGCGGTGGGCGTGGCCTGAGCGGCAGCGGCCGGCGGACTGGCACAGAGCAACGCCAACGCGGCCAGGTAGGCGACGAGGCGGGGCATCGGCCGTGCGCTACTGGGAACGCGCGGCGAGCGCAAGGCGCCGGTGCGCCGGGGAGCCGCCGGCGGGCTGTCTACGGCTGGCGCAAAGTTCGGATCTATGAGAGGTTGCACCGGGGAGGAATACGGTCATGCCCCCGTTCGCGCGCCACCTGACGATTGCTTGTGCGTCGCTCGTGCTCGGCTCCGGCAGTGCGGCGACGGCGGTGACCCGGGAGGACTTCCTAGTCACCTCGGCCCAAGATTTGATCGACGTCTGTTCCGTGCCGGAGACCGATCCGATGCACGAACGCGCCACCTCATTCTGCCACGGGTTCGTCACCGGTGTGGTGCGATACCACGATGCGATGACCGCGGATCCCCGCACCGACCTCTTTTGTCCGCCCGAGCCGCAGCCGACGCGCCAGGACGTCATCCAGAAGTTCGTCGCCTGGGGCAAGGCGCATCCCCAGTATGCCGGTGAGCAGCCGGTGGATGCGCTGTTCAAGTTCCTGGTCGACGCGTATCCCTGCACAGGGAAGTGAGGCATCGATGCCGCAGTCCGGGTATTCGAGACACCTTCGCGGCGCCGTTGTCGGGCTGGCTGCGGCGGCCATGTTGATGACGGGCGGCTGCTCGGGCCTGTCCGATACGCAACAGCGAACGATCACCGGCGGCGCGATCGGCGCCGGCGGCGGCGCGCTGGTCGGCGCCCTGGCCGGGAATGCCGCGCTCGGCGCCGGCGTCGGCGCCGCGGCCGGTGCGCTCGGCGGCTATCTGTATTCGAAGCACAAGGAAGGTGAGCAACAATCGTACGAAAAGGGCGTGCAGGCTGGCGAGCAACAAGAACGCGCTCGCCAGAAGCGCGCGACCCCGACCCCGACACGCGCGCCGATGTGAGCTCGCCTCGCATCTGAGCATCGGCGGCCGGCCAGTCAGACCGGAATGACGCGCCCGACGCACGGCCACAAGGCGGCTGTCTACGCGTACCCCTATCTGGGTCGCGCGCGCGGGCTGCAGCTGGACGACTTCCCCTGGGAGATTGTCCCACACACCCCGCTCTCCAGTGAGGCGCGGCGCTGCCTGCGCTACATGCGCGTCGTCGAGCGGCACACGATCCATTATCTGCACGATCTCCTGAACACGCGCGCCAGCGCGGACGATGAGGTCGTCAGCTTTCTGGCCTGCTGGGTGTACGAGGAGACCGGGCACGGGCTGGCGCTGGAGCGCTTCCTGCTCGCAGTGGGCGAGGACGTTCCACCGCCGGCCGATGAGCGCTCAGTCGTGAGCAGCCGGCTCGAGGCGTTCGCCATGGCGCTCGCCTCCCGGGTATGGGCCGACTTCGTCGCGGTGCACATGACGTGGGGCGCGATCAACGAGCTCTGCGCGTTGAGCGCGTACAAACGGCTGGCGCGGCTGTCCGGCCACCCGTTACTTGCCGAGCTCCTGTCGCGGATCGCGCGCGACGAGGCGCGGCACTTCGCCTTCTACTTCGCGCAAGCCGAGCAGCGCCTGCGCCGCCCGATGGCGGCGCGCATGGCGCGCTGGCTCGTCGAGCGCTTCTGGGCTCCGGTCGGCTCGGGCGTGCAATCGGCAGGGGAGACGCGCTTCGTCGCCGGTTATCTGTTCGCGGACGCCGACGGCCGGCGCACGGCGCGACGCGGCGACGCGATCATCCGTCGGCTGCCCGGATTCGAGAACGCGCGCCTGCTGGAAGCCTGGGTCGACGCGCACACGTCGCGCGGCGCGCCGTCTGCACACGCTCGCGAATCCGCCCAGTGGCGCGTCGCGCCGCCGCGCGCCGAGCGCGCGGGCTAGCTCAGTCGCTCACCAACTTGTTCAGCCCGTTCAGCGCGGCCACCCGATAGCATTCCGCCAGCGTCGGGTAGTTGAACACCGCATCGACGAAGTAGTCGGCGGTACCCTGAAAGGCGATCACCGCCTGGCCGATGTGGATCAGCTCCGTTGCGCCGGTGCCGATCGCGTGCACCCCGAGCACGACGCGCGTGTGCGGATGGATGAGGAGCTTCAACATCCCGATCTCGTCGCCGAGGAGCTGGCCGCGCGCGATCTCGCGATACTGCGCCACGCCGGTCTCGTACGGCACTCCCTCGCGCGTGAGCTGCTCCTCGGTCTTGCCCACCATCGAGATCTCGGGAATGGCGTAAATCCCGTACGGCAGTAGCTGCGCCATCGCCTCGCAGCGCTCGCCGAACATGCGGCACGAGGCGACGCGTCCCTGTTCCATGCTGGTGGACGCGAGTGCCGGAAACCCTATCACGTCGCCGACCGCGAAGACGTGCGGCACTGCCGTGCGGTAGTCGGCGTCGACCGCGATGCGGCCGCGCGCATCCGTAGTGAGGCCGATCGCATCGAGGTTCAGCGCATCGGTCGCGCCCTGGCGGCCGACGCAGTACATCAGGCAATCCGCAACGAGCGTCTTGCCGCTCTCCAGCGTCACCTCGGCCATCGCCCCATTGCTGGTGCGCGCGGCCTTGGGCGCCGGCACGCGCTTGACCTCCGCGACCGTTTCGCCGAGGCGCAAGGTCATCCCGCCCTGGCGGAGGTGGTACTGCAGGGCCTCGATGATCTCGCCGTCGACGAACTCGAGCAGCCGGTGGCGCCCGTCGATCAAGGTCACGCGCACGCCGAGCGCCGAGAGCATCGAGGCGTACTCCGTGCCGATCACACCGCCCCCGACGATGATCATGCTGTGGGGCACGGCGCCGAGGTGGAACAGCTCGTCGGTAGTGATGACGTTGTGGCCGTCGAACGGAATCTCCGCCGGCCGCGCCGGCGTGGTCCCGACGGCGATGACGACATAGTCGGCGGTCACCGCCTCGGACGCGTGCTCGGCTGCCACCTCGATCGTATGCGCATCCGCAAAACGGCCCCGGCCGCCGATGATCGCGATGCCGTTGCGGTCGAGCTGCGCGCGCACGATGTCCATCTCGGTGCGGATCACCGCTTGGTAGTGCGTCCGTAGCTCTTTGAGCGTGGCGTCGCGGCCGGCGATGCGAAAATCCTTTACGCGCGGGGTCGCGGAGCCAGCGCCGCCGATCATCAGGATGACCTCGCGCAGCGTCTTCGACGGAATCGTTCCGGTGTGGACCGCCACGCCGCCGACCGCCTCGCGCTCCTCGATCACGCACACCTCGCGACCGAGCTTGGACGCCTGGATCGCGGCCTTCTGACCCCCCGGGCCGCTGCCGATCACGCAGAGATCGAAATGGCGCATGCGCCCGCAATGCTTAGGCGAGGGCGGCGGTGCCGCGCAACCCGTTTGCGGTCCGAGCGCACTGCCGCCTGAGCGCGAGGGGACCGCGAGCGAGCGCCTGACGCCGCGCGTTTGTGTCGGGGCGGCGAATCTGAGACGCAGCGCCGGCATGGTCGATCGGCTGGACGGCACGGAGCGCAACTCGGTGCGGGCCGGCAGCGCCCTGATTTGGTACGCGCTCGCCCCGGCCGCGATCGGCGCCGTCACCGGCGTCACGGTGGCGGCGCTGTCCTCTCTGGTCGAGGGCTGGGGACTCGCACATCTCGCCGCCCTGCCGGGGTGGCTGCCCGCGCTGTTCTCGCCGCTGGCGCTGATCGGCGCCTGGCTCGCAACTCGCTACGTCACCCGGGCGGAATCGCCATCCACCTCGGAGCTGTACATCGTCACCTACCACCACCCGGGACAGCCGATCCCGGTCCGGCAGCTGCCGGGCCGCGTATTGGCCGCGGCCGCGACCGTCGGCTTCGGCGGCTCGCAGGGATTCGAGTCCCCATCCGCGCTCATCGGCGCGTCCTGGAGCCAGGCGCTCTCGCGCTTCAACGCCTCTGCGGACGTGCGTCGCGGGCTGCTGGCCGCCGGCGCCAGCGCGGGGATCGCGGCGGTGTTTTCCTCTCCGGCAGTCGGAGCGCTCTACGGCATCGAGGTGCCGTTCAAGCGCGATGTCGACGCGCCGCGACTCGCGCCGTGCGCGGTCGCCGCCGTGTGCGCGTACCTGGCCCGCGACGCGCTGATTGGCTCTCGGCGGCTGGTCGAGATCCACGGCGCGCCGGAGCTCGACTGGTTGTTCGGCGTGGCCTGCGCGGCGGTCGCGATCGGGTGCGGTGTCGGCGCCAAGCTCTTCGCCGCCGCCCAGGAGGTGCTACGCCGGGTGGGGCGCCGCCAAGCGCGATGGCAGCGCGCGGTGATCGGCGGCGCCGTGTTGGCGCTGCTCGCGATCGCCGGGCATGCGCTCTGCGGCACCTGGATCACGTTCGGACCGGGGTACATCGCCGCCGAGTGGGTGGCGGCGGAAAGGCGACCGGTGTCGCTGCTGGTGCTGGCGCTCGCGATCCGCGCCGGGGGAAACCTCGTGTCCGTGTACGGCGGTGGTGGCGGAGGCGTATTCACGTCGCTCGCCTGCAACGGCCTCTTCATCGGGCAGATGGTCGCCGAGGCGATCGGACGCGGTCAGACGCGGCTGTTCGCGCTGCTCGGCGCCGCGTGCTTTCTGGGAGCGGGCTACCGGCTGCCGATCGCCTGCATCCTCTACATTGCGGAGGAGAGCGGCAGCGTCGCGATCTCGATCGCCGGGCTCATGGTGATCGCAATCGCGCAGCTCATCATGGGGGAGGCATCGGTCTCTGAAGCGCAAGTCGACGAGCGGCAGACCGCGCAAGGGTGATTCGTCACCGCAGAGGCGCCGAGGCCGCGGTGGTGATATCGACCGCGCGACCTCTGCGCGCTGCTCGGCGGAGTGATACTCGGCGGAGATCACAAAGGAGGAAGGGACATGAAGAGCTGGGCCCAGATAATCGCGATGGTGGCCGTGGCGGCGGCAGCTGGTTGCGCTATGCAGCAAAAGAAAGTCGAGCAGCAACTGGCGTCACCAGCGCCGATCAACTGCGACACGGCCCAGGGCGACATTCGCGTACTGCAACAGGAAAAGGCGCACGTCGCCCAGCGCATCGCGGAGGGTGCGACCGCGATCTATCCCGCCAGTCTCGTCGTCGGAGTACTGACCGGAACCGAGCGCACGAAATTGCAGGTCGCAACCGGCGAGTACGACAAACAAATCGACCAGCGCATCGCCGAAATCAAACAGACCTGCGGCATCCGTTGATCTTCACTGCACAGGCGGGGAGATCGCGCACTCGCAATGGCCAGCGCCGCCTCCGCGGCTCGGTGTCTCTGCGCTGAGAATTCATAACGTCTCGCTGCCGAAGGTATCGCACATCTCGATGTCGCCGCTCTGCACACCGCGGCGCAGCCAGCGGACACGCATATCGGAGGAGCCGTGCGTCCAGGTCTCCGGGACGGTGTACCCCTGTGAGCGGCGCTGCAGCTGATCGTCGCCGATCGCGCTCGCAGCCCGCAGGCCCTCTTCGAGGTCGCCGGGCTCGAGCAGGTTCGCAGTGCGGTCGGCGTGGTGCGCCCACACGCCGGCCAGGCAGTCCGCCTGCAGCTCCATGCGCACGGACAGCGCGTTCGACTGCGCTTCGGAGGCCCGGCTCTGCGCAGCGCGGACCTTCTCGGCGACGCCGAGCACGTTCTGCACGTGATGCCCGACCTCGTGCGCGATGACGTAGGCCTGCGCGAAGTCCCCCGGCGCGCCGAAACGGCGCGCGAGCTCGTCGAAGAACGACAGGTCGAGGTACACCTTGCCGTCGAGCGGACAGTAGAATGGCCCGACCGCAGCCGCGCCAAATCCGCACGCCGAATTCACCGCGCCGGTGAACAACACGAGCGTCGGCGGCTGATAGCGCGCGCCTCGCGCCTCGAACAGCGAGGTCCAGGCGTCCTCGGTCGAGCCGAGCACGGCCGCGGCGAAGCCCCCGAGCTGATCCGATGGAGCGCCCATCTGCCCGCGCTCGCCGGGGCCTTGCTCGACCGAAGCGGACGGCCCACCGGCCTCCTCGAGCAGCGCGAGCGGATCGGTGCCGGTGAGCAGCGCGAAGACGATCAGCAGAAGGATGCCGCCGCCGCTGAGCGCGACGCCGCGGCCACCCGCGCGCATGCCGCGGCGATCCTCGACATTGTTACTCCGGCGGAGGCCTCCCCAGCGCACTTGGTTTGTCTACCACCCGTACACAAACCGTAAAGAGGTGCGCCGCAGATTGCACCGCGGCGCAAACCGGTACCGGGTCAGGCGCCCGTGCGCCGCGATGCGCCGCTGGTCACGGCCGTGTCGGCGAGCACTGCGCGCGCTGAGCCCCAGGACGCCGCCAACCAGCCGAGACCGGCCGCGAGCGCCGCCACGAACGCCCAGAGCTCGAGGTAGCCCGCGCCGATCAGCCAGCCGCCGATCGGCGGCGCGACCACCTGCGCGGTCGAGGTCAGCGATTGCGTAAGGCCGAGCACCATGCCCTGTTCGGTGCGGTCCGCGTGCTGGCTGATCAAGCTGGTCAGCGCGGGGCGCAACAGGCCTTGCCCGAGCGCAACCAGGGTCGTCACGACGATCAGCGGGGCGATGTCGTGGATGAG
Source organism: Binatia bacterium (assembly GCA_050176585.1). Taxonomy (GTDB): domain Bacteria; phylum Desulfobacterota; class Binatia; order HRBIN30; family CADEER01; genus CAYYWP01. Next base: position 83,293 of record JBFXHX010000008.1, read on the forward strand.
CCCGAGCAGCAGATACCCGACGCCCATCAATGCGAAGCCCGCGCTCACCAGCGCGGGCTCGCCGAACCGTTTGACCAGTCGTCCGATGAGGCCGCCTTGCAGCACGATGCCGAGAAAACCCGCGTACGCGAACAGGTAACCGATTTCGCGGGGCGTGAACGGATGGTCGCCCCAGCGGAACGTGCGCTCGGCGAAGAGCGCGAATCCCGAGGTGAACGTCGTAAACGCGAAGGCGAAGAAGAAAAACTGCGCGAGCAGTCCGGAGAGCACCGGGCGGCGGAAGTACTGGGCGTACGTTCCCCAGTCCGTCAATCGCAGGCGCTGGCCTCCCGGCCCGGTCTCGCGCCCCCGCGGATCGCGCGCCGGCGCCTGATTCGGCAGCAGGAGCGCGGTGACCACGATGCTCGCGAACGACAGCGCCGCAGCGGCGTGAAAGGGCGCGTGCAGCCCGTATTGTACCAGATACGCCGTGGTGGACGGACCGAGGAAAAAGCCCAGGCCGAAGGCGATGCCGATGATCCCAAAGGACCGCGCGCGGTTTTCGGGTTTCGTGTTGTCGGCGATGTACGCCTGCGCGAGCGAGAGGTTGCCCGCGGTGAGCCCGTCGATCACGCGGCCGAGGAAGAGGAGGGCGAGCGAGGTCGCGCTCCCCATCACCAGCAAGCCGATCAAGGTGCCGAGCTGGCTGACGAGCAGCATGGGCTTCCGCCCGACGCGGTCGGAGATGCGGCCAAGGAGCGGGCCGGAGACGAGCTGGCAGACGGCGAACACCGACACCAGCAACGTGGCCTGCAGCGGGCTGGCGCCGAGGTGCTCGGCGTAGATGGCCAACAGCGGGATGACCAGCGTGAAGGCAAAGATGTCGACCAGGACGACGAGAAAGATCGGTAGCAGCATCGGGGGTTCCGGCGCGTTGCGGCCGGAAGGTTCGGACATAACCCGCGCGGCGCGCAGCGACAATCCCCAGCGCAACTGTGGAGGCGATCAGCCCTCGCGCAGGAGAGTGGCGCGCGCGAGCTCGAGCTCCCTGCGCTTTTCGGCGTCGAGCTTCGGGAAATCGACGTTGAGGTCGGCCAGCGCGTCGACGACCGCTGCAGCCACCACTGCGCGGGTGAACCATTTGTGGTCCGCGGGAACGACGAACCATGGCGCGTGCGGCGCCGCGGTGTGGCGGATCATGTCTTCGTACGCGCGCATGTAATCGCCCCAGTACTGGCGCTCTTCCACGTCGCGCAGCGAGAACTTCCAGTTCTTCTCGGGCCGTTCGATGCGCTCGAGGAAGCGTTTCCGCTGCTCTTCCTTGGAGACGTGCAAGAAGAACTTGCGGATCACCACGCCATTGCGGGTCAGGTAGCGCTCGAAGTTGCTGATGTCCTCGAACCGATGTCGCCAAATCCACTTCGTGAGCAGCGGCTCGGGCAGCCGCTCGCGCTCGAGCAGCTCCTGGTGGACGCGCACCACTAGCACCTCTTCGTAGTACGAGCGATTGAAGATGCCGATGTTCCCCCGCGCCGGCAGGCACACCGATGTTCGCCAGAGGAAATCGTGGTCGAGCTCTTTCTCGCTCGGCGCCTTGAACGAGTACACCTGACAGCCCTGCGGATTGACGCCGGACATCACGTGCTTGATCGTGCTGTCCTTCCCAGCCGCGTCCATCGCCTGGAAGATCAGGAGCAGCGCCCAGCGGTCGTGCGCGTAGAGCTTCTCCTGCATTTCCCGGAGGAAGCTCACGCCCTCGGCGAGCAGCGCCTCCGCGCGCGCGCGCGAGGTAACGTGGTGCGTGTCGCCGGGGTCGATCTCCTCGAGCGAGAAGTCGGCACCGCGATCGATCCGGTAGGGCGCGATCAGGCCCTTGATGTGTTGGCGCTGTCGTCGATTCACCCTGTCCTCCCGCTCGACGCCGGATACTGCCCTTGCTGCTCCAGCACCCCTGGGCAGCGCGCCGCTGCCCGGGGCGCCCTCGGCTGGAGCGCGGCTACGCTCCTGTTTGCCGCTCGCTCTTCAGGTGCCGCGCGATCTCGCGCGCCACCGCCTGGCGATCCAGATCGGCCTGTTCGCGCTCGAAGCGGCGCTGCCGATAGTACAGCTCCAACGAGACCAGCCGCGCCAGGAGGACGGCGGGAAAGAGCTGGCCGATGACGGCTTCGAGGGTGGCGAGCGAGCGGGCGGCCGGGTGGATCGGCTGGATATCGCCGTACCCGACCGTGGTGAGAGTCACGAAGCTGAAGTACACGAATGGCGATGTCACGGTCAGGGGCACATGGGGCGGCGTGGCCGCGGTCGAGAACGCATTCGGCGCGAGCGCGCCGATCGCCGAATATAGCAGGGCGAACATCAGGCCGATCAGCAGATATGCATTGACGGCGGCGAAGATGCGCCCGTGTGTCACCGGCCCTTCGCGGAACGCTTGCCGGAGCAGGATGGTGGCGAGCAGCCCGGTGGCGATGAACGAGGCGATGAGGTCGGGCACGTGCAGCGCGGGAGCCGCCGACAGCGCGCTGGCCCAGTAAACTACTTGCGTGATCAGCACTACGCCGCTGAAAAACACGGCCATCGCGCGTGAGCGCGCCGTGGCGGCGATACCCGACAGGAGCAGCAAGGCGAATGCGACGCCCACCGCCAGATGTCCGAGCAACTCGAGCTGGTGCAGCGGACCGAGAATGAAGATCGTGGTCGCGACGCAGACGAGCAGGATCAGGTGACTGCGATCTGCGAGCCAAAATCGCGTCAGCCGCGCTGCCGGGCGATCCATCGGGAGCGCTACTGGGCAGGCCGAGTCGCGAGCACCAACACGTGGGCACTCCCGCTGATCTGCGCCGTCATGTCGCCGAATTCGCGCCCGCGGTTGAGACCCTTGCGCGCTTCTTCGGCGGTCAGGTCTTTTGCCACTTCGCCGGCTGTAGATACGTACAGGCGGCTGCCGTCCGGCGCCAACGCGACGTCGTACGCGAGCGGCACCGCGAGCTGCGCCCGCACCGCCGCCGAGGCGGTGTCGATCACGATCACCTTGCCCGCTTGTTGAGCGGTGACGTAGAGCGTCGCACCGTCCGGTGAGATCGCGGCTTCGTTCGGCGTGCTCAATTCGCTGGCCGTACGCGGCAGCGGCACCGTCGCGATCACCCGCCACGCACCCAGGTCGACGACCGACACGCTCGGCGGCCCGAGGTGGACGACATAGGCCCGCTGCCCGTCGGGCGAGAGAATGATGCGAAACGGGTTGGCGGCGATCTGCAGCTCCGCACCGAACTCCTGGGTGGCGGCGTCGAAGCGCTGGATGTAACCGGGCGCGCAGCTCTTCTTGCACCCTGCCCCGTAGACCGTCCGGCCGTCGCGCGAAACCGCGACGTCGTACGGCGCGACGCTCGGTGTCAGCAATCGGCTCCGCCCGCGGGTCACATCGATGATTGCGAGCGCGCGGCGCTGGGTGTCGGCGACGTACAGCGAACGGTTGTCCGGCGCCGCAGCCAAGCGGCCGTGGAAATACGGCTCATACAGCTTGACCGGGGTCGTCAGCTCGTCGCGGACCGTGTCGTACACCGTGAGCATGCCGGACATGAGGCCGGTCATGTACAGGCGCGAGCCATCCGGTGCGATCGCGATATGGGTCGTGGCGGCATCGACTGCCCGCGCGTCGACCACCGCGTTCGCAGCGGTGTCGATGATCGTGAGATTGCCGTTCACTGCATAGACGCGCCGCCCATCGGGTGCGACCGCCAGCCATGGCGCGCCCACCCCCACGGAGAATGAGGTTAGCGCAGGCGGACCGACCGGCGTCGGGCCCGGCACCGGTGGCGGTGGCTGCACGCTGCGCCACCCGGCGCAACTCGTCAGGAGCGTAGCCGTCGCGAAGCCCGCCGCCGCCACTGGCAGCGCCCAGCGCCCACGCCACACCGCGCGTGTCGGGACCATAGCGATACCCTCCACGGCGCGCTCTATAGCTCGGCGGCCGCGCAGTGGCCATCGCCCTCAGCGCGCGCACCGGCTCGCTTCGCGCCGGGTGCGAGCGCGCTGGTCCGCCCGTTCTCCGCGGCTCAGAGCTGGAGCTCGGCGAGTCGCTGCACCACGGAGAGGAGAAAGTCGTCCCGCCCGTGCGCCGCGAGCAGCGACAACCCGACCGGCACCCCATTGCGCTCGCCGAGGGGCATCGACACCTGCGGCAGTCGCCCCATGCCGGCGATGGCGGTCAGCGACAGCGCGCGCGGGTAGTATTTCGTCGCGTCTTGGTCGCGCCGCACGATGCTGCCTTTCAGGGGCGCGAACGCCGGCGTCGTCGGTATACAGAGCAGGTCGGTGGGCCCCAGAAAGCGCTGCAAGCGCCGAAAGCGCTGTGCGCGGCTGCGCACCGCATCGCCGGCACGGCGGCGGTCGAGGTTCTTGACCGCTTCGAAGCTGCCCGCGATCACGGGGCCGAACGCGGATGTGTTCGCCGCGACCCACGTGCCGACGGAGCTCTGAATTTCGCGCCATTGCACCGCGCTGAACGCCTGGCCCCACGCCAACAGGTCGGACTCCGCATTCCCTTCGATCTCCCGCAACGCCGTGTCCCGGACCCGCGGGCCGTACTCACGGCGCAGGTGCTCGACCGCCGCCGCGAGCGCTTCGCGCACGTCCGCGTCGGCAATTTCGAAGCCCTCGCGGAGGAGATGGATCGCGCCGGGCTCCGCGCCTTTCGGCACCGCGCAGGCGAGCAGCACCGACGCCGCGCGCGCGAGCACGTCGGCGCTGCACGCCAGCACACCGAGGGTGTCGAACGTCGGCGCCAACGGGTTCACTCCCGCGACGGAGATGAAACCGTGCGACGGCCGCAGCCCCCAGATGCCGCAGTTACTCGCCGGCACCCGGACGGAACCGCCCGTATCCGTGCCGAGGGCGAAGTCGGCGAGGCCGCAGGCCACGGCGGACGCCGATCCGCTCGATGAGCCGCCGGGTACGCGGGCCGGCGCGCGCGGGTTCAGCGGCGTGCCGTAATGATAGTTCTCGCCGAGCAAGCTGAACGCCAGCTCGTCCGTAATGGTCTTGCCCACGCAGCGCGCGCCGGCCGCCGCGATCTGCTCGACGGCTACCGCATGTGCGGCTGCGGGCGGGTGGGCCTCGCGCCAACTCGGATTGCCGCAACCGGTCGTGTATCCGGCGACGTCGATCAGGTCTTTGATCGCGAAGCGCAGCCCATCGAGCGGACCGGCGCCCGTCGGATCGAGCTCAAAGGTCTCGACGAATGCGCCACTCTCTTCCACTGAGATCGGTCGTGCTGGTTTCATCACCTGGGCCCTTCACGACGCGAATAGGCGGCCTCCGCGTCTCTGCGCCTCAGCGGCGAACTCTCAATCCGCACACAGCGCGGTCCTGTCCAAGAAGATCAGCCGGTTCTCGCTCATCACCGGAAGCGCAAGAACGCCGCGCTCCTCGTCTACGCCGAGGTCGGCGAGTTGCCAGAAGCCGCTGAGGACCGTGCGCACCCGCCCGTCCGGTGCGATCTTCAGGAGTCTGCCGCCGGTCCAGTCGGTGGCGAAGTAGTCGGGACCGAGCTTCACTATGCCGTCGAAGTTCGCGATCGGCTGCCCATCGCCGACGGGAGATATCCGCTTGTCGGACAGCGCCACTCGCAGGATTGTCCCGGGGTGCTTCGTCGCAAACGACGCGATGTCGGTCATCGGGCCCCAGGTGCCGACGATCAGCTGGTCACCGTCCACCCACAAACCGTTCGGGTTCTGCAGTCGGTCCGACTCCAGCCAGACCTCGACCTCATGGTTCTCGTCCACGCGGTAGATGCGGTTCAGCTCCGTGTCCGAGACGAACAGAGCTCCGCCTGGCGCGGCGGCTATGTCGTTGGGAAATCGCGCGCCGGGCAAGGCGATGGTCGATACGACCTTGGCCGATGCGATGTCGATTTCCACCACGCGGTCGCGGTCGGCGACATAGAGCCGCCGATTCGCGATCGCCATGCCGGTCGGCGCATCGAGATTCTCCACCCAACGCGCGGCGATGACTTTCCCGTTCTCGTCGAACCGGGAGATCCAGCCGTAATGGTCCTTCGCCAGCGACAAGCCGCCGCCGAGGCTCGAGACGAACCACGACCGCGAGGCGCGATCCCAGCACGCGTTCTCGGGGGCGTCCAGGACCTTCTCCTCGGCATGCGCCGGGGCGACCAACGCCAACAGCGCTGCCAGGAGCGCTAGTGCTATGGGACAGTGGCTCACGGTTGCGCGGGCGAGACGTGCTGAGCGGCTGAACTTCGGCTTCAGCTCCCGTGCAGGCCGCGGAAAGAGCGCCACCGACGTCCCCGCAACCGCGAACCGATCACGTGGTGAGCCTTTCGCAGCGCCGGACCGGGCCGTTGAAGCCGGCTTCACTGGCGTACCGGCGCAGCGTCGCGGGCCGCATCGTCGCGCCGGTGCCGGCGGAGGGCTGGGGCCGGACACACCGGCCTCGGCCGCATTTCGGGCAGGGGCTGCGACGCGACGGGATCGAAGTCGACGCCGTCCACCCGCATCTTGGGGTACGCCCTGCGCAATCGCGATGCTGGACCACCCGGAGCCGCAGCCCATGTCGGCGACGCGCGCCGGCGGGTCGCCGCCAGGCCCGGGTCGAGCTCGGGGATGCTCGGCGACGTCTCGGTCCCGAGCAGCCGCGAGAAGATCGGACGGTTGAAGCCCTCCTGCAACTCGCGCGCCTCGTCGCCGATGTCGCTCCAGGCGATGCTGCCGCTGCGGCGATGCCCCTCGAGCACGAGCGGCATCAGATGTTCGCGGAGACGAAGTAGCGCACGAGCGGCATGAGATGGTGCAGACTGTCGCGGTCCAGCAGCACCTCCGCGTGCCCGGGATCGAGCGCATACCGACGCTCGAGCGGCGCCGCGGCCGGGTTGTCGGCGCGGAGAATCCCGGTCGGCGCCTGCTGCTCGAGCCATTCGCCCGCGTACCGCTCATGCGTGCCCGCAATCGCAGCGAGCGCGGCGGACGTCAGCGGCACCCCTTCGGCGCGCGCCGCCTAATACCCGAGGTGATAGGCGATGTAGATCGTTCCAGATATCGAGCGCGCCGAGACAGGTTTCGAACAGGCGTTCGGCAAGCGGGTCGCGCCGCTGGACCTCGGCTTCGCTCAGTGCCGCTGGGGTATGGGCCATATCTCCTCCCCCTGTGTCCGCTGTGGTTGGACGCGGCAGTTATACCAGAAGCGGTCGGTGTAATGACGTTTCATTTGACGGCGGAGCCGCGAGACCGTCAAGTCAGTGGGCGCAGGCCGGTGTTCATAGAGGTGCCGCACCGTGATCTAGAGGCAACCTACTTGCACCGCACTGACGCGCGTGCGCATGCGGGGGTCGATGCCGCACGGCGAATAGCGAACGTGTCACAATGAGACCGCTCGCTACAGCGCTGCAAGAAGCTTCTCCAGCGCGTCCGTCACTGCGCCCTTCGCTTGTTCTTCGTATGCCTGTGCTTCGGCGTCCTTAGCCTTCAGCACGCCTGTATCCCAATATTTCCGCTCGCTTCCTATCGGAAGATCGTCGATCTCGGACGCCACAGCGACAAACGTATCAAATGCATCATGCGGCACGCACGGTAGCCATAGGCGGAGGGCCGCCAGGTCACGACAAGCGAGCAGTAGACCATGTTTTCCGTCGAGCGCCCTCCTCGCGATCTCTCTCGCACGCTCCACCGATTCTGGATCGTTCACGCGCGTGTCGGTCACGGAAGGATGCTCTTGAGCTCGACCACTTCGCCCGTCACCACATTGCGGTATGCATGCGTCTGCTGGTGTCCTGGTGCAGTACTCGTAACCTTCGCACCCTGCGCCTCGGCGGTGACTTCTTCAGGGCCCCGTGGGCCAGAACGGCGCTTCGACCGGCTGGTCGTCAGCCGTCCATCCGCCGCCGAGCGAACGGTACAGGTCCACGACGGCGAGCAAGCGGTCGCGGTCGGTCTGCGCGAGAGACAGCTCGGCGGGGAAGAGCTGCTGCTGCGCTTCGAGCACTTCGAAGTAGGTCGACAATCCACCGTCGTAGCGCAAGACGGCCAGGCGCACCGACTCGCGCAGCGCGATGACCTGCTCCTGCCGCTGCAAGCGGACTTGCTCCAGCTTTTGCTGGGCGATCAGCGCGTTCGACACCTCCGCCAGCGCATTGAGCACGCTCTGTTGATACTGCTCCTGGACGGCCTGCCACTCGGCCCTGGCCGCCCGGTAGTTTTCCGTGAGCCGTCCGCCCTGGAAGATGGGGCCCAGCACCGATGCCGAGATCGCCCACACCACGCCGGGCGTTTTCACGATGTTCTCGAGTTCCGAGCTCTGCCCGCCGTAGAGCGTGGTGAGCCCCAAGCGCGGAAAGAAGTTGGCGACCGCGACTCCGACCTGTGCGTTCGCGCTCTCGATCTGATGCTCCGCTTGAAGGATGTCCGGGCGCCGTCTGAGCAACTCCGAGGGCAAGCCGGGCGGCGTCTGTGGCGGCAACGCCTCGCGGGTCAGCAGCGGCTCTCGCGGGATGGGGCCCGGCGGGCGGCCGAGCAGCACGCTGATGGCGTTCTCCTGCTGCAGGATCTGTTGCTCGGTTTGCGGAATGGCGGCCGCGGCCTGCGCGCGCGCCGCCTTGGCGCGTTCGACCGACAGCTTGGAGTCGACGCCGCCCTGATAACGGCGCGTGAATAGCGCCAGGGTGTCGTCGAACGACGCCGTCGTGTCGCGTGCGATCTGCAGCTCGAGGTCGAGCTCCTGGAGGGCGAAATACGAGGTCGCCACCGCGCTGACCAGGCTGAGGACCACGCCGCGCCGGACATCTTCGGTGGCGTACAGGTTCGCCTCCGACGCCTCGGTGGCGCGGCGGATGCGGCCCCAGACATCCACCTCCCAGGCGAGATTGAGGGTCCCGAAGAAGGTGTTGAAGGTCTGGTTGCCGAACTGCGGGCCGACGAACGATCTGCCGCGCTGCGCGCCGCCTTCGTAGGTGGCCTGCGGGAACAGCTCCGAGCGGGTCACACCGACGAGATGCATCGCCTGCTCCACCCGCGCGACCGCGGTGCGGAGATCGTAGTTGTTGGCGATCGCCTGATCGATCAGCTCGCGCAGCTTCGCGTCCTGGAAGATCTCGAACCAGGGCAGATCGGCAAACGACGCCGCCTCGGCGGGCTCCATGGCGCCGCGAAATTCCGGCGGCATCTCGGGCGTGGGCTTTACGAAGTCGGGCCCCACCGCACAGCCGCTCCAGAGCAACGCGGCGAGGCAGAGCGCCAACCCGCGCCGGCGGCGGGCCGGCCCCGCACTCAACCTCCGTCTGCGCGACGACCTCGAGACTTGCAGTTCGCCTGCATCCGGCAATGGCACCCGGCGCCGCGGCCTCACGGCGCGCTCGCTTGCGCCGCCGCCGCGGCGGCCTTCTCGCCGCGCTGCGCCAGGCGCTCGACGACGTAGAAGCTGACCGGAATGATGAAGATGGCGATAATCGACGCCGCCAGCATTCCGCCGATCACTGCGGTACCGAGAATGCGGCGGGACTGCGCGCCGGCGCCGGAGGCGATCGCCAGCGGCAGCACGCCGAGGATGAACGCGAAGGCGGTCATCAGAATTGGCCGCAACCGCAGCCGCGCCGCCGCGAGCGCCGCATCGACGATCGACTTGCCGCGCTCGTATTCGTCCTTGGCAAACTCGACGATGAGAATGGCGTTCTTGGCCGACAATCCGATGAGTGTCACCAGGCCGATCTGCGCGTAGACGTTGTTGTCGAAGGCGCGCAGCCAGAGGGCGGTGAACGCGCCAAACATCGCGATCGGCACGCCGAGGAGGACGCTGAACGGCAGCGTCCAGCTCTCGTATTGTGCGGCGAGGATCAGAAACACCATCAAAAGCGAGAAGCCGAAGATGACGGCCGCCGAGACGCCCTTTGCGGCCAATTGCTCCTGGTACGACATGCCCATGTAATCGAAACCCATCTCGCGCGGCTGCGTCTCGGCAAAGACTTCCTCCAGGGCGGCCATCGCCTGCCCGGAGCTCACTCCGGGTCTGGTCACGGCATTGATCTGCGCGGCTCGATAGCCGTTGAAGCGCAGCGTGAATTCGGGACCGGTGATGTTCTCGATCCTGACCAAGGCCGAGAGCGGTACTTGCTCGCCCTTGTTGTTCAGGACGTAGAAGCGGCCGAGATTCTCGGCGTCTGTGCGCGCACTGCCCTCGGCCTGTACGTAGACCTGCCAGACGCGCCCGAAGCGGTTGAAGTAATTGACGAAGGCGCCGCCCATGAACGTCTGTAAGGTCTTGTACACGGCGCTGAGATCGACCCCCTGCTTCAGCACCTTGTCCCGATCCACCTCGACGTAGACCTGCGGCACGCTGGGAATGAAGGTGGTCAACACCGCGGCGAACTCCGGTCGCGCGCGCGCAGCGGCGAGGAAGGCATTCGTGTTCTTGGCGAGCGCGTCGATGCCCTGCCCGGCGCGGTCCTCGAGCACGAAGGTCGCCCCGCCCGACGTGCCGACGCCCGGGATCGCCGGGGGCGCAAAGGCGAACGCCTGCGCTTCGGGTAGCATGTAGAGCTTCGCGTTCACCTCGCGCATGATCACGGCGGCCGTGCGACCCTGCTTGTCGCGCTCCTCCCAGGGAGCCAGCGTCACAAAGTAGAACGCGTTGTACGTCGCCGTCACGCCGCTCAGTAGCGAGTAGCCCACGACGGTGTTGTACGTCTGCACGCCGGGCGTGTTCGCGAGGATCGCTTCGATCTGCTGCGATACGGCGTCCGTGCGCTGCAGCGAAGCGGCGTCCGGCAGTTGTATGTTCATGTAGAAGTAGCCCTGGTCCTCCTCGGGCAGAAAACTCGCCGGCAGCCGCCCCCCCAGCCACACTGCGAACACCGCCACGCCGGCCAGCAGGAACAGCGCCACGCCGGCCTTGCGAATGAGGTGATGGCTGCCGCGAACGTACGCGTCAGTGGCCCGCGCGAACACGCGGTTGAATCCGCGGAAGAACGCACCGAGCGGTCCGCGCGCCTCCTTCCTCGGTCGCAGCAGCAGAGCGGCGAGAGCCGGACTGAGGCTCAGCGCGTTGAAGGCCGAGATGATCACGGACACTGCGATCGTCACGGCGAACTGCTGATACAGTGCACCGGTGATCCCAGGAATGAAAGCGGTAGGAACGAACACGGCCGTCAGAATGAGCGCGATGGCGACCACGGGGCCGGAGACCTGCTCCATTGCCTTCAACGCGGCATCGCGCGGCGACAGTCCCTGCTCGATATGGTGCTCGACGGCCTCGACGACGACGATCGCATCGTCGACGACGATACCGATCGCCAGGACGAGGCCGAACAGCGAGAGCGTGTTGACGGAGAAGCCGAGCAGCGGAAAGACCATGAAGCTGCCGACCAGCGACACGGGGACGGCGAGCAACGGGATCAGCGTGGCGCGGAAGCCCTGGAGAAACACGAAGACGACGATGATCACCAGGATCAGCGCCTCGAACAGCGTGTGAACGATCTCATTGATGCCTTCGCGGACCGCCAGCGTGGTATCGAGTGAGATCGCGTACTCGAGGTCGCCCGGGAACCGCGTCTTGGCCTCCTCCATGAGGGCCGTGGCGCGGTTCATGGTGTCGATGGCGTTCGAATCGGGGAGTTGGTACACGGCGATGATCGCCGCCGGCGCACCGTTCAGCCGGCCCCTTACGCTGTACGCCTGCGACCCGAGCTCGATCCGGGCCACGTCGCGCATGCGCACTACCGAACCATCGACGTTGGCGCGTACGACCACGGCGCCGAACTCGTCGACGCTGGCCAGTCGGCCCTGCGCGAGCACCGTGTAGGTGAACTGCTGGCCCGGCGGCACCGGTTCGCTGCCGATCTGCCCAGCCGGATTCACGGTGTTCTGCTTCTGCAGCGCGTCCAGGATCTCGGTGACGGTAATCCCCAGCTTCGAGAGCCGATCGGGGTCGACCCAGAACCGAATTGCGTACTGGCCGGACCCGAACACTTGGACCTGGCCGACGCCGGGAAGCCGAGACATCGGATCGTTGATGTTGATATAGGCGTAGTTGGTCAGAAACAGCGCGTCGTACGTGCCTTTCGGCGAGTAGAGCGAGAACAGGGCCAGCGGGCTGGTGGTGGATTTCTTGATCGTCACGCCGTAGTTGCGCACGTCGACCGGGAGCTGCGACTCGGCCTGCGAGTAGCGCATCTGCACGAGGATCTGGTCGGTGTTCGGGTCAGTGGCGACGTCGAAGTCCACCTTCAGCGTCATCTGACCGTTGCTGGCGTTGGTCGAGTACATGTAGATCATGTTGTCCACGCCCTGCATCTGCTGCTCGATGGGCGTAGCCACGGACTGCTCGACCGTCACGGCGTCGGCGCCGACGTAGGTCGCCGAGAGCTGGATCTCCGGCGGCGCGATGTTGGGAAACTGCGCGACCGGCAACTGCACCAGGGCGACGATCCCGATGATCACGGTGATGATCGCGATGACCATCGCCACGATCGGGCGGTTGATGAAGAATCTCGACATGCGACGGTGCGCGCGCCCTGTTCAGAACGGCGCCGGTGTCGCCTTCGGGACCGCAGTCGGGCCGATGTACGGCTTCGGGGAGACCGTCATGCCGCTGCGCACCTTCTGGAGACCCTCGACGATCACGCGCTCGCCGGGCTGGAGCCCGTTGCGGATGACCCAGTCGCCGTCGATGCGCGGACCGGTGGTCACGTTGCGGATCTCGACCGTATTCTGCGGATTGACTACGGCTACCTGCATCGTGCCCTGCAAGTCCTGCACGGCCGCCTGCGGAACGACGATGGCGTTGGGAAGGTTGTCGACGACTGCGCGCACCTTGGCATAGCCGCCTGGGCGCAGAATGTTGCCGGGATTGTCGAACAGTCCCTCGACCGTCAGGGTGCCCGTGCGCGGATCGACCTCACGACCGATGACCGAGACGGTACCGCGCTGCGGGAACACGGTGCCGTCGGCCAGGATGAGCTCGAGCGCGCCCTTTTGGGTGGCGCTCCCCGGCTGGTCGCTGGCCTGCGCGCGCGCGTAGCGCAGATACCCCTGTTCGCTGACCGGGAAGACGACCTTGATCGGGTCCAGCTGCGACACCGTGGTCAGCTCCGTCGCCGCGTCGACCAGATTGCCGATCTGCGCCACGGCGATGCCCGCCACACCCTTGATCGGGGAGGTCACCTTCGTCCACTCGAGGTTCAGGCGCGCCTGCTCGACCGCCGCGCGCGCCGCGTCCACCGCGGCCTTGTTCGCCTGGTTCGCCTGCACGGCATTGTCCAGCTCCTGCTGACTCACCGCGCCCTGCTTCGCCAGTGGGCCGTAGCGCGCCACGTCGAGCTGCGTCTTGCCGAGCGCCGCCTCCGCTTGCGCCAGGTCGCCGAGCGCCTGGTCGAGCGCGGCTCGAAACTCGCGCGGGTCGATCTGGAACAACAGGTCCCCGGGCTCGACCACATCGCCTTCCTTGTAATTCTTGGTCAGCACGTAGCCCTTCACCTGCGGGCGAATGGTGGCGTTGATGAACCCCGTGATCGTGCCGATCCACTCCTGGTGGACCGGGACATCGCGCTGCTCGACCGCGTGCACCAGCACTTCGGGCGGCGGGGGCGCCGGCGGCGGAGCCTCCTTGCAAGCCGCGAGCATCGCCAACAGCAACACCGCCCCGATGCGGTCGGCTCGACCCAGTGCCCAGCGGGTTTTCATCGACCCCCTATTTCGCGGCGGCCGCTCGGCCCCCTTCGAATCACCGGGCGGTTCATGCGAGAATAGATCGTTCTTGTCAATCGCGAATGGCTCGGGCTCGCGTCGCTAGGGTTCAATCAGGACCTTCAGCGCGTGCGGACGTGCGGCCAATGCGAACGCCGCACCGCCTTCCGCCAGCGGCTCGCGCGCGGTGATCAGCGGGCGGACGTCTATGGCATCCGCCGCCAGCGCGCGCAACGCGGGCTCGAACGGACCGCAACGCGAGCCGATCACGGTAATCTCGTTGATCACCAGCGGCGCGAGGTTGAGCGGCTCGCCGCGCGCGACCGTGCTCTTCAGCACCAGCGTGCTGCGCGGCCGTGTCGCGGCAGCGGCCAGCGCGAACCCGGCGGCGGTCCCCGTGGCCTCGATCACCAGATCGGCCGCGGCGCGATCCCACGTGTCCAGGTGCGCCGTCGCGATGCCGCGCCGCCCGAGAATTGCCAGCTTGTCGTCGTGTTTGCCGACGGCGAGCACGCGCGCACCGGCCGCCGCCAGCACCTGGGCGACGAGCAGGCCGAGCTTGCCGTCACCGAGCACCAGCGCCGTCATGCGCGGCTCGACACGCACCTGTTCGAGCACTTCGCACGCCGCCGCGAGCGGCTCGCAGAACACCGCCCGCTCGTCCGAGATCGCGTCGGGAACCGCGTGCAGGTTGGCCAGCGGCACCGCGACGTATTCGGCGAACGCCCCATCGGCACCCTGGATGCCCATCACGCGGCGCTGCGGGCAGTGGCGGCGCAGCCCGCGATCACACGTCGCGCAGCGGCCGCAGGCGAAGTTGATCTCGCCGGCGACGCGGCGGCCGCGCCACGCCGGCGGACCGTCTTCGACTACGCCGACGAACTCGTGCCCGAGCACGCCGCGAAAGCCCATGTAGCCCTTGGTGATCTCGATATCGGTGTTGCACACGCCCGCCAGGTGCACGCGCACCACCGCGGTGTCGGCGTCGGCTCGCGGAGGGTCGCGCTCGATGACGCGCAGCGCCGCTCCGTCCCAGATCAGGGCGCGCATCGCTTCAACCCACGTCGCGGTGCGCGCGCCGCGGCGCCATGCGCGGCGCTGCATCCCGCAGCGCCGCCGCCGCGGCGCTCGCGCCGCGCGTCCGTCTGGTTCTGCGGTGGCGCCGCCGCACGTGCTCTCTCCCGGCGGCTGCTTTACGGATCGAGGTTCTCGAGCTCGCCGGTTTCGAGATTCAGGCGGCGGTAGTAGCAGTTCCGCGGCTGCGCGGCGCGGTTTTTGGTGTGGCAGATGCCGCCGCGCCGCGGGCGGACGATGTAGACGAGCGAGTTCTGCTCGCAGTTGACGCGTACCTCGAGCAGCTCGAACGTCTCGCCCGAGGTCTTGCCCTTCTCCCACAGCTCGTTGCGCGACGTGCTCCAGAAGACCGCCGCGCGCTCCGCGATTGCGGTGCGCAACGCCCGCTCGTTGACGTAGGCGACCAGGATGACCTCGCCGGTGTCGGCGTGCTGCACGGCCACCGGCAGGATGTCCGGACACGCCGTCGTCGCCTTCAGCAGCTTCTGGAAATCCAGGCGGAGCTCACCCCCCTCTTCGACTTCGCGGTTGGACATGTCGCGCATCCAATAGACGACGCACCGCCGCAGATAAACACGTCCCCCCCCGGGGCGGGTGCGCAAGCGCTGCGGCCATGGTGGAGTGCTCCGGAGGCAACAGGCGCGGGGTGTTCTCCGCCCGCGGGGTGTGGTTTCCTGTCTCGGCGTGACCTCCGCCACTCTTTCCGCGACGCTGCGGCATGCGCGGGACACCTTGCGCCGCCTCGAGGATGCGCCGCCCGCCACCGCCGAGGCGCTGGACCTGCTCGAACGCGACCTGCTGCCGCGCTCGGCGGGCGGCGATGCCTCCCTGATCGCCGGCATCGTCGGACCGAACAACGCAGGCAAGTCTGCGCTGTTCAACGCGCTGATCGGGCGCGAGCTCAGCCCTTCGGTGCCGGCCGGCGGCGCGACCCGGCGGCTAGTGGGCGCGGCGGGGCCCGCCATACTATCCCAGCTGCGCGCCGAGCCGACCCTGGCCCGCTTCCGGCTGCGCCCGTTCGCGAGGGAGGGCGGAGATTCGCCGCTCACGCCCGCCGAGGACCCCGCCGAGCTGCTGATCGCGGAGGAAGCGGCGGTGCCGCCCGGGTTGCTGCTCATCGACACACCGGATTTCGACAGCATCCTGAATGACAACCGCGTGGCGAGCGAGTCGCTCCTCGCCGTCGCCGATCTGGTGATCGCGGTGGTGACGAAGCACTCGTACCAAAACCGCGCCGTCGTCTCTTTTCTCGAGCGCTGGCTGCAGCACGGCCGGCCGTGGATGCTGGTCTACAACGAGGGCAGTGACGCCGCGGTGGCGCGGGCGCACGCCGCGAAGCTCGCCGCCGACGTCGGCACTCCTCCGCTGGCGAGCTTCTGGGCGCCGCACAGCCTCGCGGTGCAGCGCGGCGAGGCGCCGCTCGATCCGATACCGCTGCAGGATGGCGCGCGCGCCGATGGGCTGCGCGAGCTGCTCTTCGATCCCGCCGCCGTCGCGCGCATCAAAGCCGATGCGTTCACCGCCGCGCTTGCGCGCTTGGACGATGCGCTCCGCGACGTCGCCAGTGCGACCGCCGCGGACGCCCTGCGCGCGGCCGCGGTATTGCAGGCCGCGCAGGCGCGCGCCATCCACGCCGGCACCCGCATCGCGGCGGCAGCCATGCCGGCGCAGCCGTTCATCGACGCGTTCCGGACCGTGCTCGATCGCCGCAGCAACCCGCTGAGCCGCGGCTGGCGCACTACGCTGCGCCACGTGCGGCTCGCACTCGAAAGCGTGCCGGCGCGCCTGCGCGGCCTGCGCCAATCGGGCGGCGACACGTCCGCGGTGGACCTGGTCGCAATCGAGCGCGCCGTGCTCGCAAGCGCGTGGCCGCCTTTCTGGGAAGAGTTGGCGCGCGATCTCGGCCGCGAAGCGCGCCATCCGGCGCGGCAGGCGGCTGGACCGCTGTTGCGGGAGCTCCTCGACCGCGACCTGGCCGACGCGCGCCGGAATGCGGCCGGCGGCGCCGCCGCCGCGGCGCTGAGCATGAACTCCGCGGAGATCGCCGAGTTCCAGACCGCGTGCGCGCTGCTCGTCGAGAAGGCGATCGACGACCGCGGGTTCGACCTCGACATCCAAGCCGCTGCCGACCTCGCCACACTGATGCCGATTGCACTAGCGGCCGCCGTGATCGTCAGCACCGGCGGGATCGGCTCCGATCTGGCGGCGGTGGGTGGCGGTGCGCTCGGCACGTTCCTGTTCGAGAAGTACGCGCACGTGCTCGGCCGCGGCGTTATGGCCGATGCGCGCCGGCGCTGGATCGAGCTGCGCGGGCGCCAGTTGGCCGGCGCGCTGGTCGACGCCGCGCTGCCCGCCGCCGCGGCGCGCGCACGCGAAGCGGTGGAGCAGAACACCGCCGTCGCCATGCGCCTCCGCGAGCTCCGCGAGGCGCTGGCGCGCTCCTCCGCCCGGACCGGCGAGCGGCGCGAGGTGCGGTGTGGTTGAACGCGGTGGGGGACGATGGCGCCACCGCGCGCGCCTGGGATCTGAGCATGCACGCGGGTGATCTGCAGCGCGTGCTCGACCGGCTGCGCGCACAGCTGCGCGACAACTTGGCCCGTGTCGCGGGCCTGCGGGCTGTCCAGGAGCGGCGCCCGGAGATCGATCGCTTGCTCGACGACCTCGATCGCCAGCTGCTGCGCGTACAACGCGCGCCGGTGATCACGCTGGTCGGCGCCACCGGAGCCGGCAAGTCGACGTTGCTGAACGCCCTCGCGGGGCGCGCGGTCGCGATCGAGGGCATCGATCGCCCGACCACGCGCCGGGCGGTGATCTACGCGCCGCACGACGCAGACCTCGGTGAGCTGACGAGCGCCGAGCGCCCGGAGGCGGGTGACGCGCAGAGCGCGCCCCACGTCGTGCGCTACGCGCCCGGCGACGGCGCGTGGACCGCACAGGTGCTCATCGACGCACCGGACACGAACAGCATCGATGAGCAGCACCGGGCCATGGTGTCCACGCTGGCGGAGCGCAGCGACGTGCTCGTCGTCGTGCTGCACCACCAGTCCGTGCTCGAGGCGGAATCGATCGCCTTCGTCGACGAGTTCGCCGGCCGGCGCCAGCTGCTGTTCGTGCTGAATCGCGCCGACGAGCTGACGGCGGACGCACGCCGGGCGCTGCTGATGCAGGTTCGCGAGCTCGCCGCGGCGCGCTGGGGCGCCGCAGCCGCGCCGGTGATCGCCCTCAGCGCGCGCGCGGCACAAGCGCAGCCGAACGCGGAGGGCTGGGCCGAGTTCTGCCGGGCCGTGTCGGATCTCGCGCGCGATGGGACCGTGATGGCGGTGCGCAGGCTGAACGCGCTCGGCACCGCGGCGCGCCTGGCCGGGCTGTTCGGGGAAGTCCGCGCGGCCACCGCCGAGGATCTCGCGGCGCTGCCGCTCGATGCCGCGGCGGGTTTCGATCGGCTCGGTGAACGCATCGCCGCGGAGGTGGCGGAGCGGTTGGCGCTGCGCCGCGCGGACCTCCGCGAGCTGCTCTGGGGCGAAGCCGCGCGGCGCTGGGATGGGCCGGGCGGCTGGGCGCTGCGCACCGGCGGGCTGTCGGCGGTGGGCCTCGGCGCCGGCGCGGCAATAGCGACGCGGCACCCGCTGCTCGCCGCGGGCACGGCCGCTGGCGCGCTCGCCGCCGACCAGGTGCAGCGCGTGCTGCGCGAGCAACGGCTCGGCAACGCCGCTGCGCTCATGCCCGCGACTCCGGAGTTTGAGGCCTGGTTCAGCGAAGCGCTGTCGCCGGCGCGGCTGCGCGCCGCGCGCTTGACCGGCGCTCCGGATGCGCTCGCGCTGCCGAGCGTCGATGCCGCACGGGCAGCCGCCGGCGCGGCGGTCGAGGACGCGTGGGCGCGGCTGCTGAGCCGCGACTTGCCGGCGGCCGCCGAGCGGAGTGCGCTGCGGTACGTGCGATGGCTACTCGATCTGCCCGTGTACGCGCTGCTCGGCTGGGTGCTCTGGAAGGTCGGCCGCGGCCTGCTCTCTGGAGAATACGCCGGCGTCGATTTCCTGCTCGGCGCTGCCGTGGTCGCCGCGGCGTACCTGTTCGCGGTGCGATTCGCGGTGCGGCGGGGGCTCGGGTGGCGGGCCGGCCGACTGCTCGGCGAGGTCATCTTGCGCGCGCGCCAGGCCCTCGGTGCGCTCGCCGACCAGGGCCGCGAGAACGTCCGGCGCGCGGTATCCGCACAGGCCGCCGCCATCGGGGCGCTCGCCGCACTGGATGGCACCTGGCAGAGCGAGCTCGAAAGCCCCACCCACGTTCAACGCACAGACGCGGAGCCGCGAAGGCGTTTCCCGACTTAGCGTCTTCGCGCCTTCGCGTCGAACAAACGCACCTTGCCCCGGCACAGCCGACCTGCGATGTCTGGCCGACCGGAGGCAAAGAGCATGCGTACCAGACGCGAAGCAGTGATCGTGGCCACGGCGCGCACGGGGTTGGCCAAGTCCTTCCGCGGGTCGTTCAACCTGACGCGGCCTGATGACATGGCGGCGCGCTGCATCGAGGCGGTGCTGCGCAAGACGCCGCAGCTCGACCCGAGCGAGATCGAAGACGTGGTGATCGGCACGGGCTTCCCGGAGGGGCCGCAGGGCTTCAACGTGGCGCGCAACGTCGCGCTGATGGCCGGCCTGCCGGTGACCACCGCCGGGCAGACGGTCAGCCGGTTCTGCTCTTCGGGTCTGCAGGCGATCGCGACGGCGGCGCACATGGTCGAGAACGAAGGCGCGGACGCCGTGATCGGCGGCGGCATCGAGTCGATCACGATGCTCCAGGAATTCAACAAGACCAACTTGTTCAATCCGTGGCTGCTCGAGCACAAGCGCGACATCTACATGCCGATGGGCCAGACGGCCGAAGTCGTGGCCGAACGCTACAAGGTGAGCCGGCAGGCGCAGGACGAATTCGCGCTGCTGTCGCAGCAGCGCACGGCCGCCGCGCAGGCGGCGGGCAAATTTCAGGATGAGATTCTGCCACTCACGGTCGAGATGGAAGTGACCGACAAGACGACCGGCGCCAAGTCGCGCAAGACCGTCACCGTCGATCGCGACGAGTGCAACCGCCCGGACACCACGCTGGAAGCGCTCGCCAAGCTGCCCCCGGCATTCAAGGAGGGCGGCAGCGTCACCGCCGGGAACTCCTCGCAGTTCTCCGACGGCGCTTCGGTCTGCTTGATCATGTCGGCGGACCGCGCCCGCGCGCTCGGGATCCAACCGCTCGGCCTGTTTCGCGGCTTCGCCATTGCCGCTTGCGAGCCCGACGAGATGGGCATCGGGCCGGTGTTCGCGGTGCCGCGGCTGCTGCAGCGCACTGGCCTCGCGCTCGACGACATCGACATCCTCGAGCTCAACGAGGCGTTCGCCTCGCAAGCCGTGTATTGCCGCGACCGGCTCGGCATCGACCCGGCGAAGCTCAATCCGAACGGCGGCTCGATCTCCATTGGCCATCCATACGGCATGACCGGATCGCGCATGACCGGCACCGTGCTGCTCGAACTGCGCCGGCAGCGGAAGCGCTACGGCATCGTCACGATGTGCATCGGCGGCGGCATGGGCGCCGCGGGGCTGTTCGAAGCGGTGAGCTGATTCGACGCACGCTATTCCGCGCGGTGGCGCGGCGGAGGGGTGTAGCCGGCAGGGTCGGCGGGGGCGAATGTGCTGCGGGCGCTACGACGTGGGCGCCTGCCGCACCCCGCCCCGGGGCATCGCTGCGCGATGCGGTACGGCCACAGGTGCCGCGGCTATACTCGGAGGCGCCGTGGCTATCCGATCAGCGGGAAATCGGCTCGCCGGCTTCAGCGCGGCGCACGGTCTCGACTACCATCTTCTGAAAATGGTGCACCGCGCCTTCCCAGAACTCGGAGAAGCGGCCGCGCACGCCCGCCGCTTCGGCGGGATGCATGTTCAGTTGGACGTAGCGCACGTACTCCTCATCCTGCGGCATGATGTCCCCCCAGGCGTCGACGGTCGCCTGGCGTTTTGCCGCGTGCTCGGGCGCGGCCGAGGCGGGATGAAAGTAATAGTGGAAGACGATGCGCGAGTGTTTCGGGCCATCCGGCATGAACAACGCGTACAGCACGTGATCGGCGTTCACACCGACGATGACGGTCGGGAAAATGTTGATGATGTAGAGCGAGTCGGGCGAAAGCCGCCCGTCCGTCCAGCGCTGGCGAAGGCTCGGCAGGTTCACCGGCGCGAACTGCTGGACGTGTTGCCCGTCCGACTTGAACTTCGGCACGTAGTACGTGTTCGTGAACACGGTGTCGTGCATCATTTGCTCATCGTGAGCGTCGACGACGCCGACCATCGTCTGCGGGTGGCCCCACGGGAGGTGGTACTCCTCCATGCCGCCTTCGACCGCGACCTTCCAGTTGCCCTCGTAACGGCCCTCGTGTTTGCCGCCGTAGTTGAGCCCGTTCAGGTCGTAGTCGCGGAGCAGGTCATCGATCGACTTGCGGTGCTCTTCGAACGGCGGCGCGTCGCCGCTGACGTTCACCAGGATGAGGTCGTTCCAGAGCGCCACCCGCACCGGCTTGAGGCCGAGGCTCTCGCGGTCGATCCGCGCGTCCTCGTGCGCGTGCAGGCCGGCGATGTTCGGCGTCGAGAGCAACCTGCCGTCGAGGCCGTACGTCCAGCAGTGCCAGGGGCAGTTGAGCGTCCGCATGCCCTTGCCAGGCGCGGTGACCACCCGCATTTTCCGATGCCGGCAGATGTTCAGAAACGCCTTCACCTGCCGGTCGCGGTCGCGCACGAGGAGGAGCGGCCATTCCGCCAGCATGACCGGCAGCACGTCGCCGGGCTCGGGGATGTCACCGTTCACGGCCACCGCCGACCAGGTCTTGGCGAACAGCGTCTCGTTCTCTAGCCGGTAGAACTCCTCCGTATAGACACTCGCCGGCAGGCCTTCCGCGAGAGCGGTCGGACGGTGGAGCGCGGCGAGCTGCTCCGCGGTGACGAAGTCGCTCAGCTTCATGAGCGGCCTGCTACTACAACCCGCGCGCCGTTGGCAACGCGTTTCGCTCGCCGAGTTGCGGTGCTGCCACGCGCGCGGCGCTGCGCGGCGAGCGGGAGCTACGCGCTCAACCGAGGCCCATGCGCCGGGCGATGATCACTTTCATGATCTCGTTCGTGCCGGCGTAGATCGGCTGCACCGCGGCGTCCGCGTAATCCGTCGCGATAGGATACTCGAGCATGAAGCCATAGCCGCCGTGCAGCTGGAGGCATTCGCCGGTCAGGCGCTTTTGCAAGTCGGTGGTCCACCACTTGGCCATGCTCGCCTCGACCGTCGCCTCCTCGCCGCGCACGTGCGCGGCCGCCACCTTGTCGACGAACGCCTGCCCGACCTCGACCTCCGTGGCGAGCTCCGCCAGCGTGAATTGCGTGTTCTGGAACGCGGCGATCGGTTGGCCGAACGCGCGCCGCTCCTTCACGTACGCCACGGTGTCCGCCAGCGCGCGACGGCACGAGGCGAGTGACGACACGGCGATGCACAAGCGCTCTTGCGGCAGGCTCTGCATGAGCATCTTGAAGCCCTCGCCCTCGCGCCCGAGCAGGTTGCCCACCGGCACGCGGCAGTCGTCGAACGCCAGCTCACTGGTGTCCTGGCCGCGCAGGCCGAGCTTGTCGAGCTTGCGCCCCTTCGCGAATCCGGGCGTACCCGCCTCCACCAGAAGCAGGCTGATGCCGGCATGCGGCGGCTGCGCCGCTGGGTCGGTCTTGCACACGACGATGAACAGGTCACCGATCTGGCCGTTGGAGATGAACGTCTTGGCCCCGTTCAGCACGTAGTGGTCGCCGTCGCGCTCGGCGCGCGTCTGGACGTTTGCGAGGTCGGACCCGGTGCCCGGCTCGGTCATGGCGATGCCGAGCAGGATCTCGCCGGCGATCGCGCCCGACAGGTAGCGCGCTTTCTGCGCGGGGCTGCCGTACGCGCGCAGGTAGGGCATGCAGATGCCGGTGTGGAGCGAGACGTGGAGCGCGTGCGCGCGCAGGTCGGCGAGCTCCTCCATGACGATCACGTCGAACAGGAAATCCCCGCCCGCGCCGCCGTACTCGACCGGTTGGCTTCCGCCGAGGAAACCGGCCTGGCCGAGGCGCCGCCAGGTCTCGCGATCGCTCATGCCGCGCGCGTTCCATTCCCGCACGTGCGGGGCGACCTCTCGGTCCGCGAACTTGCGGAACTGCTCGCGGAACAGCCCGTGCTCCGGGCCGAAGATGTCGCGCTTCATGGCCGGGCAGGTTGAACCCCAGCGCGGCCGAACACAAGTCGTGCGGCGGGCGCCGCGAGGCGCGCGTGCCCGCGGCGCGTCACCGCGCGCCGGCGCTGGTCCGGCGCCGTTTGGCGTTCGCGCTCTTCGCCTTCACCCCGCCGCGTTTGGTCGAGGCGCGTTTCGCGGTCCGCGGGCGCTCCGTGCGGGCGCCCTTCTCCAAGCTGAGGCGCAGATCGTGGACGTACTTTTCGACCTGGCGCGCGATGTCGACGCCGCTCTGGCGCAACTGCTCGGCGACGTTCTGCAGGTTCGGTGCGCTTGCGCCGCGTTGGCGAACATCTTCGCGCAGCTGCCGGGCCGATGATTCGAGGTTCTTCACCAGACGTGCGATGAGATCTTGCGCTCCCGCGGCCATGAGTCCTCCTGGCTCCGTGGGTTGGATCACGTCGCACGGAGCGCGTCAACGCCGGCTCCGAGTGCGTACGGGCCTATGCGGCCGCCGGAATCCCAATGCGCGTGCCGGACCCCGCACCTGCGCTGTAGCCGCCGGGCCTGTGGCGGCCGGGCGGGCGAGCGCGCCCTCCAGCGCAGCGCGTGAGTGACATGTTCGCGCCCCACCTATACCGGCGCGTGTCGACGCACGCGCGAGCGCGGACGCTCAGCTGCTGAGCGTCGCCACCGTGACGCCGGCGCCGCCCTCGCCGGGCTCGCCGCCGCGGAACGCCGCGCAGTAGGGCGAGGTCGCGAGATAGTCCTGGATCGCGCGCCGGAGCGCGCCGCTGCCGACGCCGTGCACGATGCGCACGGAGTCCTGCCCGTCGCGCACCGCGTGGTCGAGGAACCGCTCCAAGCGCTCGAGCGCCTCGCGCGCGCGCAGGCCGATCACGCTCAGCTCGCCGCGGCCGGGCACCTCGGCGGTGGCCGGCGCCACTACGACAGTGGCCGGCACGGGCGCTCCCGCTGCCACCCGCCGCAGTTGCGCGGTGGGCACCTCGAAGCGCAGCGCGCCGCGCTGGATCCACGCACGCGCGCCCTCGACGGCGAGCAACTCACCCTGAATGCCGCGCTCGGCGACCTCGACGAGGTCGCCGATTTGCGCGCGCGCGGCCGGGGGCTCGCGGTCGGGCAGTGGCGCCGGCGCGGCATCGTCCGCTGCGCGCGCCGCGATCGCCGCCTCTTGCTCACGCGCAAAGCGCTCGAGCGCGGCGCGCGCGGCGGCGGCCTCGCGCAACCCCTCGAGTTGCGCGCGCCCCTCGGCTTTGAGCTGGCGCACGAAAGCGCGCGCCTCGCGCAGGGCGTCCTGCCACGCGCTCCGGCGCCGCTCGCGCAGCTCGGATTCCAGGCGCGCCGCCGCGGCGGCGCTGGCGGTCAGCTCGGCGGCCCGGGCCTCGGCTTCGGCGAGCCGGCCCTCGAGCGCCGCACGGCTGCGCTCGAGCCGCTCGAGCGCGGCGTTCAACACGCGCGCGTGCTCCGGCTGCACTGCGGCCGCGGTGGCGAGCACCGCGTCCGGCAGCCCGAGTTGCCGCGCGATCGGGAGCGCCAGGCTGCGGCCGATCGAATCGTAGACCAACCGGTAGCGGGGCTTGAACGCGTCGGGGTCGACGTCCACCGCCGCCACCGCGCAGCCCGGATCGTCGAGCGCCAGGAGCTTGAGCGGCGTGTAGTGCGTCGTGACCGCGAGGTGCGCGCCGGCGGCCTCGAACCAGCGCAGCAGGCCAATGGCGAGCGCGGCGCCCTCCTCCGGATCGGTGCCCACGCCCGGCTCGTCGAGCAGCACGAGCGCGCCGCGCACGCCGGCCGCCGCGATCTCACAGAGGTTCGCCACGTGCGCGGAGAAGGTGGACAGGTTGCGCTCGATGTTCTGCTCGTCGCCGACGTCGGCGTATACCGCGCTGAAGCAGGGCAACCGCGCGCCCTCCGCCGCCGGGATGAGCAAACCGCTCTGCGCCATCAACGCCGACAGGCCGAGCGTCTTCAGCGCCACGGTCTTTCCGCCGGTATTCGGGCCGGTGACCACCAGCACGCGGCGATCAGCCGGCAGCAGCACGTCGATCGGCGTCACCGGCCGGCCGGTGAACAGCAGCGCGGGATGGCGCGCTGCGCGCAGCTCGATGGTGAGCTCGCTGAAGCGCGGGCGCGTGCAGTCGTAGGCGCGCGCGAAGCGCGCCGCAGCGACCAGGCAGTCGACCTCGATCAACGCATCGACCGCGGCCGTGATCGCGGCGTGTTCCGCACCCACCATCGCCGTCAGGTCGGTCAGGATGCGGCGCACGATCTGCTCCTCTTCGCGCACCGCGAGCAGCAGCTCGTTGTTGAGCTCGACCGCGAACAGCGGCTCGAGGAAGAGCGTCTCGCCCGAGGCGGAGCGATCCTGGACCACGCCGGGCATCTGGCCGGCGGCGGCGGTGCGCACGGGAATGACGAAGCGATTGTTGCGCAGCGTGACGTAGGTGTCGGCGACGATGTCGGCCATCGACCGCCGCGCGATCAACTCTTCGAGCTTCCGGGTCAGCGAATCGCGCAGGCGGCGGATACTCGCGCGCACGCGCGCCAGCGCGTCGCTCGCCGCGTCGAGCACGTTGCCGTCTTCGTCGAGCGCGCGCGCGAGCGCGTTCTCGAGCTGCGCGAACCCCACCAGCCGCGGCGGCAGCTCGTGGAGCGCGGGCGCGCTCTCGACGTGGCGGCGAAAGAAGGCGCCGGTGGTCCGTATCGCCGACAACGTCGAGCGGACCTCGACCAGCGCCTTGCCCTCGAGCGCGAACCCCTCGTGTGCGGCGCTGCGCAGGTGCGCGCGCACGTCCGCGAATGGCGGCAGCGGCGGGTCCCCGTACTGCTCGAGCAGGCGGAAGAGCTGCCAGGCGCGCTCGAGCGCCGCGTCCGCTTCCGCGCGGTCGGCGGTGGGGGTGAGGGCCCGGCAGCGCGCCTGGCCCGCGCTCGACACCGCGAAGTCGGCGATGCGCGCGCAAACCCGGGGAAACTCAAGGGCGAGCAAGTCGCGCGGCCGCACGCCCCGTGTATAGCGCCTTCACCTGGCCGGGGGAGGGGCCCCACCCGCGCTCGCGGCTCGCAGCCAGCAACTTGACTCTGCCCGGGCGGCGCGGGTAGCCACTTTGCACATGTCGGCGTGGATGGGCATGCGCGTGATCGGGACCTTTCTGTTCCTGATCATCGCGTTCTTCTTCGTGCTGACCTGGTCGCCGATCCTCAAGGTGCTCGACATCGGCGCCGGCCTGGCGCAGCTCTCGGCATGGATGAGCTACGGCGTGTTGCAGGTGCTCTCATTCATCGGCGGCTTCCCGCTGCACCGCCAGGGGACGATCATGGGGTCCGGCGCGTTCGAGGTCGACGTGGCGCCCGCCTGCTCCGGCGCGGTGCCGACCAGCATCTACCTCGCGGCGGTGTTCGCGTATCCGACCAGCTGGCGCGCGCGCGGCATCGGCGCGGTCATCGGCATCGGGCTCATCCAGCTGGTCAACATCGTCCGGGTGTGCGCGCTGTTCCTGATCGGATTGTTCTTCCGGGAGATCTTCCACGATACGCACGTCTACGTGGCCCAGGCGCTGGTGGTCTGCGTGGCCGTCGCGCTGTGGCTCTACTGGGCGACGCGGTACGCAGATGCGCCTGCCCATTAAGCCCCTCCGCTTTCTGCTGCTGCTGGTCGCCTTCCTGATCGTCACCTACCTCGCCTGGAAACCCGTAGCCCCCGCGTACGCGCAAGTCCTGCTGCGCGCCGCCCGCGTCGGCGTGTGGCTGGCCGAGTTTTCGACCGATCCGGTGTGGCGGCACCCGACCGCGCTGTTCATCGACCCCACGCGGAGCCCCACCGCGATCTTCTACGTCCAGACCAAGCTATTCCTCCTCGTGCCGCCCCCACCCGGTCAGCCGATCCTCGAGTGGCTCCGGGCTCATCCCGAGGTCGTGCGGATCCCGCCGCAGGGCATTCCCGCCGAGTGGGTGATGGCGAACCTCGTGCTGCTGATCCCGCTCATGTTGGCGACCCCGGCGCCCACCTGGGGCAGCAAAGCGCGCCGGCTCGCGCTGGCGCTGGCGATTGCGCTGGTGCTGCAGGTGTTCGACGTCGTCGTGTCGATCAAGTCGTTCTATGCGGCGACCTTCCGCGACGCCTTTCACCCCCTGGCGCGGAGCATCTATCAGTTCTTCGACGCGTTCGTGCAGAGTTGGGACACCCAGCTTTTCCCGTTCGCGATTTGGGCCGGCATCCATCTGCGCCAGCTGTTGCCGAGCAGGGTGCTCGCCCCCCCGGCGCAGGTCGCGACGATCCGCACCAGCACGAGCACCGCCACGCGCGCGGAGCGCCGGCGCGCGGGCCGGCGGAAGTAGCGCCGCCCCAGCCGGCACGCTACAACGCAGGCATGAGACGAGCGGCGGTCGCGGCGGTGATCGGCGCGCTGTGCGCCACGGCCCTTGCGGCCGTCGAGATCGATACGAGCAAGGTCGTCGATCTGACCTACCCGTTCGGCCCGCAGACGGTCTACTGGCCGAACGCCAAGCGCTTCACGCTCGAGGTCGTCCATCACGGCGACACGCCCGGCCATTATTGGTACGAAGCCAACAATTTCTGCGCCGCCGAGCACGGCGGCACGCACATGGACGCGCCGTCCCACTTCGCCGAAGGCCAGCGCACCGCCGACCGCGTGCCGGTCACGGAGGGGATCGGTCCGCTGGTGCTGGTCGACGTGCGGGCGCAGGCGGAGCGCGACCGCGACTACCGCGTGACCCGGGCCGATCTCACCGCCTGGGAGGCAGCGCACGGCCGCATCCCCCCGGGCGCCATCGTGGTGATGTACAGCGGCTGGGGAACGCGTTGGCCGGATGCCGCGCGCTACCTCGGCAGCGCCGTGCCGGGGGACACCGCCAACCTGCACTTTCCCGGCTTCGGGCGCGACGCGGCCGAGTTTCTGGTCAACGAGCGCGAGATCAACGCCATCGGCGTCGACACCCCGAGCATCGACCACGGCCCCTCGCAGGATTTCATCGTGCACCGGGTGATCAACGGCGCCGATAAGCCGGCGTTCGAGAATCTCGCGAACCTCGACCGGCTGCCGCCCAAAGGCGCCACGCTCATCGCGCTGCCGATGCCCATCGCCGGCGGCTCCGGCGGACCCGTGCGCGCGATCGCGGTGCTGCCCTGAACCGCATCCCGCACCGCCTCCCGCCACTCCGCCGCGCCGCGCTGGCCCTCCTCTTTTCGGCCTGTCAGACCGCCAGCCCGCCCTCGGCCCCGCCGCCGCGCCTGGCGCTCGCGCAAGTGACGCAGGATTTCGGGCGCGTGCCACAAGGCGCGCCGATCGAGCACGCGTTTCCGTTTCGGAACGCTGGCGGCGCGCCATTGACGGTCATGGAGCTGCGCACCGGCTGTGACTGCTCGGCGGCGCTGGTCGGCCCGCGCGATGTGCCGCCCGGCGGCAGCGGCTTGGTGCAGGCGCGCTGTGCAACCGACGCGAACGCCGGACCGCAGCGGTACACCGTCACCGTCTACAGCAACGATCCCGAAGCTCCGGCGGTCGTGCTCGCGCTGACCGGAACGGTCGCGGTCACCGCCGCCGCGGAGCCGGCGCGCGTCTACCTGGGGATCGTGGCGCCGGGCGTCGGCGCGGCGCAGCAGGTGGCGCTCCGCGCGGGCAGCGACGCCCTGCGCTTCGTCGGCGCCAGCACCGACGCCCCGCAGCTCACGGTCCGCATAGGGGACGGCCCTGCTGGCGGCCGCATTCTGGTCATCGGCACGGCGCCCGCCGCACCTACAGGGCCGTTCCAAGCCGTGGTGCGCGTGCACACCACCGACCCGACCCGCCCGTTCATCGGCGTTCCGGTCGCCGGCATCATCGATGCGGACGCCGGCCGAGCCGACGAGCGGGGGTAACGCGTGCCGGCGGCCGTGCCCGGCGGCGCGCGCCGGCGCCGCGCGTTCGATATCGTCGGCGTCGGCGCCAACACGCTCGATCACGTATGTGTGTTGCCCCACCCGCTCATCGGCGACCGCAAGGTCGAGCTGCGCGCCTATGAGCAGCTGCCGGGCGGACAGGTACCGACGGCGCTGGTGGCGCTGCAGCGCTGGGGGATGCGCACGGCGTACCTCGGCGCCTTCGCCGACGACGCGGGCGGCGAGCTGCAGCGCGCTTCGCTCACCGACGCCGGCGTCGACGTGACCTTCAGCCGCCCGCGCCGCGGCGCAGCCAGCCAGACATCGATCATCCTCGTCGATGCGCTGACCGGCGAGCGCGCCATCGCGTGGCGGCGCCCGGCCGGTCTCGCGCTGCGTGCGGACGAGCTCGACCCACGCCCGTTCGAGGCGACGCGCGCCGTGCTGCTCGACGCCGACGACGCCGAAACGGCACTGCGCGCCGCCGCCTTGGCGCGCGCCGCCAACGCGCTGGTAATGCTCGATGTGGACGAGCCCGGACCGCACACGGGGGAGTTGCTGGCGCTGGCCGACGTGGCCATCGTGCCCACCGGATTCGCGCAACGCGCGACCGGAGCGGCCGAGCTCGGTACCGCGCTGCGCCGGCTGGTCTTCTGCGGTCCGCGCCTCGCCGTCACGACGCTCGGGGCGGGCGGCGCCCTGGCCTGCCGCGCCGGCCGCCTCCTCCACGTGCCGGCCGTCCCGGCGCCGGTGGTCGACACCACCAGCGCCGGGGACTGCTTCCACGCCGGCTGTCTCTACGGGCTGCTGCAGCGCTGGCCGCTTCACCGGACGCTCCGCTTCGCCGCGGCGGCTGCCGCCCTCGCCTGCACCCGGCTGGGCGGCCGCCCGAGCGTCCCCGAGTTGTCAGCGGTGCTCGATTTGCTTCAACGCGGAGACGCGAAGCCGCGAAGGCGTTGGCGTCTCCGCGCCTCCACGTTGAAAGGTGGGGCGGCGCGTTGATAGAACTGACTGGTCAGTACCGGAATTCGGCTCATCCATGCGCGGGCGGAAGAAACGAGAAGATACGCGCGCGGCGATACTGCGCGCCGCCACGGACATCTTCTCGCACCGCCCGTATCACGAGGTGCTGACCGACGACATCAGCACCCGGCTGCAGATCGGCAAGGGCACGCTGTACCGGTACTTTCCGTCCAAGGAAGAGCTCTATTTCGCGACCCTCGTGGAGGGGCTGCACGGCTTGCGCGCTGTGATCGACGAGGTCCTGGCGCAGCCGGGACCGCTCGCGCGCACCGTCGAGGCGCTGACCCGCACGATCATCGAATACTTCTGGACCCGGCGCGACTTCTTCGTCTTGCTGCAGCGGCACGAGGCGAGGTGGGACGCGACCGAGCGCGCGCAATGGCAGCGGCAGCGCGCGGAGCTGGTGGACCGCGTGAGCCAGCGGATCGCCGCCGAGCTCGGCCGCGCGCACCGCCATCCGCGCCTCGCAGCGGAGATGCTGTTCGCGATGATCCGCGCGGTATGCATGTACCGCGACGACACGCTGTCGCCGGCGGAGCTGAGCCGCATGGTGACGCGGGCGTTCCTCGGCGGGGTCCGCGCCGGCGGCGGGCATGTCCCGTCGCCGCGCGTCGTCAGCAACGGGCGCCGCGCGGCAGGGGCCAAACGATGACCGCCGTGCCGCGGCGCGCGCGCCCGCGCTGGGCCGTCTCGTTGGTCGCCGCAGTGGCGCTCGCGGGCTGTGCCGGGCCGAGCGGCTCGCAAACGGCGCCGCCGGCCGCGGCCGAGCGAGCGAGCGAGGGCGCGCTGCCGGTCACCGTCATTCCGGTCCAAGCGCGCCCGACCAAGCGCCTGCTCAAGTTCGTCGGCACCTTGTTCGGCAACGAAGAGGTCACGCTCTCGAGCCAGGTCGAAGGTCAAATCCGCAAGCTCGGCGTCGACCTCGGCGATCCGGTGCGGCTCGATCAGGTACTGGCGGAGATCGACGACACCGAAGCACGCGCGCAACTGCGCGAGGTGGAGGCGCGTCTGGCGAAAGCGAAAGCCGACGAGACGCGCGGTCGCCAACTGCTCGCCCGCAACGTCATCTCGCCGCAGGAATACGAAACCATCCAAACCGCGGTGGCGGTCGCGGAGGCGCAGCGCGACATGATGAGCGTCGCGCTGCAGCACAAGCGCGTGCGCTCGCCGCTCACCGGGTCGGTGGTCAAGCGCATGGTGTCCGTCGGCGAGTACGTGCGGCCCGGCACAGCGCTGTTCGACCTGGTCGCCGATGACCCGCTCACCTTGCGCGGCGATGTGCCGGAGCGCTTCGCGGACGAGCTGGCCGCCGGGCAGGTGGTGGAGATCCAGGTCGACGCCTACCCGGACGAGACCTTTGGCGGCCGGCTGGTGCGCATCAGTCCCGCCGCCAACGCCGAGAACCGCTCGATCGCGGTCGAGGTCGAGGTGCCCAACCACGCCCGCCGGTTGAAAGCGGGTTTCTTCACCACCGCCAACATCGTGACCCGCGCCGACGCCGAGGCGCTGGTCGTGCCGGAGACCGCCATCATCACCTTCGCCGGGCTCGCGCGGGTGTTCGTCGTCCGCGACAACGTCGCCCATGAGCGGCACGTGCGCACCGGCACGCGGGCCGGCGACGGTGCGGTCGAGATCCTCGAAGGGTTGCAGCGCGACGAGCTCGTCGCGACCTCCGGGCTCGGCAAGCTCGCCGAAGGCAAATCGGTGACCGTGCGCAGCGCGGACGCCGTCGAGCAGACCTCGCAGCGATGAGACTCGTCGATCTCTGCATCCGCCGGCCGGTGGCGACGACCATGTTCATCGCCTTCCTGGTGGTGCTCGGGTGGTTCTCGTATCGGGCACTCGCGGTCGATCTGTACCCGAACGTCGACTTTCCGACCGTGACCGTGACTACGACGCTGAGCGGCGCCAGCGTCGAGGAGATGGAGAGCAGCGTCACCAAACCGCTCGAAGAGGCGCTCAACACGATCGAGGGCATCGATGAGCTCTCCTCGATGACCAGCGAAGGCCTGTCGGTCATCACGGTCGCCTTCCTGCTCTCGCGCGACGGCGATGTCGCGGCGCAGGACGTGCGCGACAAGGTCGCCACGGTGCTCGCCGAGCTGCCGGAGGGGACCGATGCGCCCGTGATCGCGAAGTTCGATCTCGAGAGCGCGCCGATCCTCAGCATCGTGGTCTCCGGACAGCGCGACCTCCGCGAGGTCACCGAGATCGCCAAGAAGCAGATCAAGGAGGACATCGAAACCCAGCGCGGCGTCGGCGCGGTCTCCCTCGTCGGCGGCCTCGAGCGCGCGATCAACATCGTGCTCGACACCGACAAGCTGGCCGCCTACGGCCTGTCAATCGGCCAGGTTCGCAACGCCATCCGCGCGCAGAACCTCGAGATTCCCGGCGGGCGGGTGGAGCAGGGCCAGCAAGAGCTGCTGCTGCGCACGATGGGGCGGATGCGCACGGCGGACGACTTCCTCCAGCTGATCGTCGGCAGCGCCCAGGGCCGCCCGCTGACGATCGGCGACATCGGCACCGCCGAGGATACGTTCGTCGAGCCGCGCACGATGACCCGGCTCGACGGGCGCCCGGCGGTCACCCTCCTCGTGCGGAAGCAGACCGGCACCAACACCGTGGAAACGCTGCGCGCGGTGAAAGCGCGGCTCGCCACCATCGCGCCCACTCTGCCGGCGGACATCGCCGTCGAGCTGGCACGCGATCAATCGCGCTTCATCGAGCGCTCGATCGGCGAGGTGAAAAAACATCTGGTCCTCGCCGGCGTGTTGGTCAGCCTGACCGTGCTGCTGTTCATCGCGAACTGGCGCGCGACGCTCATCGCCGCGGTGGCGATTCCGACCTCGATCATCGCGACATTCACGATCATGCGGCTGTTCGGCTTCACCCTGAACAACATCACGATGATCGGGCTCGTGCTGTCGACGGGCATCGTCATCGACGACGCCGTCGTCGTGCTCGAGAATATCTTCCGCTACATGGAGGAGAAGGGCGCCAGCGCGCGCGAGGCGGCGAGCGCGGCGACCGGCGAGATCAGCCTCGCGGTCCTCGCCACCACGTTCTCCCTGGTGGTGATCTTCCTGCCGGTCGCGTTCATGGAAGGCCAGGTCGGCCGGTTCTTCCACAGCTATGGCATCACCGTCGCGGCGGCCATTCTGGTATCGCTCGTGGTGTCGTTCACGCTGACGCCGATGCTGTGCGCGACGTTCCTCAAGCTCAGCTCGCACACGCATTCGCGGCAGCGCGGCTTGATGCGCGCCGTCGATGCCGGCTACGGCCGCCTGCTGCGCTGGTCGCTCGCCCACCGCTGGGTCGTCATCACCGTCTCGGCCGCGGTAATCGCCAGCACGGTGCCGCTTCTGCAGCACATCGGGAAGGACTTTCGCGCCCCCGACGACCAGAGCGAGTTCGAGGTCACCGTGCAGGCGCCCGAGGGCTTCAGCTTGCAGCGCATGGATGCGACCGTGGCGGCGATCGAAGCTCGCCTGCGGGAACTACCGCATGTCGCGTACCTGCTCACCACCATCGGCGACGCCAGCGGCCGGCTGCGCGCGGGCGAGGGGCCAGTGACCAAGGCGGCGATCTACGTGCGCCTCAGCGAGCTCGAAGACCGCGACCTCACCCAATTCGAGCTGATGAGCCGCGCGCGCGCCCTGCTCGCGGACTACCCGGACCTGCGCTCCAGCGTCCAGAACGTGCTCGTATTCGCCGCCAGCGGACAGCGCATGAGCGACCTCGAATTCCATCTGAGCGGCGCCAGCCTCGACAAGCTCGAAGAGTACAGCGCACGGGTGAAGGATGCGCTGAGCTCCACGCCCGGTATCGTGGACGTGGATACGACCCAGGCCGTGCGCCAGCCGGAGCTGCAGGTTGAGATTCAGCGCGACAAGGCGGCGACTTTCGGCATCAACGTCCGCGATATCGCCAGCGCCTTGCGCACGCTGGTCGGCGGCGAACCGGTCAGCACGTTCCGCGAAGAGCAGGATCAGATCGACGTGTGGCTCCGCGCCGAGCAGCACAACCGCAACGACCAGCGAGCGATCGGCGATCTGACCATCCCCACGCCGGAGGGGGCGCTGGTGCGCATCGCGAACCTCGCCACGCTGCGCGAAGAGCGTGGACCGGCCCAGATCGACCACCTGAACCGCCAGCGCAAGATCACGCTGGTCGGCAATCTCGACGGGATCGCGCTCAACCGCGCCGTCGAGCGGGTGCAGGAGATCGTCGCGGGCGTCGACATGCCGGCGACGTACGGGCTCACCTTCGCCGGCCGCGCGAAAATGCTCGGCCAGACGGGGACGAACTTTCTGCTCGCGTTCCTGCTCAGCTTTCTGTTCATGTACATGATCCTCGCGGCGCAGTTCGAAAGCTTCATCCACCCGGTGACGATCATGCTCGCGCTGCCGCTCTCGATCCCGTTCGCCCTCGCCTCGCTCCTGCTGCTCGGCGAGACGCTCAACATCTACAGTATCCTCGGCCTGTTCATGCTGTTCGGCATCGTCAAGAAGAACGGCATCCTGCAGATCGATTACACCAACACCCTGCGCGCGCAGGGCGTCCCGCGCGACGAGGCCATCCTGCAGGCGAATCACGTGCGCCTGCGCCCGATCCTGATGACCACCGTCATGCTGGTCGCCGGCATGATCCCGATCGCGCTCGGCCGCGGGCCGGGCGCCGCGTCGCGCGCCGCGATGGCGAAGGTGATCATCGGCGGGCAGACGTTCTGCCTCTTGCTCACGTTGCTGATGACGCCGGTCGCCTATTCGCTGTTCGACGACCTGGCGCACGCGCATCCGGTGCGGCGCGTCGCCCGCTGGCTGCGCGCGCGCGGGCGCCCGGCGGCGGCCAACGGCCGCACCCCGGCGTGATCTCGACTGACCCGATGGCGGGCGAGCCGCTGAAGAAAGGACACGCATGTTGAGGCCGATCTTGGTCGCCGCGGCGCTCCTCATGGCCGCTGCGGCGGGGCGCGCCGAGGATGCGCGGAACGGGGTTGCCACCCGCGAGTACCTGCTCGATGACGTGCCGCGCCTGCCGACCGTCTTGCGTGATCAGTGGCGCCCCGGCGCGCCGCCGCAGCCGTTCGACAGCGCCGGACAGCATTACGGCTTGCTCGGCGATACGAGCGCGCCGCGACCGATCACGCTGACCGAGAGCATCGCGCTGGCGCTCGAGAACAATACCGGGTTGCGGATCGCGAAGTTGAACCCGATTTCCGCCGCCAACGCCGTGCGCGGCGCGTACGCGCAGTTCGATCCCCAGCTGGTGGCCGACGTCAACAAGCAGCGCCGCAACACGCCGGTGGGCACGATCAGCCCGTTCACCAACGAACAGTCGCCCGACATCTTCAATCAGGCGATCAACTGGAACGTCGGTCTGCGCAAGCGCGTGCTCACCGGCGGGTTCCTCAGCGCCGACTGGACGAACGCGCGCATCTCCTCCGACCCGAACGCGATCAACCAGCTCGTGCCGGCGTACGTCACCGGGTTGAACCTCACGCTCAACCAACCGCTGCTCCGCGACTTCGGCTGGCGCTTCGCCCTGCTGGTCGTCGATGTCGCGCAGATCGACGAGGAGCAGGCGTTCTATGATTACGCGGCGAGCGTGGCCGGCCTGGTCGAGAACGTCGAGCGCGCGTACTGGACGTACGTGCTCGCGATCGAGAATCTCCGCGTGGAGGAGAAGGGACTCGATCTCGCCCGCGAGCTGTTGCGGCAGAATCAGGGGCGCTACAACGTCGGCGCGTTGCCGCGGACGACGGTGCTGGAATCCGAAGCCGAGGTGGCCCGGCGCGAGGCGAACCTGGTGCGCTCCGGCGCCCTCCAGCGGATCGCGCGCGACAACCTGCGCGCCCTGATCAACGCCAAGCGCCCGAATGGCGACGACTTGCTGATGATCGAGCCGGCCGACAAGCCGAGCGTAGCGCCCGCCGAGCCCGACCTGGAGGACAGTCTCCGTATCGCCTACACGCAGCGCCCCGAGCTGGTCGCCGCGCGCCTGGACGTCGACGGTCGGCGCGTGCAGACGAAGATCGCGCAGAATGCGCTGCTGCCGCGCCTCGATCTGGTCGGGTCGGTCGGTTTAAACGGCCTCGGCGGCTCCGACGCGATGGTGCCGTCGCAGTTCGGCGTCGCCAACCCCCAGGTGCTCGGCGGCTACAGCCGCTCCCTCGAGTTGCTGACCGACGGCCGCTACTACCAGTACCTGTTCGGCGCCCGCATCGAGATCCCGATCGCCAACGCCGCCGCTCAGGCGCAGTACGCACAGGCCAAGATCAACGCCGAGGCGGCGCGCCTCTCGCTGCAGGAGCTCGAGGAATCCGTGACCCTCGACATCACGCAGTCGGTGAACAACGTGAAAGCGCTTCTCAAAGCCATCGATGCGACCCGCATCGCGCGCCGACTGGCGGAGGAGAACGTGCGCAACCAGCAGTACCGCTACGACGTGGGGCTCGCCACGACCAAGGACTTGATCGACTTCCAGGACCGCCTCACCCAGGCCGAACGCTCGGAAATCGAATCGCTGTCCAACTACAACATCGAGCTCGCCCGGCTGCACTTCGCGCGCGGCACCTTGCTCGAGGAACGCGGCGTGGTGCTGGAGCGGGCCGCCCCCGGAGACGCCCCGTGGTGGGCGCGTTTCTGATCTCGCACCTCTGATTGTAGCCCGGGCACCTGTGCCTTGGGTGCGGGTGCGGCGGACCACCTCCTCATGTTCAGCGCGAAGACGCTAAGGCGCGCAGGCGTTCATCGCTTCGCGTGTCCGCATCTGCGCGTTGAAGGATGGAAACCCAGAGCGCGGCGCCAGTGGTGATCCGCGCGCATCTGTGGTTCACACGGGGGTTGGGGGTTGGGACGCACATGGCTGATCTGCGAGGTGGACTGTGGAAGTCGTGCATCTACTCGGCGCGACGCAGCGCGGGCGCGCTGATGGCGGGCGGGTTGTTGCTCGCCGCCTGCACATCGCAGATGAAAGTCGACCGCCAGACTCGCGAGGTCGGACTGCCGCGCCCGACCGCCGTCTACGTGTACACGTTCGCGGTCGATCCTGAGCAGGTTCAGCTCGATCGAGGGCCGCTCGCCCGCGTGCGCGATGCGGTCGCGGACCGCTCGGCGAACGAGGAAAACGAGCAGACGGTCGCCCTCGGCAAGGACATTGCGCACCGCTTCGCGGATTCGCTCGTGAAGGAGATCACCGCGATGGGGCTCACGGCGTATCACGTCGATCGCGCGCAGCAGGTCCCGCCGGGCGCGCTCGGAGTCGATGGACTTTTCGTCGACATCGATGAGGGCAACAGACTGCGCCGGATGGTCATCGGGTTCCGGCAGGGTCAGTCCAAGGTGGGCACGCAGGTCCACGTCTTCCAGAGCACCGACGCCGGGTCGCGCGAGCTGCTCGACTTCACCGCCACGTCCGAGAGTGCGCCACTGCCAGGCGGCGCGGTGACCATGGGCGCGGGCGCCGCGGCGCAAGTCGCAGTCGCGGCCGGCGGCGTGAAAGAGCTGCGCAGCAGCGTGCAGGCCGACGCGCAGAAGTCGTCCAAAGCGGTCGCGCAGAAGCTGCAAGCGTTCTTTGCCGAGCAGGGGTGGACGGCGCCGCCCAGCTCGCTGCCATCGCTCTGAGCCTCCGCCGACGCCACTGGCACATGCGCGATATCGGCTTCGGTCTCGGCCCCCGCAATCCACTGCACGTCGTAGCGCAGCAGCGCACCGCGACCCGCGCTCACGGGCTCGGCGGCGCACCGACTCCGCGCGCGCGCTGACCGCCGGCCTCGCGATGCGCCCGGGGCTATCCACCCGCATGCTGGCCGGCCTCATGGCCGGCGCGACCGCAGGCGTTCTCGCACATGTCGCATTTGCCGACAGCGCGCTGCTCGAGGCGGTCATCAGCTACGGGACCGAGCCGATTGGCAAGATCTTTCTGCGCCTGCTGTTCATGCTCGTGTTGCCGCTGGTCGTTGCGGCGCTGGCGCTCGGCGTGGCCGGCCTGCGCGATCTCCGCCAGCTCGGCCGCATCGGCGTAAAGACGCTCGTCTACACCGTGGCGGTGTCGGGTATCGCCGTCGTGCTCGGGGTTGCGCTGGTGGACATCATCCGGCCCGGCGATGGGCTGTCGCCGGAGCTGCGCGACACGCTCGCCGCGCGCGCGGTGGCCCCGCCCGCGGCGGCATTGGCCGGCGGAGCCACGGGGATGGATTTCCTCGTGCAATTGGTGCCGGGCAATGTCGTCAAGGCGATGGCGGACGGCGACATGCTCGCGGTCATGGTGTTCGCGCTGCTGCTCGGCATCGGGCTCGTGCTGACGCCAGGTGATGCGGCGCGCGCCTTCGAGCGCGGCTTACAAGGGCTCTACGACGTCACCATGCGGCTGCTCGACATCGTGATCCGGCTCGCGCCGCTCGGCGTCGCGTGTCTGCTGTTCACGCTCACGGCGCGGCTCGGTTACGACATCCTCCGCCAGCTCGCCTGGTATGTGCTCACGGTCGTCCTCGCCCTGGCGATCCACCAGTTCGGCGTCTATTCGCTGGCGGTGCGCTGGCTCGGCGGCATGAGCCCGCGCGCGTTCTTTCGCGCCGTGCGCCCGGCAATGGTGACCGCGTTCTCCACGGCGTCCAGCAATGCGACGTTGCCGACCGCTTTGCAGGTCGCCGAAGACGCGCTCCACCTGCCGAGGCAGGTGAGCCGGTTCGTGCTCAGCATCGGCTCAACGGCCAATCAAAACGGCACCGCCCTGTTCGAAGGCGTGACGGTGCTCTTCTTGGCGCAGTTCTATGGCGTCGAGCTATCGCTGGGGCAGCAGGTGCTGGTGGTGCTCATCTGCATCCTGGGCGGTATCGGCACGGCCGGCGTGCCGGCCGGCTCCATCCCGGTGATCGCGATGATCCTCGGCATGATCGGCATCCCGCCCGACGGCATCGGCATCGTGCTCGGGGTCGACCGCCTGCTCGACATGTGCCGCACGACGGTCAACGTGACCGGGGACCTCGCGGCCGCCGTGGTCGTCGCGCGCGGGGAACATCCGGAGGCGGTCAGTCGCCCTGCCTAGTACTGCCACCATCGACCTGCTAGGGACCAACACCTCAAGCACGACCGCCGACCGGCGGTCCGGACGCTCAACAGGATCGCCACAGGCGCTCGCGTCCCGTTTCCACTTCGTACCTGCGTCTGTTGATCAGGTCTGAACGTCCCGCCGTGCGCGCACACAGCGCGCCGGCATTAGAAGGTATCTCATGACCACTCATGCTTCCTCCCTACCCGCGCGCGGGTTTCCGCAGTTCGCGCTCGCCCCTGCGCTGCAGCGCGGCATCTCGGCGCTCGGTTTCACCGAGCCCACGCCCATCCAGGCGCAGACGATCGCGGCAGCGCTCGACCACCGCGACATCCTCGGGCTCGCCCAGACCGGCACCGGCAAGACGGCGGCGTTCGCGTTGCCCATTCTCCAACGGCTGTACGCAAACCGCCGTCCAGGGCCCAGGGCGTTGATCCTCGCGCCGACGCGCGAGCTCGCGACCCAGATTCAAACCGAGGTCCGCGCCCTGGCGCGGTTCACCCAGCTCACCAGCTTGACCGTGTTCGGCGGCATCGCCTTCGGCCCGCAGGTGCGAAGCCTGCGCGCCCGTCCGGACGTCATCGTCGCGTGCCCCGGGCGCTTGCTCGATCTGCTGCAGCAGGGCGAGGCGAAGCTGGGGAGCATCGAGGTGCTGGTGCTCGACGAAGCCGACCACATGTTCGACATGGGCTTTTTGCCGACGGTGCACAAAATCCTCGCAGCGCTGCCGCCGAAGCGCCAGAACCTGCTGTTCTCGGCGACCATGCCGCCGGAAGTGCGGGCGCTCACCGGGGACTTGCTCGACCGACCGCACGTGGTCGAGCTGGCGCATTCGCGGCCCGCGAGCACGATCGAGCATGCGGTCTATCCGGTGCGCTCGGACCGCAAGCTCGACCTGCTCCGCCACGTGCTAGCGGATGACGGGTTCACCTCCGCAATCGTGTTCCTCCGCACCAAGCATCGCGCCAGGCGGCTGGCGGACGATCTCAGCGGGCTCGGCTACGCGGCGGTGGCGCTGCAGGGGAACATGTCCCAGTCGCAGCGCGATCGCGCGATGAATGGATTTCGCGACGGCACGTTCGACGTGCTCGTGGCCACCGACATCGCCGCCCGCGGCATCGACGTCGCCAACGTGTCACACGTCATCAACTTCGACGTGCCCAATACCGCGGACGCGTACACGCACCGGATTGGCCGCACCGGGCGCGCCGAGCGCAACGGCAGGGCGCTGACGTTCGTCTGTGACGAAGACGGCGGCGCCGTGCGCGACATCGAGCGCCGGCTGGGCACAGCCATTCCACGCTGTGTCGTACCCGGATTCGAGCACGTGGCCCAGAGCTCCGAGCGCGACCGGCCGCACGCGCTTTCCCGCCCGGCCCACCGCGGGGGCGCGCCCGGTTCGAGCAACCAGTGGAGCCCGAGGGTGCGACGACAGCACGGCGGCCCGTCGGCGGCCGGGCGCAATCGCCGCGGCCGGCCACCCATCGCCGGCAGGTCGCGCCCTGCCTGGTAGAGACGCGGAGGTCAGGGGGGTTACGGGTTTAGACGGTAGGGCAGAGTAGTCGGGAATCTGCGCCGACCGGCGCCGCTGCTACGGTGCACGCGCACGACGCTACTTCTGCCCGTACCCCCCATCGCCCGTTACCCCCTGCCCCTTGCCCGTCAGACGCCCGGCCCGCACTCGAGATCGCCAGGGCGGACCGCGGGGCGCAGCTCCAGCCGCGCGGCCAGGTCCTGCAACGCCGTGCGAATGCCCTCTTCGATCACCGGGTGGTAGAAGGGCATGGCCAATGCCTCTTCGACGGTGAGGCGTGCCTGTACTGCCCAGGCGAGCAAGTGCGCCGTATGTTCGACACGCGGGCCGAACATCTCCGCGCCGAGCAGCCGCCCACCTTCGCGTTCGGCGTAAATGCGCACCAGCCCGGCATTCCGCCCCATCACGCGGGCTCGCCCTTGATCCTCGTACGACACGCAGCCGATCTGGGCCGCGTCGCGCTCGAGCAGGGCGAACGGCGTGCCGACCACCGCCAGGTTCGGATCGGTGAAGGCGATCGACAGCGGAACGCGCCGCGCATACGCCCGCACGTGCGGGTACGCAGCGGCGTTCCCGCCGGCGATTCGACCTTCGTCGGCGGCCTCGTGCAGGAGCGGGCGATCGTTGCTGACGTCGCCGGCGAGAAAGATGGGCGCCTCGCCCAACTGCATGGTTTGCGGATCGACCGCCGGCGGTCCGCCAGCATCGGCGAAGCCGGCCTGTTCGAGGCCGAGGTCCTGGAGATTCGGCGCGCGTCCGGTCGCGCTCAGCAGCGCGGCGAAGCGTTCCGCGCGCGCGTTCCCTTGCGTGTCGTGCCAGCGGATTACGAAGCCCGCGCCATCGTGCGCGGTCACCGCCTCGGTGGCGAGCTGCAAATCGAGCTCCGCCCCGAGCACCGCCTTCGCGC
>JBFXHX010000009.1:0-123712 GCA_050176585.1 Binatia bacterium
TCTCGGGGTCGCCCTGCAGCGACAGTGTGACTGCGACAGTCCCGCCCGGTATTCCAGTGCCACCATTGAGTGACAGCACCGGATCCTGGGGCAGGGGCCCAGCAAACACCGTCCAAGAGGCCGCAAGCAGAACCACCCCCCCCGCACCGGCGAGCAGTGTGCTGCGCACGGGTCGCGTCAAAGAACGAATGACAGCCATGTCGTATTCTCCTCTCCCTCAGTCCCACCGGCAGTCACGCTTCAGCAACGCCGTGCTTATCGCTCACCTTCATGCCGACAGTCACGGACATCCCTGATTGATGTTGGTGATGGCGATCGAAATCTCCTGACTGCGCACGATTCCGTCTCCGGTAAAGTCCGCAGCTGGGCATTCCGATAGCTGCGCTTGGCCGTTGATGATCGCAATCATGGTGCTGATCTCGTTGCTGCGAACGATGCCATCGTCGTTGCAATCGCCGGCGCAGACGCACTGGTTATCCACGCAGGCCTGTCGGCCGTCCAGGCACTGCCCCGGCCCGGCCATCGGCCCCTCGCACATGATGATTGGGCGGCATTCGCCGCCTTTGCACTCGGTGCCCTCGGGACACATCGAGTTATCCGTGCAAGTCGGGCGCTGCTGGATTTCCACTGCGCCACCGGTCACCGCGGCGGTAAACGGATTGGCACCCGGATCGGCAATCTCGATGCGGTTCAGGTCGTACTGCAGTTGACTGCTGCCCGGCGCCGCTCCGGGCTGGATACGGAACCGGCACTGCCATACCGGCCCCTCTCCATAAGCATCGATTGGCGGCATCTTGTCCACTTCGGCGACGCGCAGCCGGCCGAGCCCCGGCGGATTCACCGGGACCTGTGGGAGCCGCACCTCAGCTTCGAACGAGCCCTCTGCCGACATGCGCGGGTGCAGCGTGCACGCCGGCTCGTCCTGGGAAACCTCGAGCAGTGACTGGTCGTACAAGATGTCGACCTGCGCGGTGGTTACGTCATCCCCTCCGGCCATGCTGATCTCGATGTTCACAAATTGGCCAGGGATACCGGAGATCGCGCCCACCTCTATGGTCCGCGTCTCACTCGTGCGGTCGAGCGCGTAGATCAGCGGCGACCCCTCGCCGGGACAACCGAGGCCCAGGTTGAGCACGGCTAACGTAATGTCGGCCGACGTGACCTGTCCGTCCTGATTGATATCGCCGGCGGGGCAGATGCCGATCATGCACGTGCCACCGACGATGCACACCATTTTGGTGATCTCGCTGCCGAAGACGATACCGTCGGTGTTGCAGTCACCGCCGCATTCGCAGAATCCGTCCAAACACGCCTCGCGAATGCCGCGGCACTCGAGCTGGTTATCGCAGGGGCGCGGCGGCACGCAGACCATGGCGCGGCACTGCGTCTCGGGCGGACAATCCTCGTCGGTGACGCAGGTCGGCAGCGGGGTTGGAGTCACTGTTGGGGTCGACAAGTCGCGGCAGGACCCGTTCACACAGAAGAGTCCGGTCGGGCAGTCCTCATCGCCATCGCAAGCGATCGTCGGCGTCGGAGTCGGCGCCGGCACGCACACGTCGTCTGGTCCGCAGACCTGTCCCACCGGACAATCGGTGTTCACCGAGCAAGGGATCTGCGGAGTCGGAGTCGGAGTGGGGGGCGTCGGCCCAACGGTATCGGTCGCCGTGGGCGACGGCAGCACGGTGACGTTTTGCCGAATGAACACGTTCTGGTAGCCCTGCGTGTTGCCGGGCACGAGGTTGCTCGCGAGCGACGCAAAGGTCACCCAATCGCCATCTGAGCTGATGCTGGGCGGCACATCGGGAACTGGACCATTGCCCGGCTGCCCGTCCAGCGCGGAGCTCACCAGGGTGGTCGTCTCCAGCAAGAGATCGCGCACGTATACTTGCGAGTTGCCGCCGGTCGACACGTTCAACAGCAAGTTGCTCGCGAACGATCCGAATGCCACGAACCGGCCATCCGCGCTGATACTGGGAGGAATACTGATGTCGTTGCCCTCTTGTCCTCGATCGCCGACGCTAACGCGCCGGGTCTCCCCGGTCGCGCACAC
Organism: Binatia bacterium; assembly: GCA_050176585.1. Taxonomy (GTDB): domain Bacteria; phylum Desulfobacterota; class Binatia; order HRBIN30; family CADEER01; genus CAYYWP01. The sequence continues at coordinate 2,051 of JBFXHX010000009.1, forward strand.
GTGCACGAACACGTCCGATGCCTGATTCAGGTCCCCCGGCACGAGGTTGCCCGCATTGGACTTGAACGCGACAATCGAGCCATCGGCGTTCAAAGCCGGCAAGAAGCTGATCTGGTCCGCTTGCGCGCCGTCGCTGCTAACGCTGGCCCGACACGTCACAACGCCATCGCAAGCCACGTAGATGTCCGCGACGCGGTTGGTATCCGGCACTGACGGCAGGAGGTTCGTGGCCAATGATCCGAACGCGACGCATCGACCGTCGGCGCTAATCGCAGGCGAGAAGCTGCCACCGTTGGCCTGCTCGCCGCCGGCGCCTAGGCTTACGCGTGTGATGCTCTGGGTGGCGCGATCGAACACGAACACGTCGGAGGCACCGTTGGTATCATCGGGGACCAAGTTGCTGGCCAAGGACTGAAAGGCAATTCGCCGGCAATCGGCGTCCGCGCTCGTGAAAGAGCTCGGCCCGTTCGCTGGCCCGTCCAAGCCCACGCTCAAGAGGTGCGTTTCACCCGCGCCGAGATCGCGCAGGAACACGTCCGTTCGGCGATTCTCATCGCCTGGCACGAGATTCGACGCGTCGGAGCTGAACCCCACACACGTACAGCCCTGGTCGATCGACGGGCGAAAACGCTGCGCCATGCTGGGGCCATTAGCCGCTTGCCCACTCAGACCAATGCTCGCCAGGACGGTCGTGTTGGTATCCCGGTCGAAGACGAACACGTCCGTAAAACCGTTGTTTTCCTCGGGGACGATATTGTTCGCATCGGAATAGTATGCGACGCAGCGTCCGTCGCCGCTCGTCACCGGACCGTTGCTGTTGGCGTCGGGCTGCCGCCCGTTCTGCCCTTTGCTCACCAGCTCGACCGGCGGAAAGGGGCCGATCGTCTGCGTTTTCGCGCTTTGCTCAGTGAGCGCGAATAGGACGGTAAAGAGCACTGCGCCGCCGAGCCCCACGGTGACCGTCTTTGTTCCCGCCTTCATGTCGGTCTCTCCTCCCCGAGGTCCATCGCCGCCGGTCCGTCCCCCTTACCCGCGAGGCCTACGTCTTCTGCGTGTTTCCGCTCACCCCGGTTGTCTGCGACGGCAGTAGCGCGCGCGAAAGCTTCCGCCCCCCTCTGCTTCACGCTGCCTCCGCTCACGGACAATCTCGGATGACCCTGCGCACGCGGTGAATGAGTTTACATGCCGTGATCCGATGACGCCAGTTTGAACCCTACAAAGTTCAAGGGCAAAGTCAAGATCATTTGATCCATGACACGAGCCGTAGTCACTGCAAAACGGCCTTGCAGCACGATGAGTTGCCATCACGCGCTGCAGAGTTTCGCGCCCCCAGGGTGCGAGATCACCAACGGTGATGGCGCGCGGCGGCGTATCGCGAAAGTGGAGCTGAGCGGAGTCGAACCGCCGACCTCCTGAATGCCATTCAGGCGCTCTCCCAACTGAGCTACAGCCCCGACTCGCCGCGCGAATTCTGCGTTAGCGAAAATCGTGCAGGGTCGCAAGAAAGGTCCTCGCCGCTTCACGAACGGCGGCGCCCGCGGCGCATCGCTTCCACGCGCTCGCCGATCTCGCGTTCGACGCCGCGCTGGCCCGGCTCGTAATAGCGCCGGCCGACCAGGGCTTCCGGCAAATGCTCGTGTCCCACGGCGGCGTCGGGTTGATCGTGCGCGTACTGGTAGCCGCTTCCATATCCGAGGTCTCGCATGAGTGACGTGGAAGCATTGCGCAAGTGGAGAGGCACGGGCAGCGCGCCCAGCCGTTGCACATCGGCGGCCGCGGCCAACATTGCCGCATACGCGGTATTGGACTTTGGCGCCCCCGCCAGATACACCGCCGCCTCGGCGAGTGGAATACGCGCCTCCGGGAGCCCGACGAGCTCGACCGCGTGCGCGGCGGCGATCGCAAGCGAAAGCGCTTGCGGGTCCGCGAGCCCGACGTCCTCGGCCGCGAAAATCACCAACCGGCGCGCGACGAAACGCGCATCGCCACCGGCTTCGAGCATGCGCATCATCCAGTATACCGCCGCATCGGGATCGCTGCCGCGCAGACTTTTGATCAGGGCCGACGCGACGTTGTAATGCTCCTCGCCCGCTTTGTCGTGGCGCAGCGCACGGTGCTGCGCCGCTTCCTCGATCAGCTCCGGCGTCAGGCGGCGGACGCCGCGCACTGCTGCGACGTCGGCCGCGGATTCCAGCATGTTGAGCGCTGATCGCGCATCTCCATGGGCGAGATCCACCAGTGCCTCGAGCGCGTCGAGGTCGGTCTCGATGCCCCGCCCTCCGAGGCCACGCTCGGCATCCTCGAGCGCGCGCTCGACGATCGCGCGCAGCTCGGCCGCCGCCAGGGGTTGCAGGACCAGGACCGATGCGCGCGACAGGAGCGGTGCGATGATCTCGAAGGATGGATTCTCGGTGGTCGCGCCGATCAGCACCACCGTGCCGTCTTCGACGTGGGGCAGAAACGCGTCCTGCTGAGCCTTGTTGAAGCGGTGAATCTCATCGACGAACAGAATGACGCCGCGGCCGGTCCGCTGGCGCGCGCTACGCGCCTGGTCCACCACCGCGCGCAGCTCTTTTACACCGGACAGCACGGCGGAAAACGCGACGAACTCGGCGTCAGCGCTGCGCGCGATCAGGCGCGCCAGCGACGTCTTCCCGCTGCCCGGAGGGCCCCAGAGGATCAGCGAGTGCAGGCGCTGGCCCTCGATCATATCGCGCAGCAGGCGCTGCGGGCCGAGGAGGTGACCTTGGCCGACGAACTCGGCCAGCGAGCGCGGGCGCATGCGCTCGGCGAGCGGCGCATCCGGCTGTGGCCCGGTCGCGACATTCGCGAACAATGAGGGTTGATCACCGGTCGAACGCGCCATTGCCGGAGTGTACTCCCGATCCCGAGCGCCTGCCATGCGGCGGCGGCCTGGCTGGCGAGCGCGCCGCTATGGTATGCACAGTCCGTGCGTCGAGTGGGCATCGTCGTGAAGCGCGGGCGAGACGAGGCCCTCGATCTTGGACGCGCGCTGGCCGGTTGGTTGCGTGATCGCGGCGTGGAGCCGCTGGCCCCCCCCGAAGCCGCCCACGCGATCGGCTGCGCACCCGACACGCCGACCCCCGTGCTCCTCGCACAAGCGGAACTCGTCGTCGTGCTCGGCGGCGACGGCACGTTGCTCAGCGTCGCGCGCCAGATGGGCGAACGACCGGTGCCGCTGCTCGGCGTCAATCTCGGCGGGTTGGGCTTCCTGACCGCGGTCACGACCGACGAGCTTTACCCGGTGCTCGCGGACGCGCTCGCCGGCCGGATGCACATCGACACCCGCATGACGCTGGAGGTGCGCGCGCCCGGTGATCCGCGGCCACACCGCGTGCTGAACGATGTGGTGCTCACAAAAGGGGGCGCCCTGGCGCGGATCATCGATCTCGACACGCGGGTGGATGGAGAATTGGTCTGTACGTACAAGGCCGACGGGCTTATCGTGGCGACACCGACGGGTTCCACCGCATATTCTCTGTCCGCCGGCGGCCCGATCGTCTATCCGTCGCTGGATGTGATTTTGTTGTCGCCGATCTGCCCGCACACGCTGACGAATCGGCCCATGGTCGTGCCGGGTGCCGCGCACGTGTCGGTGACCGTCCGGTCTCCGGAGCACCACGTCGAAGTGACACTCGATGGCCAAGAGAGCTTGACGCTCGGCGATCACGAAACAGTGGAAATCCGCAAGGGCGCCGCTATCGTGCCGCTGATGCGACCCGTAGCGCGCAGCTATTTCAGTGTCTTGCGGAACAAGCTGCGCTGGGGCGAGCGGTGAGACCGTGAGCCGGCAGGCCAGCGCGACCCCGGCGTGACCGCGGCCCGATGCTGCGCGAGCTGCGCATTCGCGACGTCGCCATCATCGAGGATTTGACGCTCGCCTTCGGCCCCGGCCTGAACGTCATCACAGGCGAAACCGGGGCGGGCAAGAGCATCCTCTTACACGCGTTGACGCTGCTGTGCGGCGCCAGAGGGCACGTCGATCTGATCCGTGCCGCCGCCGACGAAGCGGTGATTGAGGGGCTGTTCGAATGCAGCGCGCCGGCGATGGTGCGCGACGCGCTCGGGCTGGGTGAGGACGGCGAGGTACTGGTACGACGCCACGTGCCGCGCTCCGGCAAAGGCCGCATTCACATCAATGGCGGTCCCGCGACGCTGCCGCTGCTCGCACAGCTCGGCGAGCATCTGGTCCACATCTACGGCCAGCACGAACAGGCCCTCCTCCTCCGCCCTGCGAGCCATCTCGACCTGCTCGACCGCTACGCCGATTTGCGGGAGTTGCGCGGGCGCATGACCGAGGCACATCGCGCGCTCGTGCATGCCCGGCGGCGCGCCGCGGAGTTAGCGGATCGGGCTGCAGCTCTGGAGGAGCGGCGCGACCTGCTGGAATTCCAACAACGCGAGCTCGCCAATGCGGCAACTCATTCAGGCGAAGAAGGAGCGCTGCGCGGGGAGCGGGAGCAGTTACGCCATGCCGGGCGGCTGCAGGCGCTCTGCCGTGAAGGCGACTCCGTGTTGTACGCCGGACCCAACGCACTGCTCAGCGTACTCGACCGTCTGCAGGCGCGCGTGGCGGAGCTCACCGAGGTGGCGCCCTCTTTGGTGCCCATCGCTGAGCTGATCCAAAACGGTCGATTGCAGCTGGACGAAGCGGCGCTCCAGTTGCGCGCGGCGGCAGCGAGATTCGAGCACGATCCACAGCGTCAGGAGGCTGTGGAAGAGCGGTTGGCGCTCTTGCATCGGCTGAGCCGCAAATATGGAGTGGACGCGGAGGCACTTCCCGCAGCGCTGGCCGCCATCGAACGCGACCTCGGCGCTCTCGAGGGGCATGCGGGTGAAGCCGCTGCCGCCGCCCGCGCGGTGGCTGAATGCGAAGCCGCAGCCGTCGCGCTATCCGCGCTGTTGTCCGAGGCGCGCAGAGCAGCGGCTCGGCGGCTCGAACAACAGATGGTCGCAGAGCTCGCCGCGCTCGGCATGCGCGAGGCGCGATTCGCCGTGGTCCAGGAGTTCGGCCAGGACGCCGCGGACCTCGGCAGCGATGGCGCCGATCACGTGGAGTTTTTCATCTCTTCAAACCCGAGCGAGCCAAATCGCCCGCTCGCGCGCGTCGCCTCGGGCGGGGAACTGTCCCGCATCATGCTCGCGCTGAAAGCGTTGACAGCCGCGGTAGGGGAGACACCGATATTGATCTTCGATGAGGTCGATGCCGGCGTGGGGGGGGCGGTGGCCGATGCCGTTGCGCGCCGGCTGAAAACGCTCGGACAGAATCGGCAGCTGCTCTGTATTACCCACCTCCCGCAGATCGCTGCGTACGCCGATCACCACATTGCAGTGGACAAACGCACGCTGCGCGGCCGCACGACCACGCACGCGCGAGCGGTCGATGGCGACGCCCGCGTGGCCGAAATGGCGCGCATGTTGAGTGGCGGGCGTGCGCCGGCCGAGGCGGTGCGTTATGCGCGCCGATTGCTGGCGGAGGCGCGCCGCGGCTAGTTCCCCGCGTAGCGCGACCTGTCGCCTGCGTCGGTATAACCATACCGCCGCGAGGCGCCGATCGATGCCGCCACCCCGCAGGCGACCGCCCGGCGGATCTAGTACGCCACGTGCTGTAGACAGAGCCCGTGCGCGGGAGCCGTAATGCCAGCCTGCGTGCGATCGCGCGCGGCCAACAGAGGTGTGAGATCGGCATCCCGCCGCGCCCCGCCGACTTCCACCAACGTGCCGGCGATGTTGCGGACCATGTGCCGGAGAAAAGCAGTGGCCGCGATCTCGTAACAGAGCAGCGCCCCCTCCTGTCGGACCTCACTGCGCAGCACGCGTCGCACCGGGCCGGCCGCCTCACATCCGGCAGCGCGAAAGGAGCTGAAATCGTGCTCACCCAGCAGTTCCGCCGCGGCGCGATTCATGAGCGCGAGGTCGAGTAAATAGGGGACGTGCCACGCATAGCGGCGCCAGAACGGAGACGGCTCGCGGCGGTTCCAGATCCGATACACGTAGCAGCGTTGCCGAGCCGCGCGCCGAGGATCGAACTCGTCCGCAACCACGTCGGCAGCACGCACGACGAGATCAGCGGCGGTCAAGGCGTTGAGCGCGCGGCTGACGACATCGGGGGATACATCCGCATCCACGCGAAAGGTCGCGACCTGTCCGCACGCATGCACGCCGGCGTCGGTGCGCCCGGCCGCGGCGACGCGCGCGGGCGCGCCGAACAGCCGCGCTACCGCGGCTTCGAGCTCGCCCTGGACGGTGCGCGCGCCGGGTTGGAGCTGCCACCCATGGAAGTCGGTACCGTCGTACTCGATAAACAGGCGATAATGCACGGAGGGTTCGATGCCCGGGCGCAGCGTGGGTTCGTCAGCCGCGTTCGTGCAACACGCGCTCGGCGATCTGCACGGCGTTCACAGCACCGCCCGTGCGCAGCCCGTCGATGACGACCCACATCGACAGCGCGTGCGCTGAGCTCGGATCCTCGCGCAGGCGCGCGACTTGTGTAGCCTCCGAACCGCTCGCATCGGCCACTGTCGGGAGCGAGTCGGTCTCCACCAGCAGCACCCCCGGCGCCCTCCGCAGCAGCTGCGCAGCGTCATTCGCACTCAGAGGTCGGGCCATTTTGATCGACACGGTGTACGCTTGGCCGTAGAACGTCGGTACGCATACGGCGGTGACGCTGAGGCGTAAGTCGGGCAAGTCGAGAACCCGGCGAAGCTGCGATTCGATTCCCAATTCGTGCGTGGTCCATCCATCCGGCCCGACATCGCCCACCTGCGGCGACAGATTGAAAGCGACCCGGTACGGTAATATGCCCGGACCCGGGCTCGTGCCGGTGAGGAGCTCCCGAGTTTCGCGCGCCAGTTGCTCGATAGCTTGCGGCCCGGCGTGCGACACAGGCTCTAGGGCGGTCACGACCACGCGGCGCAACTCGGCTACAGCATGAAGGGGATGCAGCACCACGGACAGCGCGGTCGCGCCGGGCAACGGGCAGGCGAACACGGCGCGATCGAGCGCCTCGGCAATCGTGTCGCCGTTGACCTCCGGTACGATGAACGCCGCCTCGTCCTCCGCCAGTGATTGGATCACGTCGATGACGATCGCCCGCGCCGCCCGGCTCCGCTCCACTGCCGCAGCCGACGCGGCTGCAGGGCCGCACAGGAAAACGACGTCGACACCGTCCAGATCGACGGGCTCGCCCGGTAGCAGCGGCGCCGGTAAATCCTCCCGGACGAGATCGGCGCCTTCTTCGGTTGTGTCGTACAAGCGCCATTCGCGGACTGGGAGGCCGCGTTCCAGCGCGGCGGCCTGTACTTCGCGCCCGATCTGACTCGCGGCCCCGACGACCGCCAGGACCCAACCGCGGCCGTTCATGGCGTGCCGCGCGCGAGCGCTTCGCGAACCGCTGCACCCATGGCGCGGCAGCCGACGACCGAGCTGCCGTCTTGACGGATGTCGGCAGTGCGTACGCCGCCGGCGACCACCGCAGACACGGCGGCTTCGATGGCCCGCGCGGCCGCGGGCTGCTGTAGCGAGTGCTCGAGCAGCATGGCCGCGGAAAGGATCGCGCCAAGCGGGTTCGCCGCATCGCGCCCCGCGATATCAGGCGCGCTGCCGTGAATGGGCTCGAAGAGTCCGCGCCGCGCGCCCTGATCATTGCGCGCGTCGCCGAGCGAGGCCGAGGGCAGCATCCCGAGCGAGCCGGTGAGCATGGCCGCCTCGTCGGTGAGAATGTCGCCGAACATGTTCTCGGTGAGGACGACGTCGAAGTCGCGCGGCCGGCGGAGCAGGTGCATGGTCATCGAGTCCACCAACAGATCATCGCAGGTGACGTCCGGAAACTCGCGCGCGACCTCATGCGTCACCTCGCGCCATAACCGCGAGGTGGCCAGGATGTTCGCCTTGTCCACCTGCGTCACGCGCTTGCGGCGCTGCTGCGCCAGCTGAAACGCCAAACGCGCCACGCGCGCGACCTCGTGTTCCGTATACGCGATGGTGTCGACGGCGTGGCGCCCATCCGGGCCGGTGCGGCGTTCACTTGGTCGTCCAAAGTACACGCCGCCCGTGAGCTCGCGCACGAACAGCATATCCACGCCTTCGAGCAGCTCGCGCCTCAGTGGGGCCGCCGCCATCAACGCCGCGTTCGGGACAACCGGCCGGATATTCGCGAAGAGCTCCAGCCCCCGGCGCAGGCCGAGCAACGCCTGTTCCGGGCGGACGGCGCTCTGCGGATTGTCCCACTTCGGGCCACCGACGGCCCCCAATAGGATCGCGTCGCTCCGCCGCCCGAGCTCCAGGCTCTGGGGCGGCAGCGCGATCCCATGTCGATCGATCGCCGCACCGCCGATCAGATCCTCTTCGAACCGCAACGCGAGGCCGAAGCGGTCCGCGCACTGCTCGAGCACTGCACGCGCTTCGCGCGTCACCTCGGGGCCAATCCCGTCCCCCGGGAAAACGGCTATCGTCGCAGACTGCATGAACTCCTCCTCAGGGGCCGACGGTATCCTTCACGCGCGCATAGTGCCGGTGACGGTAGTCGAGCTTGTTAAGCGCGTTTGTGTAGGCCAGCGCGCTGGCCAGCAGGATGTCGGTGTGCACGCCGCGTCCGTTGGCCGTGAACTGTTGATCCCGCAACGTACATGAGGCTTCGCCCTGCGCGTCCGCATCTGCCGTGATCGCGCTCACTTGATAGCGCGCCAGCTCGGGGTGCCGGCCGACCATGTCGCTGATGGCCTTGAAGCACGCATCGACCATACCATCGCCGACCGCGGTCTGTTCCCGGTCCGCACCGTCGATCCGCATGCGCACACGCGCTTGCGGCGCCGCGCCGCTCAGTGAGGCCACGCTGATATCGAGCAGCTCGTAGCGGTCGGCCGTGCGCACTCCGGTCTCGGCCACCAGCGCAACGAGGTCCTCGTCATAGACGTGCTTCTTGCGGTCGGCCAAGGCCTTGAAGCGCGCGAAAGCTTCGTTCATGTCGACCTCGGCGAAGTCGACCCCGAGCTCGCGCAACCGCTCGGCGAAGGCGTGGCGGCCCGAGTGCTTGCCGAGCACGAGCTTGTTGCTGGCGAGCCCGACGCTTTCCGGGCGCATGATCTCGTAGGTCTGCTTGTCCTTGAGCACGCCATCCTGGTGGATACCGGCCTCGTGGGCAAACGCGTTATCACCGACGATCGGCTTGTTGATCGGGATTGGAATGCCGGTGATCTGGGAGAGCAGGCGGCTGGACGGATAGATCTGCTCCGTCCGTACGCCGACGTCAATATTGCCGAATACGTCGCGACGGGTTCTAATCGCCATCACCACCTCTTCCATCGACGTGTTGCCAGCTCGCTCGCCGATCCCGTTGATCGTGCATTCGACTTGGCGCGCGCCCTTGCGCACCGCCGCCAAGGAGTTGGCGACGGCCATGCCGAGGTCGTTGTGGCAGTGCGCGCTCCACGTGACGGCGCGTCCGCCGGGCGTGCGCTCAATCAATTGGCGGAACAGCGCGCCGAACTCGTGCGGGACGGCATAACCGGTCGTGTCCGGCACGTTCAGCACGCTCGCGCCCGCCGCGATGACTTCACCGAACACTTGCACCAGGTATTCGGGGTCGCTGCGCGACGCGTCTTCCGCAGAGAACTCGATGTGGTCCAGGTGTTCCTTAGCGCGGCGCACCGCCCAACACGCGGCGTCGATCACCTCTTGGGGGCTCATCATGAGCTTGCGCGTCATGTGCAGCTCCGAGGTGGCGATGAAGACGTGAATACCCGGGCGCTTGGCCTTCGCCACGCTGCGCAGCGCGGCGTCGATATCGGCCGCCTTGGTACGCGCCAGGCTGAGCACCACGGGCGCGCTGACCGCCGTCGCTACGCGCTCCACCGCGGCGGCATCTCCGTCGGAGGCCGCGGCAAAGCCGGCTTCGATCACGTCCACACCGAGCTTTTCGAGCTGGCGCGCCACCAGCAGCTTCTCCTCCACGTTCATGGTGGCGCCGGGCGACTGTTCACCGTCGCGCAAGGTCGTATCGAAAATCCGAACCGTATCCATCGCCGTCATCGCATCCCCTCTCGCTGCTCGGGCGACCCCGGGGAATCGGGTCGCGAAATCAAAAAGGCCACGGTCGACCCACCCGTGGCCTTTTGCGATTCGACTGGCGCAGACGGCGGGCGGGGTTCCCCTGCCCGTGGCGCCGTCGTCTTTGGGCTACCGATTTGCCGGCGCACCGAGCCCAGGGCGTAGTGCTAGCGCCAGGGATAGGGCTCGCATGCTCGGCAATCCGCCCGTCATCGCGCGTGGACCCTAAAGCAGCCCTGAAGTTCTGTCAAGCCGCGCGCGGTGCGGCACGACGCAGCAGGCGTCCCGCCCACGTCCACAGCACGCGCGCCGGTCCCGATACTGCGTAGAGGAAGAACACGGCGAAAATAAAGATCTGCGGCTCGGCGATGAGGAGCTTCAGGACCAAGATCCCGGCGAGGAGCACCCAGAACGGCTGCCGTCGATGGATATCGATCTCTTTGAAGCTGAAATACGGTACGCTGCTCACCATCAACCCCGCCAACGCGTACACCATCAGCAGCACGATCAGATGCCGATACGTCGCGCCGCTGCCGCCGAAAAAGTAGTAGAGCATCACGGTCGACGCGATGACTTCGGCCGCCGCCGGAATCGGCAACCCGATGAAGTGACGCTTTTGGTCGCTGTCGTACAGCACGTTGAAGCGCGCCAGCCGCAGCGCCCCGCACGTGACGTACAGCGCCGCCGCGAGCCAGCCGAACGTGCCCCACGGCTCCAGCGCCCAGCGGTAGACCAAGAGCGCGGGGGCGACGCCGAATGCCACCAGATCGCAGAGCGAATCGTATTCGATGCCGAAGCGCGATGTGGTTTTCGTCAGGCGCGCGATGCGCCCGTCGAGCATGTCGAACACGTTCGCGGCCATGATAGCCACGGCGGCGAGCAGAAACTCGCCGCGGACGCTGCCGATCAGCGAGTAGCAGCCACAGAAAAGGCCCGCAGTGGTGAGCAGGTTCGGCAGCAGGTAGACGCCCTTCCGCAACCGGACGTCGACGAGACGCGGGGCCGCGCTGCGGCCGCCGGCGACGCGCTCGTCACTCGCACCCCGATTCTCGCCGCCGCGGAATGCGCTCGCCGCCATTCACGCCGTCAGTTCTTCGAGCGATCGACCAGGCGATCGGACGCCAGCCAAGGCATCATGGTGCGCAGCCGCGTGCCAACCTCTTCGATCGGATGATGCTCGGCTTCCTTACGCAATTCGCGGAAATGCGGCATTCCGACGCGGTGCTCCGTCATCCACTCGTCAGCGAACTTGCCGCTCTGGATGTCTGCGAGAATCGCTTTCATGGCCTGACGAGCCTCCGGCCCGATCACGCGCTTGCCGCGCGTCATGTCGCCATACTCGGCCGTGTTGCTGATCGAGTAGCGCATGTTGTGAATGCCGCCCTCGTAGATGAGATCGACGATCAGCTTCACCTCATGCAGGCACTCGAAGTACGCCATTTCTGGGCTGTACCCCGCCTCCACCAACGTTTCGTATCCGGCCCGAATGAGCTCGGTGAGGCCACCGCACAGAACCGACTGCTCACCGAACAGATCCGTCTCGGTCTCTTCCTTGAACGTGGTTTCAAGTACGGCCGCCCGCGTGCCCCCAATCGCCTTGGCATAGGCGAGCCCGAGCGCGCGCGTATCGCCACTGGGGTCCTGATGGATAGCTAATAGGCACGGCACACCGCGGCCTTTTTGAAACTCGCTTCGCACGAGATGCCCCGGCCCCTTCGGAGCCACCATGAACACGTTCAAACCAGCGTCCGGTACGATGCCTTTGAAGTGAATGTTGAACCCGTGCGCGAACGCGAGGTACTTGCCCTTCCCCATACCGGACGCGATTTCGCGCTGGTACAGCTCCGCGCCGAGTTCGTCGGGAACCAACATCATGACCACGTCGGCATCGCGCGCCGCGGCGCCCGGCTCCAGCACCGTGAAGCCGGCGGCCTCGGCCTTTTTCCAGGACTGGCCGTTTCTCCGCAGCCCGACCGTGACCGCGACGCCGCTGTCGCGCAGATTGTTGGCATGCGCGTGTCCCTGGCTGCCGTAGCCAATCACCGCCACGCGCCGGTTCGTGATGGGCTCCAGATCGGCATCGCGGTCGTAGTAAATCTTCATGCCACTCGCTCCTTTGTGCCTCGCGACCCCCGCAACAGCTGCATGCCGCGATGCATCGCGACCTTGCCAGTGCGGGCGATCTCCTTAATGCCGAGCGGCTTGAGGAGCTCGAGCAAGGCGGTGATCTTGTCTTCGGAGCCGGTCACCTCGATCAGGTAGGACTGTGGGCTCACGTCAATGACGTTGCAACGAAAGATGTCGACTATGTGCATCACTTCAGCGCGCGTCTGCTGATCCGCGGTCACCTTGATCAGCGCGAGCTCGCGTTCGACATGGCTGGCTTCCGTGAAATCCTGCACTTCGATCACGCTGACCAGCTTGTGCAGCTGCTTGTTGATCTGCTCCACGACCTGATCATCACCGCGCGTGACCAGCGTGATTCGCGATACGGCGGTGTCGAGCGTCTCCGCCACCGTGAGGCTCTCGATATTGAACCCGCGCCCGCTGAATAGGCCGGCGATGCGTGCCAGCACGCCGAACTCGTTTTCGACCAGAATCGAAATGGTATGGCGCATGGGGATGGATTCTATCCGGCGCGGCGCAGACCCGCGACACGGGATACGGACGGGAACAGGATGTTGGGCCGGGACCGCCGATCAGGCGGTGCGATAGCGCCCGAGGATCTCCATGATGCGGTCTTTTCCCGCTAACTTGACCTTCTGGATCCGCTTGCGTTCGAGCTCTTCATCCGGCGTGAGGAAGTGCTTATGCTGCAGCGCAGAGAGCTGTTTTTCGAGCTCGAGATGTTCCTCATAGTATCGTTTGAGTTCCGGGTCGCGGCCGAGGAGCGAGCGAATCAGGTCCTCTTCGTACTTCTCCATACATCAACTCCCCGGGGCAGCGGGAGCTTTAGCTCAGCCCCCCGGCCCCTGTCAATTTTTCCACATTTATTCAGTGGATACGGCTCTGGAGCCAGCGCCGAGCTCCGCCTCTGACGCGCGGCAATAGCGCGGCTCGAGCACGTCCAAATCGTCCGGCCCACCCGCGGTGAAGCGCCGCGCCCCCAGACGGGCGACCACCACTCCGCTGGGCGGGGAGCTGGTGAGCGAAACCCGCTCGAGGCTGCCGCCCGCTGCTGCCGCCCACACGTCCGGGTATGCCTCGACGCCATCGCCGACCAGCGTTCCCGGCGCGCTCAGGCGGGCTGCCAGGTATTGTGGCGCGATCGCCATGGCGGGGAGCACGGTCTCGACCGTATCGCCGCGCCAGCGGAACGCAGCCGTGTATACTTCGCCCTTGCGCGCGTCGAGTACCGGCCAGACTGTTCCTGGGCGCGGTCCGACGGCTATGGCGTAGGCCTCCAGCGTCGGTACGCCCACCAACGGGAGCGGCGCGGCGAGCGCTAGGCCCTTGGCCACGCTCAGCCCAATGCGCAGGCCCGTAAACGAACCCGGGCCGAGCGACACCGCGAGTAGGTCGAGGCTGGCGAGCGAGTGGCCCGCGCCCGCCAACACGTCGTCGATCAGCGGCAGCACCGTGCGCGCGTGGCTGCCGGCCATGGGCGCCATACGCTCGCCCGCCAAGGCGCCATCGACGATCAATCCGACGCTGGCAATGCGCGTGGCGGTGTCGATGCCGAGCACCCGCACGCGCGCGTCAGCCCCATCCGCGGACGATACGCAGGATGTCGTTGTAGAAAGCGAAGGTCATCAAGCCGATCAGGATGACCAAACCGACCTGCTGGGCGATCTCCCGGTGTCGGGTATTCAGCGGCCGGCGCATCACCGCTTCGATCAGAATGAACACGAGATGTCCGCCGTCCAGGATCGGAATCGGCAGCAGGTTCAGCACCCCGAGATTGATGCTGATAACGGCCGTGAAGAGGAGCAGGGATTCGAGTCCGACCTGTGCCTGCTGGCCGGCCGCCTGTACGATCAGGATCGGCCCGCCAATGTCGTTGGCGGAGATCTTTCCTTGCAGCATTTTCACGATGCTGAGGAGCAGGGTCTTAATCCACCACACCGTCTGTTCGGCGCCGGCGGCGACGGCTTGCGCAGGACCGACGGACACCTGCGTGAACCCGCGTTCGATGCCGATCACGTAGGCCTCGCCCACCACTTCGCCGAAGATATTCTTCTCGGGCTTGGCTTCGGGGGTGACCGCAATCTGCACTGGCGCGCCATCGCGCTGCACAGTGAGCGTGACCGTCTTACCGCCGCTGTTCCGAATCGCGTTCGACAACTCCTCCCAGTTCGCGACCGGTCGGCCGTCCACCGCTACGACGACGTCACCCGCGCGCAGGCCGGCGCGTTCCGCGGGCATGCCGGCGACGGCACCGCCGATCTCCGGGCGGTCCACCGGCATTCGTTGGCCGTACACCGCGGCCACCAATGCAAACGCTAAGAACGCGAAGATGAGATTGAACGCCGGCCCCGCCAATACGATCGCCGCCCGCCGCCAGAGCGGCTGATGAGAGAACGAGATGCGGGGGTCCACCGGCTCGGGAGCGTCGACCTCCTCCCCAACCATCTTCACGTACCCGCCGAATGGGATGGCGCTCACGGTGTATTCCGTGCCGCCGACCGTCCGACTGAACAAGCGCGGGCCGAAGCCGATCGAAAACCTCAGCACACCCACGCCGCACAGCTTCGCCACGATAAAATGGCCAAACTCGTGCACGACAATGAGAATGCCGAGCACGACGAGAGCAGCGAAGAGTCCGGTCAACATGCCTGTGCAGCGGCGGGGGTGCCGGTAGCGAGCAGATAGTAGTATACGAGGACCCCGGGGAAAAGCAGGCTGTCGATGCGATCCAGCATCCCACCGTGTCCCGGGAACAGGCCGCCGGATTCTTTAGCGCCGAACGCCCGTTTCATCGCCGATTCGCTGAGGTCGCCGATCTGGCCGAGGACCGCCATCGCAAACGCAAGCAGCAGGATCTCGCCCCAACCGTAGTGGGGGAAGAAGATGAGCTTGCCCGCGGCGCCCGCGACCAAGCTGAACACGACGATGCCAATGGCGCCCTCCACGGTCTTTCCGGGGCTGATGTGGGGTATGAGCTTGTGGCGCCCAAAAGAGTGGCCGACGAAGTAGCCTCCGCTGTCGCCTGCCATCGAGACCGCAATGACGAATGTCACCCACTCGGCGCCGTCCGGCAAGAGGCGCAGCCAATAGAAGTGGGGCAGCAAGAGCGCCGCATAGAGCACGCCGATCGCGATGAGACCGACGTCGGCCAGCGCTCGCTCGAGATCCCGGCGAGTCAAGACGACGTAGCTGAGCGCGCCGGCCAGCAGCGTCGATAGTGCGCCCGCGACCCACGGACCCGGTGCCGGAGCGCTGATCGCTGCAGCGACAACCGTCAGACCGAGGGCGCTGCCGATCAGTCGCGGCCCGGTGCGGCGGTGAAAGGCGAGACCGAGGTACTCGCTGAGGGCCAGCAGCGAGAGTATTCCCACCACGGCTCGCCAGCCCCAGGCCGGGGCGAAAAAGATGATCGCGAGGAGCAGCGGGATCGCGACTGCGGCGGTCGCGAGCCTAGCGCGCAGCACCCGCGCGCTCCCCCTGTCGTTGCTCCCCGGTCAGGCCAAAGCGGCGCTGACGCTGCTGAAAATGGTTCAGGGCCTCGATGAACGCCGCCTCCCGGAAATCGGGCCACAGCGTCTCGGTGACGTACAGCTCGGTGTACGCGAGCTGCCACAGGAAAAAATTCGAGATGCGCATCTCGCCGCTCGTGCGGATGAGGAAATCGGGATCGGGAAAGCCCGCGGTACCGAGCGCGTCGGCAAAAGCCACCTGGTCGATCGCGGCCGGGTCGATCTCGCCGGTATGCACGCGTGCGGCGAGCCGACGGGCGGCCTCGACGATGTCTTCGCGGCCGCCGTAGCTGACGCACAAACCCACCGTAAGTTGGCGATTGTCGCGCGTCACCCGCACGACATGCTCGAGCTCTCGGCGCACCGACTCCGGCAAGCGGCCGAGATCGCCGATGGCGCGCACGCAGACATCGTTCTTCATCAGTCGTTCCAGCTCGGTGCGCAGGTAACGGCGCAGCAGGCCCATCAGCGCGTTGACTTCGCGCGGAGGGCGCTGCCAGTTCTCGGTCGAGAACGCGAACAAGCTCAGATAGGGAATACCGATCTGGCGCGCGACTTCCACGACCGCGCGGACCGATGCCTTGCCGCGCCGGTGCCCTTCGATGCGCGACAGGCCGCGGCGCTGGGCCCAACGGCCGTTGCCGTCCATGATGACGGCGACGTGGCGCGGTAGGCGCGTGAGGTCGAGGCCGGAGGTCTCGAGCGTGGGCACCTCCGTCACACCTCCATCACCTCTTCTTCCTTGGCCTTGAGAATCTTGTCGAGGCGTTCGCTGTATTCCTTCGTCGCGTCCTGAATCTTGTCATGCGCACGGCGCGAGTCGTCCTCGGTGATTTCGCCATCCTTTTCGAGCGATTTGAGCAGGTCGTTGGCGTCGCGTCGGTGGTTGCGCAGCGAGACGCGGTATTCCTCCGCGACCTTCCGCAGGTGCTTGACCAAATCGCGCCGCCGTTCCTCGGTGAGCTCGGGGATGGGCACTCGGATCAGCTTCCCGTCGTTCTGCGGCACGAGCCCCAGGTCGGATTGCAACAGGGCGCGCTCGATGTCGGAGATCGCGCTGCGGTCGTATGGCTGGATGAGGAGCAGGCGGGGCTCGGGCGCGGTCAGCCCGGCGATCTGGTTCAGTGGCGTCTTGGTGCCGTAGTAATCCACCGAAATGCCCTCGAGCAACGCAGTCGAAGCCCGCCCGGTGCGCGTCCGCGCCATCTCGCGGCGCATCGCGGTCACCGTGTCCTCCATCTCCTTGCGCACGCTGCCCAAGACGTCGTCCGTCGCGGTCATCAGTGCACCAACGTCCCTATCGGCTCGCCGGTGACGGCGCGCCGAATGTTGCCGAGTTCCGTCGTGTTGAACACCATGATCGGCAAGGAGTTCTCCATACACAGGGTGACGGCGGTGGCGTCCATCACCTTCAGCCCCTGGCGCAGGAATTCCGTGTAGCTCAGCTCGGTGAAGCGCTTCGCATCCGCGTGCAACTTCGGATCGGCGTCGTAGACACCGTCGACCTTCGTAGCCTTCAGAATCACTTCCGCACCGATCTCGGCGGCGCGCAGGCTCGCGGCGGTGTCGGTGCTGAAGAACGGGTTACCGGTGCCGGCGGCGAAAATAACGATGCGACCCTTTTCCAGGTGCCGCATCGCGCGCCGGCGGATGTACGGCTCGGCAATCTGCCGAATCTCGATGGCGGACATCACCCGGGTCGGCAAGCCTTGCTGCTCGAGCGCATCTTGCAAGGCCAGCGCGTTGATCACGGTGGCCAGCATGCCCATGTAGTCGCCGGTGGCGCGATCGGCGCCTTGCGTGGCGGCACTGATCCCGCGGAAGATGTTCCCACCACCGATGACCAGCGCCATCTCGAGCCCGAGCGCATTGACCTCGGCGATCTCGGCGGCCATGGATTGCAGTACGCTGCGTTCGATGCCGTAGGCACCGTCGCCCATCAACGCTTCGCCGCTCAGCTTCAGCAGCACGCGTCGGTAACGCAGACCGCGGCCCGCAGGATCGACCGCCGGAGCTGCCTCGTCGCGCGCGCCCATGGACGCTTCAGCTTCCGCTGGATTGATCGCCGAGCTGGAACCGCGCGAAACGCCGGACGACGATGTTCTCACCCATTTTCGCCACGGCGTCCGACACGAGCTGCGAAACCACCTTGTCGGGGTCCTTGATGAACGTCTGCTCCAGGAGACAGGCGTCAGCGTAGAATTTCTCAAGCTTGCCACTGACCATCTTCTCTAACACCGCAGCCGGTTTTCCGCTGCCGGCGGCCTGGGCGGTGTAGATGCTGCGCTCCTGTGCGATCACGTCCTCGGGCACGTCCTCGCGCCTGACGTACCGCGGATTCGCCGCGGCGACCTGCATGGCGAGGTCGCGCACGAGAGCGCGAAAATCGTCCGTGCGGGCGACGAAATCGGTTTCGCAGTTCACTTCGATGAGCACGCCGATCTTGCCGCCCGCGTGTATGTAGGCGTCCACGAGCCCGTCTGCGGCGGTGCGGCCGGCCCGCTTGGCCGCCGCAGCCAACCCTTTTTCGCGCAGGTAGACGATGGCCTTCTCGAGGTCGCCATCGACCTCGCCGAGAGCCTTCTTGCAGTCCATCATGCCGGCGCCGGTGCGCTCGCGTAGATCGCGCACCGCCGTCGCGCTGATCGCGCTCATGCCGAGACCCCTTCCATCGTCGCCTCGCCGCCAAAATCGCGCTCGCCCGCCACTCCGCCCGGTTGGGAAGGTGCCGCCTCGGCGCCTTTCGCGCGCTCCTCGTATAGCGAGCGGCCTTCGAGCACGGCGTCCGCCATGGCCGCGCAGAAGAGGCGGATGGCGCGGATTGCGTCGTCGTTGCCCGGAATCCGGTAATCGATCATGTCGGGATCACAGTTCGTATCCACGACGGCCACCACGGGAATGCCGAGTTTGTTGGCTTCGCGAACGGCGATGTCCTCTTTGATCGTGTCGATCACGAAAAGGGCATCGGGCAGCTTGCGCATGGTCTTGATGCCGCCCAGCGTGTGCACGAGCCGCTGGCGCTCGCGGCTGAGCTCGAGCAGCTCGCGCTTCTTGAGGCCTTCCGCGAGGCCGGGATCCTCGAGCATCTCCTCGAGCTTCTTCAGCCGGTCGACGCTCTGTTTGATGGTCTGGAAATTCGTCAGCGTCCCACCCAGCCACCGATTGTTGACGTGGAAGGCTCCGCAGCGCTCCGCTTCTTCCTGGATCGCATCCTGGGCCTGTTTCTTGGTGCCGACGAGAAGCAACTGGCCACCGCGTGCAGAGAGGTCGCGCACGAAATTGTAGGCATCCTGCAGCAGTTTCACCGTCTGTTGCAGATCGATGATGTAGATGCCGTTGCGGGCTCCGAAGATGTACGGTTTCATCTTCGGGTTCCAGCGGCTCGTCTGGTGGCCAAAGTGCACGCCGGCCTCCAGGAGCTGCTTCATGCTGACTTCCGCCATTGTGCGCTCCTCGCTGTTCTGGTGGTCGATCCCTACCGCTAGCAACTGCTCCGACGTTCAGCAACCAACCGCGCGCTCTCGTCTACTGGTTCATGGCCTCCAGGAACTCGCCGTTGCTCTTGGTCCCCTCGATCTTGTCGATCAGGAACTCCATCGCCTCGACCGGATTCAGCTGAGCCAGGAGCTTGCGGAGGATCCAGATACGCTTGGTGACGTCGCGGCCGAGCAGCAGCTCTTCCTTGCGGGTCCCTGATCGGTTGATGTCAATGGCCGGGAAGATGCGCTTGTCGACCAACCGGCGATCGAGGTGCACTTCCATATTGCCGGTTGCCTTGAACTCCTCGAAGATCACCTCGTCCATGCGGCTGCCTGTGTCGATCAAGGCGGTGCCGAGAATCGTGAGGCTGCCGCCGTCTTCGATGTTACGCGCCGCGCCGAGGAACTTTTTGGGCCTGTGTAGCGCATTTGAATCGACGCCGCCCGACAGGATTTTGCCGCTGGGCGGCACCACCGTGTTGTAAGCGCGCGCGAGCCGCGTGATGCTGTCGAGGAGGATCACGACGTCGCGCCCGTGCTCCACCAGGCGCTTCGCCTTTTCGATCACCATCTCGGCGACCTGCACATGGCGGGTCGCAGGTTCGTCGAAAGTCGAGCTGATGACCTCGCCCTCGACCGAGCGCTGCATGTCCGTGACCTCTTCGGGTCGCTCATCGATCAACAGCACGATGAGCACGACTTCCTTGTGGTTTTGCGTGATCCCGTGCGCAATATTCTGCAGCATCACCGTTTTACCCGTGCGGGGCGGCGCGACGATCAGTCCACGGGTGCCCTTGCCGATCGGGGTGAAGAGATCGATCAAGCGGGTGGTGTATTCCTCCGGATCGTGCTCCAAACGCAGCTGCTCGTTCGGATAGAGCGGCGTGAGATTGTCGAACAGGATGATGTCGCGCGCGCGCTCCGGCTCTTGGTAGTTGATCGCCTCCACCTTCAGCAGCGCGAAATAGCGCTCGCCTTCTTTCGGGGGGCGGATCTGGCCCGATACCACGTCCCCGGTACGCAGGTTGAATCGCCGGATCTGACTGGGAGAGACGTAGATGTCGTCCGGCCCCGGCAGGTAGTTGTAATCCGGCGCGCGCAAGAACCCGAACCCGTCGGGCAGAATCTCCAGCACGCCCTCGCCATACACCAAGCCGCTCTGCTCGGTCTGCGCACCGAGAATCGCGAAGATCAGCTCCTGCTTGCGCATTGCTGACGCGCCCTCGACGCTGAAGCTGCGCGCGATCTGCGCCAGCTCGCTGATCTTCTTGGCTTTGAGCGACTTGAGATCGAGGCCCTGCCCTGGCCCTGTCAGGTCCTCCTCGACCGGTTCATCGAGCGCGGCCGCCGCGCGCGCTGCGTTCCCCGGCTGGGGCTCACCGTCAATTCGACGGCGGCGATCGGGTCGGCCGGCCACCGCCGCTGAGGCGGGTGGGCGGGTCCTTCCGACGCTCTCGTCGGCCATGGCTACGTCCTCTCGGGTATGGCGTGAATCTGGGGTCTGGGCGGGAGGGCAGGCGCCAGAAGAGTGGCCGCGCCTAGCCAGCGTCGTGCCGTGCCGCGGAAACGGGCGGGACGCTAGTGAAAGCACCTGGGGATGTCAAGCTCGTTGCGCCGAGGCGCGCCAGCGTCGCCGCGAAGTCCGCCGCCAGGGGGGCTTCCAAACGCAACTCGTCACCCGTTACCGGGTGGCGAAATGCAATCGCCTCGGCGTGCAACGCCTGGCGGCTGATGAGGCCCGCGTCGCCCGGCCGCGCGTGGCCGTATAGCCGATCACCCAGCACTGGATGACCCTGGGCAGCCAGGTGCAGGCGGATCTGGTGCGTGCGCCCGGTCTCCGGGTAAGCCCGTACCAGCGTGATGCCGCGAAAGCGCTCGACCACTTCGTAGCGCGTACGCGCCGCGCGCCCGCACGCCCGCACCGCCATTCGCTGCCGGTGTATGGGATGGCGAGCGATCGGCCGATCGATGAGTCCGCCGTGGGCTCGGGGCGCGCCGCATACAAGCGCCAGATACTGCTTGTGCACTTCGCGGGCGCGAAACTGGCGGCCGAGGTCGGCCAGCGCCGCCGCGGTGCGTGCGATGAGCATGACGCCGGAAGTGTCCTTGTCGAGCCGGTGCACGATTCCCAGGCGGGCCGGGTCGAGCCCGGCGCCCGGTTCTGGCCAGCGGTAGAGCAGCGCGCTGACCAGCGTCCCCTGCCGATGTCCAGGAGCGGGGTGGACGACGAGCCCGGGCGGCTTGTTGATCGCCAGGAGCCAGGAGTCCTCGTACAGCACGTCCAGCGGAATGGGCTCGGGCTGGGTCTCGACGGGCGACGGCGCCGGGCGGTACACAGTAATCTCGTCGCCAGATCGCAGTACGGTTCCGGGCTTCACGGCACGATCACCTACCCGGACTGCACCAGCCGCAATCAGGCGGTGCACCTGCGAGCGGGTGCCGAGGACGCCCCGGGCGGCGAGAAAGCGGTCCAACCGTTCGCCGGCATCGTCCGGCCCGATGGTCCACGCGAAATGACTTTCGTCAGTCGCCATGCGACATCCGCCCGAGCAGGTCGCGGGCCGCCGCGATGTCGGTGCGAATCTGTGCCACTAGCGCTTCCACTCCAGAGAACTTCTGCTCCCCGCGTAAACGGGCCAGCAGAGCGATCGCCAGACGTTGACCATACACATCGCCGTTGAAGTCGAACAGGTGCGTCTCCACCGACCGCACGCGGTTCCCGAAGGTGGGATTGAAGCCGATATTGGCCACGCCCCCCAGCTCACGGTCGCCCAATCGAGCCCGGACCGCGTACACGCCATCCGGCGGCAGCGCCACGTCGCGCACCCGGATGTTGGCGGTGGGCACCCCGATAGTCGCGCCGCGGTGGAAACCGTGCACGATACGGCCTTCGACCGCGTGCGGTCGGCCGAGGCCGCGCTGGACCATTGTGAGATCGCCGGTGGCGAGCGCGGATCGCAACGCGGACGCGCTGACGCGCGCCCCGTCGACCAAGACTGGGTCGATCGCGTCGGCCGTACACGGCGGATGCGCGTGCACCGCGCGGCCGGTCACCAGCACCGCCGCGCCGAGACGCGCCGCGACGACGGCAGCGTCGAGCGGATCGCCGGCGCGCAAGAGCACCGTGCGATCCAGACCGAGATGGCCCAGCAACAAGAGGCGCTGGCGCAGGCTCGTGAGCGCCGGAGCGGTGGCCGTCGTGCAATCGAGGGCCACCACGGCTTCTCCGCCCACGGCCCGCGCGCGCGCGCACAGCCGAGTGATCAGGGCCCGATGACCCGCGTGCAAGCCATCAAACCGGCCCACGGCGAGGGCGCATGAAGCCTGATCCGCGCGTACGTCGGAGAGGTGGCGTACCACAATCATGCCGTACCGGGGCACGACCTCGGCTGCCGCTGTGCGGTGACGACCAGTTGAGCCGTGCGGTGTACCTTCCTTCGTCGCGCTCGCGACCCTGGGGCTCAGTCGGACAGCGCCGGCAGCTGCTGACGCGCGAGCTGCGCCTCTTCGCTCTTGGGGTGCTCGCTGATGAGCTTTTGCAGCACCAACTTCGCGTCGAGATTGTCGCCCTGCTTCTGGAATGCCGAAGCCAGCGCCAGCAACACCGCCGGAATGCGGTCACTCTGTGGATACTTGACCAGTACCTCGTTCAGCTCGATGACCGCTCGGTTGTAATCGCCTTGCGCGAAGTAGCCCTCGCCGATCCAGTACTGGGCGTTGCCGGCCAGCGGCGACTTTGGATTGGCGCGCAGGAAGTCGCGGAATGCCTGAATCGCCTGCGGCGTCTGGCCGTCGCGGAAGAACTCCAGCGCGCGCCGGTATGCCTCGGGAAGGACGCTCGACTGCAGCTCGCGCGCCATCGCCAGCGGCGCAGCCGCGCTACCCGGCACACGCGGCAACGGCGTAGGTGTCGGTAGGCCTTCGCCGCCGATGTATCCGGGCGCGGGCGTCGGGTTCGTGGCCAGTCGCGCCTCCAACTCCTGCACTTTGCGCTCGAGCGCGAGCGTGCGCTCGTCGAGCACTCGCTGTCTGCCATTGACAGCGGGTTGCTGCAGCCTGTCCACCTGCCGTTTGAGCGCATCGACCGACACTTGCGTATCGGCCATGTGCGCACGCATCTCCTCGACTTCGCTCTTCAACCGCTCGTAGTCGGCGCGCGGCGTACAGCCGGCGACCGCGAAGGCGAAGGCGAGCACGGCGCCGAGCGGGCGGCTCAGTTGGCTGCGGGCACGAAGTGCGCTCGTCGATTGCGGCTCCAGCACGACTCGGTCTCCTCGTGACACAGGGGCAGCTCCTCACCGTAGCTGATGGTCGTCATGCGCTCGCGCCCGACACCCATGGCGACCAAGTAGTCCTTTGCTGCCGCCGCGCGCTTCGCGCCCAAGGCGAGATTGTACTCGACAGTGCCGCGGTCGTCGCAGTGGCCCTCGATCTCGACCCGCGACTCAGGGTTGTCCTTCAGCCAATCGGCGTTGGATTGCAACGTCTGGCGCGCCGTGTCGTCCAGCTCGAAGGAATCGTAGTCGAAATGAATATCGCGAAGCGGGCCTTCGGCGCCCTCGCCCTCCCCCAGCTTGCCTTGCTGGGCTAAGGCGAGACTGCCAGCGTCTCGCGGAGCACCGAGCGATTCCTCGCCGTACCCCGTCCCGCCAGCCTCGGCCCCGAGCGCGCCGCTATCCTTTTTCTTTTTGCTCGAGCAACCGACCGCCAGAAGCGCGGCCATCGCCAACACCACCGCCACGCGAAACCACCGACCATCCCACCCGCGCATCACTAGCCCTCAAGACGACAGCGACTGCTGTGTCACTCCAGCCAACCCGACCACACCGGAGAGCTATCACCGCCCCCCGGGGGGGTCAATTCCGCTTGATGTGCGCCGCTCAAATCGGAGAGGTAGAGCTGCGGCGAACCACGGCGCGTCGAGCTAAACACGAGATAACGGCCATCCGGCGACCAGCTCGGATCTTCGTTATTGCCCGCACTCGTCACTTGCCGGACGTCGCTACCGTCTAACTTGCTGGTGAACACCTGAAAGCGGCCGGCGACGCGGGACGCATAGGCTATGCGGTCACCTCTGGGGGACCAACTCGGCGACGTATTATAGTTACCGTTGGTCGTGACGCGGCGGACGTTGTTGCCGTCCGCGCCCATCACATAGATCTGCGGCGACCCGGCCCTGTCGGAACAGAACACGAGCTGCCGGCCATCCGGCGACCAGCTCGCCGACACGTCGACTGCCCAGTGATTGGTGAGCCGGCGCGCGAGTGAGCCGTCCGCATTGAGAATTGCGATTTCCGGATTGCCGTCGTACTCCAGCGTCGTAGCGAGCTGCCGGCCATCCGGCGACCACCGGCCGCCGAGATTCAGACCGCGCAGGTTCGACAGAGGCGTCCACGCCCCGTTCGGCAATGAGATCGCGTACAAGTCCGGGTTGCGGTTTCGGAATGACGTGAGCACAACCGAGCGCCCATCCGGCGCCCACGAAGGCGACAGGTTCAGCGTATTCTCATTCGTGATGCGGCGCACGTCTTCGCCGTTCGCGCTCATCACGTACAGATCCTTGAAACGCCCGCCGCGGGTGGACAAGAACGCGATCTGCGAATCGAACGGACCGCGTTCACCGGTGTAAATGTGCAGGATCTCGTCGGCAAACCGATTCGCCATGCGCCGCTCGTCGTCGACCGCCCCGCGAAAGCGCCGCCCCGCCAGCTGGCGGCGCTGGGCGACGTCGAACAGCCGTACTTCGATGGTGAGCTCATTCCCTTGTCGTTCGGCGGTTCCCTTGACCATCCCGAGCGCGCCGAGCACCGCCCAATTGTCGAAGTTGATGGTTTCCGCGGTGACGCCAGAAGTCTGCGAGTCCTCGATGTACGCGTCGCGCGGCAGTACCCGAAACAGACCCGATAGCTCGAGATCGCGCTTCAACACCGCCACGAACTGATCGCCGCTACCGGGCGTGATCTGCTTGAGCGCTGGAAGCGCGATTGGATACCGCGTCGCTCCTGGACCGACGATCGTGGACCGCACCTGGGCCACCGCAGTGCTGGCGGACACGCAGAGCGCCGTAAAGAGGGCAACAGCGGCGGCGATCGGGATCGGATGGGCGGTACGCCGATACCCGCATGCGCGGACGCGGTAGCACGTGGTCGAAATCGCCGTGCGCATCAAGACTCCAAATCGCTCGCGCGGAACGTCAACTCGATGGTGGAAAACACGTCCCGGTACTTTTCCGGAATCGGCTCGAGCGGGTTGACCGCGCGCACGGCCCGTTCGACCGAGGCGTCATAAGACGGGTCTCCGCTTGGTTCGGTCGTGCGCACGTTGCGGATCTCGCCGTCGGGCGTGATGTTGAACTGCACCACCGCGTGCAGCGAGCGGTTCGCTCCCGCCCACGCCCAAGCGGCTTTGATCCGCTCAATCATCTTGCCGTGGTAGAGAATGTACTGCAGATCGGTGACCGTCCCACCCGCCCCGGTGCCGGGGCCCGAGCTGACCGCCGCTCCGGCTCCCGTCGTTGCAGGCCCGCCACCGACGCCCAGCTGCGCTGCGCGACGCTGCACGGCGGCGGCAATGCGCTTGTCGACCTCGCTGTTCTTACTGGAGGGCTTCTCCGCCGCGACCTGCGCGGCGCGGCGCTTCACGGCCGCGGCGATCGCTTGATCGCTGGACGACGCAGCAGCCGTGTCCGGAGCCGCAGCGGGCGCAGCTTTTCCCGCTGCGGCGCTCGCTGGCGGTGCCTCCTTCTGCTTCGGTTCCGGCTGCGGCTTCGATTCTGGCGCCCTGGCGGCCCGCTCCGACGCCGGGGCCGCGGGTTTGGATTTGGGATCGACGGCCGGCTGAGAAGCGGGCGCGGCCTTTGGTGCAGCTTTCGCCGCGGCCACGGGTTTGGACGCTGCCTTTGCTGGCGGCGCCTCCGACTTCGGCGCTGCAGGTTTCGGCTTCGCCGCGTCGGCCACCGCTTTGGAGGCGGCAGCCTTGGAAACATCCGCCTTAGGCGGAGCCTTAGCCGCGGGGAGCGGCTTGGCCGGCGGAATCGGTTTGGCGGCTTTGCGCGTTTCGCCAATTTTCGCCGGCGGCGCTGGCTTTGGCAGTTCGACGGGTTTGGCCTCTACGGCCTTCGGCAGCTCGAGCGGCTTGGGTAGTTCTTTCGGCTTCGACGGTTCAATGAGTTTCGCCTGTGCTGGGTTCGGGCCCTCGATAGGCCTTGCTGGTTCGATCGACGCTGCCCCTGCCGGTTTCGGAGGCTCCAACCGCTTCGGCTGCTCAATCGGCTTCGCCTGGTCTACTTTTGACGGCTCACCTTGCGGCGGCGGGTCGACGGCTTTCTGCTCTTCGGTGTTTGGGTCGCTTGGCTCCGGAATCTGTGCGGGCGGTCCGAGGACAATCTGCTCCGCGGGTGGGGCCGGTTGCGCACCTGCGACGGGCGGAGCAGCGGAAGCGGGCTTCGTCTGTTCGCTGGGTGCACGACTGCCGCCCGCGACCAGGTTCGTCCCGCCGATGGCGTCCGGCGCCACGAGTTCCACGGTGTAGGACTCCAGACGCGGTGGGGCGTTCAGGAACTTGCCCGGAATGGCTATCAGCACTGCCACCACACCGGCGTGCACGGTCGCCGATACGGCGATCATCCACAGCAGGCCGCGGTCGATCCCACGCGGCCCACTGATTTCGGGGACGGCAACAGTCATTTACGCGCGCGGCGGCGGCTCGGTGACCATTCCGAGTCTCTGCACGCCAGCCTCGCGCAACGTGCTCATGACGCGCAGCACTTCGCCGTAAGGCACGGCGGCATCGGCGCGCAGATATACGTTGCGATCCGGCCGCTCGCGCAGAATCGCCTGCAGTTTCGCCAGGAGGTCCGGCGGCGTCATCTTGGCGTCGTTCAAATACAGCGCCCCGCTCGTGGTCACGGTCACGACGAGCTGCAGGTCTTCGCCGGCGAGCGCGCCACCCTGTACGCGCGGCAGGTTGACGTCAATGCCCTGCTGGAGAATCGGCGCGGTCACCATGAAGATGACCAGCAATACCAGCATGACATCGACCAGCGGCGTCACGTTGATCTGCGAGAGGGCCTCGTTGTTGCGCTCGCCGCTGAAAGCCATGCGGTCAGTTTAGAAAGTGGCGTTCCGCGATATTCAGGAACTCGAACGAAAAGTTATCCATCTCCGCAGAGAGTACCCGAATCTGCCGCGAGAACGAGTTGTACGCGACCACTGCAGGGATCGCCGCCGCCAACCCGGTCGCGGTGGCGATCAGCGCTTCGGCGATCCCAGGCGCGACCGCTTGAATGGTCGAGGATTGCGTCGAGCTCAGGCCGAGGAAGGCGTGCATGATCCCCCAGACGGTGCCGAACAAGCCGATGAACGGCGTCGCGCTGGCGGTTGTGGCGAGGAACGTCAATGCCCGCTCGAGGGTGGTGAGCTGTTGTGTGGCGGCGCGCCGCATCGCGCGCTCGACGTTCGCCACGCCGCCGAGGTCGGTACTGAGCTGGGCTTCTTCCGCTTGGCGTTTCGCCCGCGTCAACCTGACGAGCTCTTGATAGCCGGCCCGGAACACCTGTGCGACTGGGCTCTCGGCCATCTCCTGACTTGCCGCGTGCACGGTCGTGAGATTTTTGGTTTCCCAGAACGCCTCGATGAAACGATCCGAGGCACGACGCGCGGTCCGGATCTGCCGCGCCTTGTACAGAATGACGCCCCAGCTCGCGACCGAGAAGAACACGAGCAAGTAAAGCACGCCCTGCACGACGGGCCCGGAGCCCGTCACCATGGTCAGGAGGTCGTCACCTCCCGCCGACGCGCCGAGGGCCAGCGCCGCCACCGAGGGCGACATCACCGACGACATGCACGCAACCTCGCCACCGCCCCGCGAGGGTCGAAGTTATACTGGGGGGTCGGGGGAGTCAACGAACCGACACACAAGGTTTCTTGACTCACTTGGGGGAACGTGGAAGTGACACGATTTTCAGCCCACGTTTCACCCGACCAGCGAGGCACCGCCATGACGATCAGAGTCGGTATCAACGGGTTTGGCCGTATCGGCCGCAACATTCTGCGCGCGGCGTTGAAGAACGGCAGCGAGCTCGAATTCGTGGCCGTCAACGATATCACGGATGCCAAAACCCTTGCGCACCTTCTCAAACACGACTCGGTCCACGGTACCCTCGCACATACGGTTGGCGCAGCCGACAAGGCATTGCTGCTAGACGGTACGCCCATTCAGGTATTCAGCGAGCGGGATCCCGCCAAGCTGCCGTGGTCCGACCTCGGCGTGGACATCGTGCTGGAGTGCACCGGCCTCTTCACAGACCGGGACAAAGCGGCGGCGCACCTGCGCGGCGGGGCCAAGAAGGTAATCATTTCCGCGCCGGCGAAGGGAGCGGATCTGACCATCTGTTACGGCGTCAACCACACCGCGTATGTGCCGCGCGAACACCACGTCGTATCGAACGCGTCGTGCACGACGAACTGCCTGGCGCCGGTCGCGAAGGTGCTTCATGAATCGTTCGGCATCCGCCGCGGCCTGATGACGACCATCCACGCGTATACCAACGACCAACAAATTCTAGATCTACCGCACAAGGACTTGCGGAGGGCCCGCGCGGCGGGGATGTCGATGATTCCCACGACCACCGGCGCGGCGCGCGCGGTGGGCGAGGTGTTGCCGGAGCTGAAGGGCAAGTTGGACGGTATGGCGATTCGCGTGCCGACGCCAAACGTGTCGATCGTCGATCTCACCGCCGAGCTCGAGCGCGCGGCCACGGAAGATCAGATCAATGACGCGCTGCGCGCCGCCGCCGCCGGACCGCTACAGGGAATCCTGGTCTGCGTTGACGAGGAGCTCGTATCGGTCGATTTTAACGGGTCACCCGCTTCGTCGTCGGTGGACCTGAAGCTCACCCGAGTGATGGACGGGAACTTCGTCAAGGTGCTGTCCTGGTACGACAATGAATGGGGCTTCTCTCGGCGCATGGTCGATGTGAGCGCGTTCATCGGGAAGGCCTCGTAGTCGTCGGTTTGCGGTAATGCGGCTCATCGACGAGCTCGAGCTGCACGGCAAACGCGTCTTCATTCGGGTGGACTTCAATGTGCCCCTGAAGAACAACGCGGTGGCCGACGCGACGCGGATAGACGCGACGCTGCCGACGATTCGCTACGCGCTGCAGAACGGCGGGCGGATCGTGCTCGCTTCGCACCTCGGCCGGCCCGACGGAAAGTCGGATCCCGCATTCAGTCTTCGCCCCGTGCGCACGGTGCTTGGCGAGCGACTCGGCGCGCCGGTGAAACTGGCGCCCGACTGCGTCGGTGCCGAGATCGAGGCCATGGTGAACGCGCTGTCACCGGGCCAAGTGCTGTTGCTGGAGAACCTGCGATTCCATCGCGAGGAGGAGCGCAACGACGAGGCGTTCGCGCGCGCATTGGCGCGGCTGGCGGACGTGTACGTGAATGACGCGTTCGGCGCTGCGCACCGCGCACACGCTTCGACGGTAGGCATTGCCGCATTCGTCCCTGAGCGCGCAGCCGGATTTCTCCTGCACCGCGAAGTCGAATACCTCGGCAAGATACTCACTGCCCCCGAGCGCCCACTCGTGGCGATCCTGGGCGGAGCCAAGGTGTCGGACAAAATCCAAGTCATCAGGAACTTGCTCGAGAAAGTGGACTCGCTGTTGATCGGCGGGGCCATGGCCTACACCTTTTTGCGCGCCAACGGCGTCGGTACGGGCACCTCCCTCGTGGAGCAGGAGCAGGTCGGGCTCGCCGGAGAGCTCTTGCGCGCGGCGGCTCAGCGCGGGGTGGATCTTCTCTTGCCGCTGGATCACGTCATCGCGGTCGACCGGAGCGGCGCCTCCCCGACGACAATCGTCAGAGGAGCGATTCCCGACGGACAGATGGGCCTGGACATCGGACCACAAACGATCGACCGCTTTCGCGCTGCGATCGCCGGCGCGCGTACGATCTTCTGGAACGGCCCATTGGGCCTGTTTGAAATCGCTCCGTTCGATGCCGGAACGATGGCCATCGCCAACGCCGTCGCGGACAGCGGGGCTGTGACCGTCGTGGGCGGCGGCGATTCCGTCGCTGCCGTGATGCGATCGGGGCGTGCAGGCGACATCAGCCATGTCTCGACCGGTGGGGGCGCTTCACTCGAGTTTATGGAAGGCGCGGCGCTCCCGGGACTGCAAGCGCTGGACAGCGTCTGATGCCCACGCGCACACCGCTGATCGCCGGCAACTGGAAGATGCACGGCACCCAGCCCGAGGCACTGCGCCTGATCGACGAATTGCTGCCATTGGTCGGGGAAGTGAGCGGTCGCGATGTCCTGGTCGCTCCGCCGTTCACTGCACTCGTGCCGGTCGCCGACCGATTGAAGGGTTCACGCATCGCGTTGAGCGGTCAGAACCTTCATTGGGAGGAGCGCGGTGCGTTCACCGGTGAGGTTTCGGGACCGATGCTGGTGGGCGCGGGCTGCAGCCACGTCATTGTCGGTCACTCGGAACGGCGCCAGCTGTTTGGCGACTCCGATTTGTGGGTCGCTCGCAAGACCGCCGCGGCCTTGCGCAGCGGACTGACCCCCATCGTCTGTGTCGGTGAAACCTCGGATGAGCGCGACCAGGGGCAGACGTTTCAGGTCGTCGAGCGGCAGGTCCGCTCCGGACTCGAGCAGCTATCCCCCAGTGGTGTTGGACGCGTCGTGCTCGCGTACGAGCCAGTCTGGGCCATCGGCACCGGAAAGGTCGCGACCCCTTCCGAAGCCCAGGAAGTTCATGCTTACTTGCGCTGTCTGATCGGCGAGTTGGCCGGACCCGACATTGCCGGTGCAATCAGAATCATTTATGGGGGAAGCGTGAAGCCAGACAACATCGACGCACTCATGCAGCAACCCGATCTCGATGGCGCACTCGTCGGCGGCGCCAGCTTGCACGCAGCCGACTTCGCCCGCATCGTGCACTTCGCGGCCTGATTCCCGGCTAGAAAGGCTCGCACGTATGTACGCCGCCATCGTCACCATTCACATTCTCTCGTGTATTTTTCTGATCCTGGTCGTCCTGCTGCAGACCGGGAAGGGCGCCGATATGGGCGCCGTCTTCGGCGGATCGAGCTCGACGGTGTTCGGCAGCTCGGGGGCCGGCAACTTTCTCACCAAGCTTACTACGGCCACTGCGGTCGTGTTCATGCTGACCTCACTGGGGTTGACCTACTATTCGACGCACCGCCGTAGTGCCACCGTGTTCGACTCCGCGCCCGTTGCGGCACCGGCACCGGAGGCCGCGCCACCAGTCGCTCCGGCGCCGCCAGCACCAGCTCCAGAGCCGCAGAGCGCCGAGCCGCCTGTCGCTCCAGCCCCGTAACCGATCTCCCTCACGCGAGGATGGCGGAATTGGCAGACGCGCTAGGTTGAGGGCCTAGTGGGGTAAAACCCGTGGGGGTTCAAATCCCCCTCCTCGCATTCAGCGTCTTGAACGCGGTAGCATCCTGAGCTCGCTGACCGGAGCTGCCGGACCCGAAAATCTCCCTTCGAGGACCTTTTCTGGCGGCGACTCCGCTGATCGCCGTACCCTTGGTCGAGCCATGGCCTCGGGATGAAGCACTCTGTACGCTCGCTCGCTATCGCGTACGGCCGCTCTTCACTTCACCGCCGGGAAGAGCCCTTCGCATCGGATTCGGCATGCGGGACCGATACCTGGTAACGCGCTCCGGTGTACGCGCACACTGCGCTTCGCAGCCGCCCACGAGCTTCTGATCCCCGGGGACGCCCCGCCGCGCGATCACCAGTAGGACGCGGTGCATTCGCTACGCGGTGGATTGCGGCTCTGTGCTGCGGCGGTGCAGCCGCTGACCTTGCGGGTCGACGCCTTCCAGCAGGCCGGAAGCGTTAGCTGTATGCGAGAATCCCGCACACCATTTGCGGACCCTTGCATGGTGACACCGCCCTGAAATGCGCACATCCAAGCTCAGCCCAACAAGCGGCCACAAACCACGCACGATCTGACGCAGCCACCACTACTACCTAGATGATCCACGTCTGGCGGTTCCTCCCTCCTCCTGCTGGCGGAAAAAAAAAAGGCGGGTGGCACGGAGTGCCACCCGCCTCGGAGCGTTGGGCTCGGACTATTACGGCAGGACGATGAGGTCGGAGTCTGCTCGGTCACCCTGGAAATGCACGTTGAAGTCAGCCAAGTCCTCACCGTGCAGTTCGTGAGCGACTGCGAGAACGCCGCAGCCGATCGAGGTGAACCGCGACTGGCCGGTAAGCGTACCACCGACACCCGCGCTGAAGATCGACCGCGTCGGCTGCGTGGTATCGATCGAGGAGATTGTTCCGAACTGCTTGCACGCGAACGGCCGGCTCGTGGAGAAGCGCTGCTCGAACTCGTTGTAGACCAGGTACTGAATCACCGCCGCACCGGGGATCTGGCGGAGGTAATCCGTGCAGCAGGGCACCAACTCGAGCACGGTACGAATCGTCTCGCCCGAGACCGGATTCTCAGCCCCATCGAAGAAGTGATTCAGGATGTTGAAGTTGGGGCAACCGTTGTACTCCGCGCCGTCGCCGCCTAGCACCAGAATGTTGTCGTCGTTAACCGCACCCGGAATAGCCTGAATCCCGATTGCGTTGTGCTTGCCGACCGTCTCCAGGTCGAGCCCACTACCCTCCAAGCTGGCAACCGTAATCGTCGCCTCGCCCTTGAGGACGTTGCGATCCACCGGAACCCGCGCCTGGTCGACCGCGATACACCGCAGCGCGCCGATGAACGGCTCTTCCGGAACAGGCGGAATGGCGCTACCCACGTTGCTAGCCCCACCGATTCCGCTGATGCCGAAGGGAGGCCCACCCAGGGGGAACGTACCCACCTGGACCGGCGGGCTCTGGAACAAGGTGTTCAGGAATCCCGACATGCCGTCGGACGCCAGCCAACCGAGTGGCTGACGCGGGGTGAGGTTGACGATAAAGTCCGTCTCGAGCCACCCCGGGAAGCAGCTGCCGCAACCGCCGATCGTCGATACGGTGGGAGCGCAGCAGTCGGACGGGAGGAAGCACACCTCACCCGTATTCGTGCAATGCGCGTTTGCATTTTCATAGAAGCAGAATGCAGTCACCGGCTCGGTCGAGGTGTTGCTCAACTGAATGACCGTGTCGATGAAAGGTCCACCGAAAAACGACCCCAGTACCGAGTCGCCTTCGGCGAAGATCACGCTAGGGAAATACACGATCGCCGCCGCGCGGTCGGAGGTGACATCAGCAGCCACCGGCCGGACACCGCCCACCGCGAGCGTCATGGCCACTGCCACCATCCAGCTCGCCCAACGCACCTGTCGCATTGTCTTCTCCTTTCCCCTACTTTGGCCCACGCTAGTCGCCCGCTAGGCTTACTGGAGCTGATCCGCAGGGATCGTCCAGATGTCTCCGCCAGCGTTGACGCCCTCGACGTGGTAATTGACGTCCGCGGTCGCAGCTCGCCTACCTTCATCCTCGTGAATTTCCGTTCCTACCATCACGAAGCTGGAAGGCGTCTGGCTCGTGCGCCGCAGGCGAGACTGTGCGAAGGTCGACCCGAGCGCCCCGTAATCGAAGGTGACCGGGTTGATGTCGTCGAGCTCGAACTCACCCCAGCACGTGACGGTCACGAAGGACGAGAACGCCTGCTCGAACTCGTTCCACGTCTCGATGAAGATAGTGACCGTCTCCGGAACCTGAGTCTCGAAATTCTGCGTGCAGGGCACGATCGTCCACACCGTCTCCACCTCGGTGTCATCGTCGAAGTCGATGACAGGATCCGGCGCGTCGTCGGCGAAGTGATTCGCGATCCAGAAATTCGGGCAAGCATCGTACTCAGCGCCGAGTGGGCAGCTGTCGTTGGGCTCGCCACCCAGGCAGAGGATGCCGTCGCCGTCGTTGTTCTCGTTGCCGCGCAAGCCGATGGCGTTATGCTTGGCGACGTCGTAGGTGTCAGTGCACGTCGGATCGCCGCTGCCGATACCGCACGGCTCCTCGGTCAGAATGCACTCGCCAGTCGACCCGCCGTCGAGCTCGCAGTTGTTCCGCGTGACGATGGTCGCCTCACCCTTCAGGTGATTGCCCGACAGCGGCATGCCCGAGGCGTCCACCTCGATGCACTTCAACTCGCCGGTAAAGTACTCCACCACCGGCGGTACGCGGCCGCCGAACAGACCAGCGTCGTTGCAATCGTAGTTCGGTCCGCCGAGCCCGGGCAGATTCGTGCAGATCGGCGCCAGCGGATTGAACGCGCGACCCCTCGACACCACCCAGTGAGTCGGCTGCTGCTTCGTGAGGATGATGTCGAAGTCCACCTCAGTCCACAGCGGCGGATTCGTGGGACCCGGACGGTGATCCGGGAACGTCAGCGCACCATTCACGTAAAAGCAGTGCGCGTAGACCACCGAGTTCGAGGTGTTGGTGATCTGGATGATCGTGTCGCGCGTTCCGTCGGCGATCACCCTCGGGAAGATTAGAAGCGACGCGCTGTTCTCGGTTGTCGGCTGGGCGCTAGCGCCTCCAACCATTACACCGACCAGCGCCGCCGCCATGAGCCCGACTCGCCCTCGCTGCCTAAGCATTAGCCTCCTCCTTTCGATCACTACCACACTCGATCACTGCCGCGCCGCATTAGCCGTGGCGGACTTCTCCCAAATAAGTGCCGGCCTTATATCCGCACGCTTCGAAGATGTCAAGTCAAAACAACGCGATTTCTCGACGTCCGATGTCTATGGCAAGTAGATGAAGTCGCTCTGTGGGCGACGCCCCTGAAAATGCAGGTTCTTTGCGGCTCCGCTCACCAGCCGCTCGGCGTTCACGAAGTCGCAGGCGGGGAATGTGAACCGCGGTCCGCCGCAGCGAAACTCCTCGGCGACCCCGATCAGCGTATTGCCACTCCGTCCGGCGGTGTCGTCGTTGACGACCCCCCGGATGCGGGTTTGCCCGCTCAGTGTACCCGATACCCCCGCGCTGAAGATCGAACGCGTGCTGTCCGTGGTGTCGATCTGGGACAACTGGAACTCCCGGAAGCAGTCGATCGGCTGGCTCGTGGAAAAGCGCTGTTCGTACTCGTTGAAGACCAGAAACTGAGCAGTCGTGCGGGCCAGGGCGGGATCGCGCTCTTCGTAGTCTTGGGTACAGGGAATCAGGGTCAAATCCGTCGCGAGCCGGACCTGGAAGTCGGCCGGCACGCAGTCCGTGTCACGCAGACAGCGGTTCCCGGTCAACGTACAACGATTGTCGGCACCGCAGGTGTTCTGACAGTCGGCGTCAGAGGCACAATCGCCGCCCGTGACCGAGCACGCGCCAGGTGGCTGGAGGCATGTGTTCTCCACGCAATCGCCGTCGTCGGTGCAAGCGGTGTTCGAGACACTGCAGGTCCCGTTGCTCAAGCATATGTTCTGGATGACCGGGTCGACCGCACCGTCGAAGAAGTGATCGAGGATCAAGATATTCGGACAGCCTTCATATTCGGCATTTGCGCCCCCGAGGACCAGCGTGTCGTCGCGGTTATTGGCGCCGGCGATCGCCGGAATACCTATGCCGTTGTAACCGGCGAGCTGAATGTCGTCGCTGCCCGGCCGAATCTTCCCGATCAACACCTCGCCGATGAGGTCGTTGCGCGCCACCGGCGCATGCGTGTCGTCGATGGCGATGCATTTCAGCTCGCCGATGAACGGGTCGGACGGGGAGAGAGGCACGGCCCCTTCGTTGAATTGGCCTTGGGGCCCGCTGCGCCCAAACAGTCCGCCTTCGAGCGGAAAGCAGGCCGGCTGTACGCAGCGATTGCCCGCGCCGCACTGGCTGTCGCGTTCGCACACTGTCGTACCGTCGTGCGAGCATCGGCCATCGAGAAATCTGCAGTTGACCGTCTCACCTCGCGAAACCAACCAGCCGGTCGGCTGTTCGCGGGTCAATTTGAACGTGAAGTCTGTCGGCTGCCATTGCGGGATACAAGCAGCCGTGTGTCCGCCCGCAGAGCACGTCAGCTGGTGGGGAAAACACGAACCGCCAGACAGCGGGCAGATCGGTGTAACATTGATGTAGAAGCACAGGACGTTCAGCGGGGTCGGGCCGATGTTGCTGATGCGGACCATCGTGTCGAGACCGCTGCTCGTGTCCACCAGCAGCTTCGGGAAGACGACGATCGCCGCCGGGTGATCCGACCCGATCTCGGCGCCGCCGCCCGGGAGCGCCCAGCAGGTCAGGGCGCCGATCAGCACGAGCAGCCGGACGGCCCTTCTGGAGCGCACTCCAGCGCTACTCACGGCCCCTCCGGAATGAAGATGAGATCGGTCTTTTCACGCGTGCCATCCTCATGGAGGTTCAAGGCGGCACGCGTCGTTGATGCGCCCAGCGTATGGTGTTCCTCGACGATGCCGACGAAACCCGAGTTGGCCCCGTCGGACGAGCGCATGTGGGTCTGCACAAGCCGTGTCTGCGTCGTAAATACGTCGAAAATGTTACTTACCGTACCGACGATAAAGCTACGCCAGCAGTCGACCGTCGTACTGGTGGAGAATCGCTGTTCGAGCTCGTTAAACACCAGGAACTGCACGTTGATCCTGGTCGGCTCCTGGTGCTCGTAGTCGGCGCGGCACGGGACGAGCGTGAGCTCAGTATGCACCGTCGAAGTCGGCCCGAACAGTGGACTGTCGGCGCGCTCGGCGAAGTGGTCGACGATGACGCGTTGGCCGCAGCCTTGGTATTCGGCGCCACTCGGGCATTCGTCGGTGACGCTGCCACCTAGGCAGAGCACGTTGTCGCCGTTGTTCGTAAACGGCTCGCCGAGGAGCCCGATCGCATTGTACTTGCTCGCGTCGCCGCTGAACGGGTCGACGATAGTCGCCTCGCCTTTCAAATGGTTACCGCTGATGGGCGCGCCGGACTGGTCGACCTCGATGCAGCGCAGCTCGCCCTGAAAGGGGAAACTGGAGACCGGTGGCACGCGTCCAGGGTCGATACCGGCATCGTCGCACTCGTAATTTGGCGCGGTTGGGATGCGGCCGGGGTCATCCGCGCCGCGATCGCACGGCTCGTCGGTCGGGTCGGTGAAGCGGCCGCGCCCAACTGTCCAGTGCGTCGGCTGCTGCTTGGTCAGCATGATGTGGAAATCCACCTCTTGCCATTGCGGGACGCAACGCCCGGTGCACGTTGCGGACAGACAGTCGCCCGAGCCGAGGCAAATTGGCGTGGCATTGACGTAGAAGCATGCCGCGTGCGCCATCGAGTTCGATGTGTTGCTGATCTGGATCACGGTGTCACGGCTGCCGTCGTAGACCACCTTGGGAAATATGAGGATAGAGCTCGACCGCTCGCTCGTGGACTCAGCGAGCACGGGCGGGACAGCCAGAGCCACGCCGATGGCCAGCGCCGCTAGCCGCGCTACCCATCTCATTCTCATATCGCTCCCTTGGGCACGACCGGCGCGCCAACGGGCCGTTGTCGAGAACACCGCCTCCCCATCACTCCGATGCGGGCTGCAACCGCGCCCGGTAGGGACCCGCTTATAGAAAAGCGGCACCGCAGAGTCAAGGAAAAACGATCGCGGAATCACGGCGCCATATGGCACCGCCGAAGCCGGCGCTGGTTAGCGAATCGGGGCGAGCCAGTGGCGATAACGGGCTTCGTCACCGCGCACCGTGCGGGCGTACAGTGTTTGCAGCGCGCGTGTTACCGGCCCCGGACGGCCCTCGCCGATAGCGCGGTCGTCGAGCTCGCGGATCGGCGTGATCTCGGCCGCCGTACCAGTCAGGAACGCCTCGTCCGCGATGTACACCTCGTCACGGGTAAAACGCTCTCCGCGGCAGTCGATCCCCTGATCGCCGAGCAAGGTCATGACCGTGTCCCGCGTGATCCCGGGCAGGATCGAGGTGAGCGGCGTCGTCTTCACGCGGCCGTTCTTGACGATGAAGATGTTCTCGCCGCTGCACTCCGCGACGAAACCGTCGCCGTCCAGCAACAACGCCTCGTCATAGCCGCTCCGACGCACCTCCCCCGCGGCCAAGATGGAGTTCACGTAATGCCCCACCACCTTGCCCTTACTCATCAGCGAGTTGACGCTAAACCGCTGAAATGACGAGGTCTTCACCCGAATCCCGTCGCGTACACCGGCGTCGCCCAGGTACGCGCCCCAGGGCCAGGCAATGACCGCGACCCGCACTGGGTTGGTGGCCGCCAGACCCATCTCCCCGTCACCGAGAAAGACCAGCGGCCGGATGTAACAGGATGCCAGGCCATTTCTCCGCACTGCTTCGATGCAAGCGGCGTCGATCTGCTCGCGGCTAAAGGGGATGCGCAGATCGAGAATATGGGCCGAGGCAAACAACCGCTCGGTGTGCTCGCGGAGGCGGAAGATGGCCGATTCCCCACCCCTGCCCTCGTAGCAACGCACGCCTTCGAAGACGCCCACCCCGTAATGCAACGTATGCGTCAAGACGTGGACGTTCGCCGCTTCCCAGGGCACGAACTGCCCATCCAGCCAGATGTGGTCGACGCGTTGCATATAACCGGCGGAGAGCTAACGGAGGGACGCAGGCAAGTCAATGTGAACGCCGGCCGGGTGTGGTTTCATGAGATTAGCCGTGAGACGTCCACATCGTTCCGTGGAGCGAACGGACCAGCTCAGCTCGCTGCCCACTCCGCCGCTTCCCGTTGGGCGCGCGCGGCGAGCGCCGCGCGCTTGGCACGGCCGCGCGCTTGTTCGGGAATCGGTGGGAAGAGCCCGTAATTGGCATTCATGGGCTGGAAGTCGCTGCGCACCTGGTCGGTCACATAGGCGATCAGCGAACCGAGCGCAGTAGTCGGAGGGGCCACGAGCAACGGCTCCCCGGCGAGCAGCCGGGCGGCGTTGCGGCCGGCGAGGATGCCGCTCGCGGCCGATTCCACGTAGCCTTCGACACCGATCAGCTGTCCGGCGAGGAATGCCTGCGGATTTGCCCTCAGCTGCAGAGTGGGCAGGAGCACGCGCGGCGCATTGATGAAGGTATTGCGATGCAGGCTGCCGAGGCGCACGAATTCCGCCTCGGCGAGCCCCGGGATCATGCGCAACACGCGCCGCTGCTCTGGATAGGTCATCTTGGTCTGAAAGCCGACCAGGTTGTAGAGCGTCGCCGCGGCGTTGTCCTGGCGCGCCTGCGCGACGGCGTAGGGGCGCCGGCCGGTGCGCGGATCGACCAAACCGACCGGGCGCATGGGCCCGTACGCCAGCGTATCGCGGCCGCGGCGCGCCATCTCCTCGATCGGCATGCAGCCTTCAAAGTACACGCATCGCTCGAAGTCGCGCGTCGGCACCTTCTCCGCCGCCAAAACAGCGTCGACGAATGCGTAGTACTGCTCGCGACTGAACGGCAGGTTCAGGTAGTCGTCGCCGCCTTTGTCATAGCGGGACGCGCTGAAGGCGATCGACCGATCCAATGATTCCGCCGTGACGATGGGGGCGATGGCATCATAAAAGTAGAGGTGCTGCTCGCCGAAACACTCCTGCAGTGTGCGCGACAGCGCTGGCGACGTCAGCGGTCCGGTCGCGATTACGACGACGCCGTCGGGAATCGACTGCACTTCGCCGCGCCGCAGCTCGATGCGCGGATGCGCGGTGATCGCCGCGGTCATCGCGGCGGCAAAACCCTCGCGGTCGACCGCCAATGCGGCCCCCGCCGGCACAGCCTGCGCCTCGGCGCAGCGCATGACCAGAGAGCCCAGACGCCGCATCTCATCTTTCAGCAAGCCGACCGCGCTATCCAGCGAGCTGCTGCGAAAGGAGTTGGAGCACACCAGCTCCGCCAGCCGATCGCTCTGGTGCGCTTCGGTGCCGCGCTCCGGGCGCATCTCGAAGAGGACGACCTCGCACCCCGCGTGCGCCGCAGCCCACGCCGCTTCGCAGCCTGCCAGCCCACCGCCGACCACTGTGAGGCGGGCCGTCATTCCACCTCCGGCTCGGCGATGTTCTCCTTGTACGTGCAGCCCTCCGCGAGGCAGCGCCGAACCGTGCCGGCGCGCTTCGTGGTCTTCTCCACCACGAACGGCGCGGCGCAGCGCGGACACGGTTCGAGCACCGGGCGATCCCACGTCGCGAAGCGACACTGCGGGTACCGACCGCACGAGTAGAATGTTTTGCCACTGCGCGACCGCTTCTCCATAATCTCGCCCTGCTTGCAGTCCGGGCACTGAATGCCGGTCGGCACCGGACGCACGAGAGGCCGCACAGTCTTGCACTCGGGATAGCCCGAGCAGCCGAGGAACTTGCCGTAGCGGCCAAAGCGTATTTGCATCGATCGGCCGCATTGGTCGCAGATCTCGTTTGTCGTCTCTTCCTGCGCGACGCGGATGGTCGCGTCGGCATCGCGCTCGAAGTTCGCGGTGCTTTTGCACTCCGGATACCGAGTGCAGGCGAGGAACTCGCCACTGCGGCCCCACTTCACCGCCATCTGCGCGCCGCACTTGGGACACGCAATATCGGTCGGCTGCCCCTGGCGTTTGACGTCGCGCATGTGCTCGGCGGCGTGCTCCAGGTCGCGCGCAAACGGCTGGTAGAAGCGTCGCATCGCCTCCACCCAGTTCTGCTTGCCCTCCTCGATCTCGTCGAGGACGGTCTCCATGCCAGCCGTGAACTCCACGTTGAGGATGTCTGGGAACGATTCCACCAACAGATCGGTCACCAGAAACCCGAGCTCGGTGGGCCGCAGGCGGCGCTGGTCCTCGACCACGTACTCCTTGTTCAGGATGGTCGACATGATCGCCGCATAGGTCGAGGGTCGCCCGATCCCCTTTTCCTCCAGCTCCTTGATTAGCGTGGCCTGGCTGAAGCGGGGCGGCGGTTGCGTGAAGTGTTGTTCGGGCACCAGGTCGCGCAACGCAAGCACGTCGCCGGCAGCAAGCGGCGGCAGCGCGTGCTCGCCGTCATCGTCACCGTCGGTCGATTCGTCGTCGCGGCCTTCCGTGTACACGCGGATGAAGCCGTCGAACTTCATCACCTGACCGGTGGCGCGAAACGTGGTGTCGGTCGCCGCGATGTCCACCGTCGTCTGATCGAATACGGCCGGTGTCATCTGGCTGGCGACGAAGCGGTTCCAGATCAACGTGTATAGGGCCAATTCCTCCTTGGAGAGAAATGGGGCGACCACCTCCGGAGGGCGTTCGAGCGCGGTGGGGCGGATCGCCTCGTGGGCGTCCTGAGCGCCCTTCTTCGTGCGGTACGCGACCGGTTGTTCCGGCAGGTATGTACGCCCGTAGCGCGCCCCGATGAGATTCCGCACCTCGGCCAAGGCATCGTCGGCAATGCGCACCGAATCCGTGCGCATGTAGGTGATGAGACCGACCGGGCCCTCTGCACCGAGCTCGACGCCTTCGTACAGATGTTGAGCGATCCGCATGGTACGGTTCGGCGTGTACCCGAGCTTGCGCGACGCTTCCTGCTGGAGGCGCGAGGTAATGAACGGCGGTGTGGGGAAACGCCGTCGCTCCTTGCGCTCCACTCCGGTGACCCGCCACTCCGCGTGTCGGAGGCGTTCCACCAATGCGGCTGCTTGCTCTTCGTTCTCGATGCGAAACCGATCGGTATCGAGCTTTTGATCGCCGATCCGAAATAGGCGCGCGGTGAACGGCGGCGGCGCCTCAGCGGAGAGCGCCGCGCTCAACGACCAGTACTCGACCTTTTGAAATGCCTGGATCTCCCGCTCGCGCTCGCAGACGATGCGCACCGCGACGGACTGCACGCGTCCGGCGGACAGGCCGCGCCGCACCTTGGTCCACAATAGCGGACTGATCTGATACCCGACCAGGCGATCGAGAATGCGGCGCGTCTGCTGAGCCTCGAACAGACTCTGGTCGAGGTCCTTCGGATGCTTGAGCGCTTCACGCACCGCTTTCTTCGTTATCTCGTTGAAGAGCACGCGCCGTAGGTTGCGGCGGTTCCCATCCAGCTTCTGCGCGATGTGCCAGGCGATCGCCTCGCCTTCGCGATCGGGGTCTGGAGCGAGATAAATGGTCTCTTTCCCCTTCGCCGCCGCGCGCAGCTCGGCAATGATCTTGCCCTTGCCATGTATGACCGTGTACTCGGGGGTGAAGTCGCGCTCGACGTCGACCCCCAGCTTACTCTTTGGCAGATCGACGACGTGACCTACCGAGGCTTTGACTTGGTAATCGCGTCCCAAATACTTGTTCAGCGTGCGCGCTTTGGCGGGCGATTCGACGATCACGAGGTGCTTGGCCATGCGTCCTCAGCGGGCGGCGGACAGTCCGCCCGCGCGGGCAAACTGCTGTCCGGGAAGTTGCCGTGCGAAACCCCGTAGCTCGAGCAGCAGGAGCGTTTCGAGCAGGGCACCGGCGGTCATTCCGGTGCGCTCGATCAGGTCATCGACGACCCGTGGCGTCTCGTCGAGCGCCGCCAATACGGCTGCCTCGGTCGAGCTTAGAGCGATACGCGCGAGCGCCCCGGCCGGCGCCGTTCGATGCGGACCAATCTCGCGCAAAACGTCTTCGGCGCTCTCGGTCAGGCAGGCGCCCTGCCGCAACAGCTGGTGGGTCCCTCGGGTGCGCGCTCCGACTGGCCCGGGTACCGCAAACACGTCGCGCCCCTGCTCGGCCGCGAATTGAGCGGTGATCAAGGCGCCGCTCCGTTCGCCCGCTTCCACGACGATCGTGCCTAGTGACAGACCGCTGATGATGCGGTTCCGGCCGGGAAAATTCTCGGCGTCGGGCGCGGCGCCCATCGCATACTCCGACACGACCGCGCCCTGCTTGACGATTTGCATAGCCAACGGATGATGCTCACTAGGGTATATCACGTCAATCCCGCTCCCCAGGACGGCGATCGTGCGACCGCGGGCGCGCAACGCCGCTGCGTGTGCCGCCGCGTCTGTGCCGCGCGCCAACCCGCTGACCACTGTGACACCGGCGCCAACCAGTCCTTCACTGAGGTGCATCGCCATTTGCCGGCCGTACGCGCTGGCATCGCGCGCGCCCACTATGGCGATCGCCGTTCCATCGGCTGGCGCGAATTCACCCAAGACGTACAGGAAGAGCGGCGGGTCATGAATGTGATGCAGCAACTCCGGATAGCTCGCGTCCTCACACGTGACCAACCGCCCACCTACGTCCTCC
This sequence comes from Binatia bacterium, assembly GCA_050176585.1. Taxonomy (GTDB): domain Bacteria; phylum Desulfobacterota; class Binatia; order HRBIN30; family CADEER01; genus CAYYWP01. Next base: position 45,327 of record JBFXHX010000009.1, read on the forward strand.
AGGCGAGCGAGTTGCGAATCGACTTCGCGCCAGCGCGCGAACCCGCGCAGTGCAGCCCGGACCTCGCGGCGTGCACCCGCAGCTTGCAGCTCGTGGTCGTGCGCGGCGAACACCGCCTCCGGCCCTCCCAAGGCGCGGACCAGTGCCAGCCCCGACACATTGCCGATCCCGGCGACCATTCTCAGGGCAATCCACGCCCGCCAGCTACCAGACGCCGTCATCACCTTGCGCAGATGAACGCTGAGCGTCTACGATGGTTCAGCGCAGTCGTCTAGCTGATTAGCATACGTTCGTCCGCACACGCGCGCCGCCGCTCCCCACGGCTGGCGCAGGTTGCGTTCTTCCGCGTCGTGGCGCGCGCCGCTGGACCGGACTCGCCCCCAGCGCAGTCGGTGAACCATTGATAGCAGCTCCGCAGATACCGCCAACGACTAGCAGGCTCCAGTGCACCCACCGCCCCAACTCCGGCCACCCGTTGTGTTAGAGCGCATATCCGGCATCCGGCGCCGCATCGGCTGCGCCGTTCCTGTGCGGTTCAGCTTGCCGCACATTTATCTAAATTGTACATTGCACGCAATGCTCGCTACGGTTCAGTCCAGCACCGTGTATGGCATCGAGGGGCTTCCCGTCGAGGTCGAAGTCGACTTGTCGAGTGGCGTCCCGCGGTTCTCCATGGTCGGCTTGCCCGAAGGCGCCATAAAGGAGGGCCAGTTTCGCGTGCGCGCAGCGCTGCGCAACGCCGGCCTGGCATTTCCGAGCCGGCGCGTGACGGTGAATTTGGCCCCGGCAGATTTGCGCAAGGACGGCTCGGCGTTCGACCTGCCTATCGCGATCGGCATCCTCGCGGCGTCGGGGCAGCTGCCGCGCGACGCGCTTGCGGCGTGCGCGGTGCTCGGCGAGCTCTCGTTAGACGGCCGCGTCAAAGCGGTGCGCGGGGCGTTGCCAATCGCAGCGGCGGCTCACGCCCGCGGCGTGAGGAGCTTGCTGCTGCCGACACCGAACGCGTTCGAAGCTGCCGTGGTACAGGGAATCGACATCTTGCCGGTGGACACGCTCGTCGATGCGGTGGAGTGGTTCCGCGGCGCGCGCACCATCACCCCGACACGCGTGGATTCGGTCTTGCTGTTCAAGCAGGTCAACGGGGCCGAGGTCGACTTCGCCGATGTGCACGGTCAGGAAGCGCTCAAGCGGGCGCTCGAAGTCGCTGCGGCGGGCGGCCATAACGTGATCATGGTAGGACCGCCTGGGGCGGGGAAGACCATGCTCGCTCAGCGCCTGGCCACGATCCTGCCCGCTCTTACATTAGAAGAAGCCCTGGAGGTCACGCGCGTGCACAGCGTACTGGGCCTCCTCTGCGGGCGCTCATTGGTGACGCGCCGACCGTTTCGCGCGCCCCATCACACGATCAGTGATGCCGGCTTGACCGGCGGCGGAAGCGTCCCGCGGCCCGGTGAAGTCTCGCTGGCCCATCGGGGCGTGCTGTTTCTCGATGAGCTGCCGGAATTTCGCAAGAACGTCCTCGAGGTGCTCCGGCAGCCACTCGAGGACCGGCGGATCACGATCGCGCGTGTCGCCGGTACCGTGACGTTCCCCGCCGACATCATGCTGGTCGCGGCGATGAATCCGTGCCCGTGTGGCTATCTCGGCGATGCTCAGCGCCCGTGCACGTGCAGCGCGGTACAGATCCAACGCTACCGCGGGCGGGTCTCCGGGCCGCTGCTCGACCGGATCGACATCCAGGTCCAAGTCCGCGCGGTACCCTATCACGAGCTCGCTAGAGCGCGCGGCGGCGAGGCCTCCGCAGTCGTGCGGGCGCGCGTCGATCGCGCGCGCCAGATCCAGCTGGAGCGCTTCGCCGGTCGGCGCGTGTTCGCCAATGCCCACATGGGCCCCGAGGACCTGCGCCGTGCAGCTACTGTGGAGCCCGCTGCACTGGCACTGCTCGACCGCGCCATGAACTCGCTGGCCCTGAGCGCTCGCGCGTATACCCGAATCCTCAAAGTCGCGCGGACCATCGCCGACCTCGACACCTCAGAGCCCATCCACGCCGCCCACATCGCCGAAGCCATTCAGTACCGCAGTCTCGATCGCGTACCGCACTGATATCAGGCCTTCAGCTCGCCGTGCTGGCCGGTCGCGAGCCGCCGCCCCCTGGTCCGACATCCGCACTCGGAAGCCGACCCCAGTGCGCTCACCATCGCGCGCGGCACCTCTCACCGGTCATTCGGTGTGCGGAAGCGGCATCACGGACACCACGAGCGGCTCGGTTCGCTCGCGGATGAAGCGGCCCACGTCGTAGTCCGGCGGCAACACATACGCCAGAGCCGAGAATTCGTGCTGGCCGCCGTCGATTGCTGACCAGTCGGTCAATCGGAATCCCAGCGCCGGCCGTTCCCCGGGCACGGTCTCGGGTGGCCTCTCGACGTCGCCATCGCGGTAGATGAGCGACGTGCGCAGCGAGCGGAGCGACTCCCCCAGTTCCAGCCCCAATACCACCGTGGCGCTGGGACCATGCAACGCCACCCAGTTCCCGAGCGCGCCATCGACCGCGCCCCCGACCGCACCGGTCGCAGGCAGCACCGTCCAGCCATCGAGACCCCGAAAGTCCAACGCGGCCTGCAGCTCGATGCCACCGAAGAAGCGCGTGGGCGGAAAATTCAAACGCAACCGCACCGGCAGCACGAGCCCGTCACGCGTGGCCGTGGCGTGGGTCTCGACGATCGGCGTGCGCAGCCAGGACGCCAAACGCACCCACTGATACTCCCGGCGGCGCACGCGTATGGGCCCGGCGTGCCAGGCGGTCAACGCGTACTCGATGTCGTCTTCATTGCGACTGAATGGCACGACGCCCAGCAGGCGCGCCGACCCGCGAATCTTCAGCCGATCGAGCAGGTTCGGGGCCATGGCTCCACCGGGCTCGACCAAGGTGAAGAACCGCGGCGTGGAGGCCGCGAATCCGACCACCATGTGCTCTCCCCGGATTAGATCCGCCCCTGGATCGTACTCCACGTAGCGGCGCGGCGAGCGCGCCGCCGGCTCGGGCTGCGTGACGGCGTACACCCATGTGCGCGCCCCATTGCGGTCGAGCGCGATCTCCAGCTGGCACACTGCATCCGAAGCGATCTCCTCCGGGCGGGCCCGGCGGCCCGCGTCAGCCGCCATCCAGACGATCTCGTCATTGTCGTCGATGACACCGGCGGGTTGCTCAGGATTCGGATCCGGTCCTTCGGATAACGCCCACCGACCCTCACCGTCACGTTCATCGAGCTGCCAGGGAATCGGCGCGCACCGCTCAAAGCACGCCAGCAGCGCAATACCCGAAACGGGCCGCCCGCGAAGGCAGTCGAGCGCGCTGCCGCTGAGTGACGCGACAAGGAAGGCGGGAGCGTCCGCTGTGGCGCGCCCGGCGAGGAGCCACAGTGCGAGGGCCGCGCTCACACCAGAGGCAAGCGCTCCGCGCGTCGAGCCTGGCCAACGGTCTTTCATGTTATCGGCGGCACAGCGAGCCGCCGTGGACGCCGCGGACCCGTGCAGCTGCCGTGGCACCCAGACACAGCTGGGCACCATGCTGCGCGACGTCAGTCGCGGGAGCCGAACAGACGCCCGAACCAGCTCTCCTGTTCACGGCCGGCCAAGTGCTCGAGCTCACCCTTGTCGAGCCACACGCCGCCGCAGTTCGGGCACTCGTCCACGGTCACGTCACGCACCACCCGCTCCACGAGCTGGGTGCCACATCGGGGACAGCGCGGCGATTCACTTTGGCCCTGAACGACGTTCTCACGCCGCTGCTTGCGCAGCTTCTCGAGCAGTTCACGATCCTTTTGCGCGAAATAGATGTCTTCCTGCGCGCGCTCCTTCTCGCGGAGCTTCTCGCCGAACCGGTCTTTGTCGATATCTGCCATGTCCCCGTGCTCCTCTATCAGCCCGCCGGGCAGCGCCCATGGCCGGGCCGCAATGTGTAGCAGCTCGCGACCGAATTGTCGCGTCGGCCCTGTGATACAGCGTTGCGCCCCAGTCATTCGTGCTTACGATCGGAACCGCCGTTGCGACTTCGCGGCAATCCGCACCGAAGGACGGGGTGACATGAATCTCAACCGATTGACCGAGCGATCACAAGAGGCGTTGCGCGAGGCGCAGAACGTCGCCTCGCGAGCCGGCAACCAAGGGGTCGATGTCGAGCACCTCCTCTTCGCCCTCCTCGAGCAGCGAGACGGCATCGCCGGCGCACTGGTGCAGGCCGCCGGCATCGACACTGCCGCACTGCAGATCCGCGTGCGGCAGGAGATCGATCGATTGCCCAAAGTGAGCGGCCCGGCCGCTCGACCCGACCAGATCTACGTCACCCCGCGGCTTACCCAGGTGCTCCACAAGGCGGAGGATGAGGCCGCGGCCCTGAAGGACGAATACGTCAGCGTCGAGCATCTCGTACTGGCGATCACAGCCGACACGGGACCGAGCGGGCGCATCCTGCGCGAGCTCGGCCTCACCCGCGAGCGTCTCATGAGCGCGCTGCAGAAGGTGCGCGGCAGCCAGCGCGTGACCAGTCAGAACCCCGAGACGACGTACCAGTCGCTCGAAAAATACGGGCGCGATCTCACCAAGCTCGCCGCCCAGGGCAAGATCGACCCGGTCATCGGCCGCGACGAGGAGATCCGGCGCGTGATTCAGGTGCTGATGCGCCGCACCAAGAACAATCCCGTGCTGATCGGCGAACCGGGCGTCGGCAAAACGGCCATCGTCGAAGGGCTCGCGCACCGCATCGTGCGCAACGACGTACCCGAGGGGTTGAAGAATCGGCGCGTCGTCGCGCTCGACATGGGTGCACTGATCGCCGGGGCAAAGTTTCGCGGTGAGTTCGAAGAGCGGCTGAAAGCCGTTCTGAAAGAGGTGCAGGAAGCCGAGGGTGAAGTCATCCTGTTCATCGACGAATTGCACACGGTGGTCGGCGCCGGGGCCGCCGAAGGCGCTATGGACGCCAGCAACCTGCTGAAACCGATGCTCGCTCGCGGCGAGCTGCATTGCATCGGCGCCACCACGCTCGACGAGTACCGCAAGCACATCGAGAAGGATGCTGCCCTCGAGCGACGCTTCCAACCCGTGATGGTGGAGGAACCGAGCGTCGAGGACACCATCTCGATCCTGCGCGGTCTGCGCGAGCGCTACGAGATCCACCACGGCGTGCGCATCAAGGACAGCGCGATCGTCGCCGCCGCGACCCTGTCGCACCGCTACATCACGGACCGATTCCTGCCGGACAAGGCGATTGACCTGATCGATGAAGCAGCCGCCAAGCTGCGCACCGAGAACGAATCGATGCCGGCCGAGTTGGACGAGGCAATGCGCCGCGTCATGCAGCTCGAGATCGAGCGCGAAGCGCTGAAAAAGGAAACCGACGCGGCGTCCCGTGAGCGGCTCGCCAAGCTGGAGCAGGAGCTCGCCGGGCTCAAAGAGCAAGCCGACGCCCTGCGCGTACGCTGGGAAGCTGAGAAGCAGGCGATTTCCAAGCTGCGCGAGCTCCGCGAACGGATCGAAGCAACAAAGCTGGAGATCGAGCAGGCCGAGCGCAACTACGACTTGAATCGCGCGGCCGAGCTCAAATACGGCAAGCTCATCGAGCTGGAGAAGCAACTCGCCGCGGAAGAAGCGCGCCTCGCGGCGCAAGCCGGACCCAGCCGGTTGATGAAGGAAGAGGTCGACGAGGAGGATATCGCCGAAGTCGTGGCGCGCTGGACCGGCATTCCAGTCAGCCGGCTGCTCGAAGGCGAGATGCAGAAGCTCCTGCAGCTCGAAAGTCAGCTGCACCGACGCGTCATCGGGCAAGATGAAGCGGTGAAGGCCGTCGCGGATGCGGTCATTCGCGCGCGGTCGGGCTTGAAGGATCCCAATCGTCCGATCGGTTCGTTCATCTTCCTCGGGCCGACGGGCGTCGGGAAGACCGAAGTCGCCCGCGCCCTCGCCGAAGCCCTCTTCGATAGCGAGCAATCCATGATCCGCATCGACATGTCGGAGTACATGGAGAAGCACACTGTCGCGCGCTTGGTCGGCGCCCCTCCAGGGTACGTCGGATACGAGGAGGGCGGCCAGTTGACCGAGGCCGTGCGGCGGCGTCCCTACAGCGTGATTCTGTTCGACGAGATCGAAAAGGCCCATCACGACGTGTTCAATGTGTTGTTGCAGATCTTGGACGACGGGCGGCTGACGGACGGGCACGGCCGCACCGTGGATTTCAAGAACACCGTCGTGATCATGACCTCGAACGTCGGCAGCCAGATTATCCTCAGCTATCGCGGCGGCACCGATCCCGAGACCCACGCCCGCATGCGCGACGAGGTGCTCGACTCGCTCCGCGAGCAGTTCCGCCCCGAGTTTCTCAATCGCGTCGACGAGATCGTGGTGTTCCACGCGCTCACGCGGGAGGAACTGAAGCAGATCGTGGAGATCCAGGTGAACCGGCTGCGGGACCGCTTGGCGGAACGCCGGATCGAGCTAGTGCTCTCGGAGCGAGCGCTGGATCACTTCGCCGCCGCCGGCTACGACCCCGTGTACGGCGCCCGCCCGCTCAAGCGCTTGCTGCAGCGAGAGCTGGAGACGGCGATCGCGCGGAAGATCCTGGCCGGCGAAATCCGCGACCGCATGCGCGTGGTGGTCGACGTGCAGCACGGTGAGCCGGTATTCACGACCGAGCCGCTCGCGCAAGCGGCCTAACTTCGCGACCTCAGCGGGCCGGATGAGCGCTTCCCTCGCCCGGCCCGCACGCCCGTCACCGCGGCGCGATGGAGCTCGGCGGCACGGCCGGCAGTGTTCGGCGGTAGCTCGCGTACCGGGACAGCACGCGATCGACGTACGCGACCACCGAGCGCCCCTGCGCATAACCGTGGGTGAGCTGCGGAAAGACCTGCGGCTCCTCCAACAGGCTGACCATCACGTCCATCGCGCCATCCCAGTCAAAGGGATGATAGCCGAACCGCGTCGCCAACTTTTGGGCGTCACGCACGTGGCCCATGCCCATGTTGTACGCGGCGAGCATCAGCGCCAGCCGATCGCGCTCGCGGGCTGGGCCGTACTCACGCGCGAGGCGCTGGAGGTAGCGCACCCCGGCGCGAACGTTCTCCTCCGGCTCGTGAAAGCGTACGGCACCGACGTCCGCCGCCGCCGCAGGCATCACCTGCATCAGCCCCATGGCGCCGGCTTCGCTGAGGGCATCCGGATCGAAGCGCGACTCTTCGTAGATCACCGCCGACACGAGCCGCCAGTCCAATCCAGCCGCCTCGGCGTGCCTGGCAATCATCTCATCGTACGGTGAAAGCACTGGCGGCCGGAGCTGCGGCTCCACGACCGGAATCGCCTGGCTGGCGACCGCGTCCAACTCGATCGTCCAACCGTCGACCTTCACCGACCAGCGGCCGTTCCCGGTGACTGGCGGAGGGGGCGCGAAGCGTGCCGTTGAACCTGGAGTGCGCAGAGCGGGCGGTGGCACCACGGGATGCGCCGGGTGCGGGGGACCGAGCGGCCAAATCGCGGCGACACCCAATAGCGCGCAGCCCACACCGATGGCCGCCGCCGTGTAGAGTAACCCACCCACGAGTTACCGACTGTGCCGAAGAGTTGCTCCGCGGGCAAGTTGCGGAACGGTGATTTGACACACGACGGCGTTTTACTTTACCCTCAAAGCGGCACATGCGAGACATCGCTCAAACCGCAGATCAAGCCGAGCAGACTCGCGATCGCATCCTGGCGACCGCATCGCGGCTGTTTTCGGCGCGCGGCTACGACCACACGCCGCTCTCGCACGTAGCGCGTGAGGCCCAGGTCAGCAAGGCCCTGATTCTGTGGCACTTTGACAGCAAGGAAAAGTTGTTCCAGGCCGCCCTGGGGCGCACGCTCGAGCCCTACTTCATCAACACCGACGATCTGTCCGGTTTGGACGAGCAGCAACAAATCGAGCGTCTGATCGATGCATTTTACGAGTTCGTGCGCGCCAACGTCTACTCGGTCCGTTTTCTGTTCAGCCTGATCATTCGCGGCGAGCAGAAACCGGATGACGTGGTCGCTCGACTCGGTGAGCTGTACGCCGTATTCCGCAGTCTGCTGACGGACATCATCGAGCGCGGCGGACAGAGTGGGCGCTTTCGGAGGAGCGCACATCCGCGTTTAGACGCGTCACTGATTCTGGCGGCGCTCGGCGGTATCCTGATCGAGCGCTTCATGGACGGCGAGGACGCGTCGGCTGAGCTGCTGTCCTATCTCAAGAAGACCGCTCTTCAACGCTTGATCGGCTAGGCGCGAACCCGTATACAAGCGCCGGTGTCGGCTTCTGCCCCACCCCCGCGGGGCGCCCGCAGGCGCCCCGCGCCGGCTCCCACCGGCCACCGCCGCACCACCACTATCGGGGAACCCCCTCCGCAGCACCCCCGCCACCGCGTTCCCCGCATCTCGCGCGCCGTACCTATGCGGGCTCAGGAGCACCCGCTGGTCGCGCCGCAGTTCAAGCATTTGTAACAGCTGCCATTGCGGATCATGATCGAGCCGCAGTCGGCGCAACTCGGCGCGTCGGCTTGCGGGCTGAAGCCGAGCTCTTCTACCCTCCCGACCTCGACGGCTGGCGCCCCGATCTGAGGCCGCTCCACATCGGGAGTCGCTGCCAACCCCGTCGCCGCGTGCTGATCCGGGCTGAGGAACTTGGCGCCGAGGAAACGGAAGATGTAGTCGATCAGCGATTTCGCCAATGGAATCTCTGGGTTCTTCGTGAACCCGGAAGGCTCGAACCGTACGTGACTGAACTTGCTCACCAGGACATCGAGCGGCACGCCATACTGGAGAGCCATCGACGTGAGGATCCCGATGGTGTCCATCAGGCCCGAGATCGTGCTTCCCTCCTTGGCGATCTTGATGAACAGCTCTCCAGGGCTTCCGTCATCGAACAGGCCGACGTGGATGTAGCCCTCGTGCCCGGCGATATTGAACTTGTGGCGCTGCGATCGACAATCCTGCGGAAGCCGCCGACGCACCGGGCGCGCCTCCGCCGGCGCCGGCTCGAGGACCTTCTCGGCCTTCGCGGTGTTGAGCGGTTGCGTGCGCTTACACCCGTCGCGATAGATCGCCACCGCCTTCACCCCGAGGCGCCACGCAGTGATATAGGCGTCCATGATCTCGTCGACGGTCGCCTCGTTCGACATGTTGATCGTCTTTGAGATCGCGCCAGAAATGAAGGGCTGCACCGCGCCCATCATGCGCAAATGCCCGAGATGGGCGATCGATCGATGCCCGCGCGCCGGCTTGAACGCGCAATCGAAGACCGAAAGGTGCTCATCGGCCAAGTGCGGCGCCCCTTCGATCGTATCGTGCTCATCGATGTGCTCGACGATCTCTTGAACGGCGCGGGAATCGTACCCCAGCCGCTTGAGCGCGCGGGGTACCGTCGTGTTAACGATCTTCAGCAGGCCGCCGCCGACGAGCTTCTTGTACTTCACCAGCGCAATGTCGGGCTCCACGCCGGTGGTGTCGCAATCCATCATGAATGCGATGGTGCCGGTCGGCGCCAACACGGTCGCCTGCGAATTGCGAAAGCCGTGCTCGCGCCCCGCGGCGTACGCCTCATCCCAGACCGCCCGCGCCGACGCGAGTAGGTCCAGCGGCACCAGCGCCGAGTCCAGCCTGTACGTACAGCTGCGGTGTTTGCCGATCACGCCGAGCATCGGCTCGGCGTTCGGGGCATAGCCCCGGAACGGGCCCAGGTGCGCGGCGATGCGGGCAGACTGCAGGTAGGCCTCGCCGCACATCAGCGCCGTGATCGCGCCCGCGTACTGGCGACCCGCCTCGGAGTCGTACGGCAACCCGAGCGACATCAACACCGCGCCAAGATTCGCATATCCGAGGCCGAGCTCGCGGTACGCGCGGGCATTGGCGCCGATTGCTTCCGTCGGGTAGCTCGAGTTGTCGACGATGATGTCCTGCGCGGTGATCAACACATCGATTGCATGCCGGAACCCTTGCACATCGAATTCACCGCCCTCGCCAAGGAACTTGAGCAGATTGAGGGAGGCGAGGTTACACGCGGAGTCGTCGAGATGCATGTACTCCGAGCATGGATTGGAGGCGTTGATCCGGCCCGACGCGGGGCAGGTATGCCACTGGTTGATCGTCGTATCGAACTGCATGCCGGGATCGCCGCAGACGTGCGTCGCGGCGGCGATCGCGCGCAGCACCTCGCGTGCCTTCATCGTCTCGCACCGCTCGCCGTTGAGCACGGAGCGCGTCTGCCAATCGGCATCCTCCAGCACGGCGCGCATGAACTCGTCGGTCGCGCGCACCGAGTTGTTCGCATTCTGGAAGAAGACCGACCCGTAAGCAGGACCGTCGAGCGAGCCATCGTATCCCGCGTCGATCAGCGTCCAGGCCTTTTTCTCCTCCTCCTCCTTGCAGCGGATGAACTCCATGATGTCCGGATGATCCGCATTGAGGATGACCATCTTGGCCGCGCGCCGCGTCTTGCCACCGGACTTGATGACGCCCGCTGATGCATCCGCGGCCTTCATGAACGACACGGGACCGGAGGCCGTGCCGCCCCCCGCCAACGGCTCCTTGGAGGACCGAATGCGCGACAGGTTCACGCCCGAACCGGATCCGCCTTTGAAGATGATGCCCTCGTTGCGATACCAGGTGAGAATCGACTCCATGGTATCGTCGACCGACAGGATGAAGCAGGCGGAGCACTGCGGCTGCGGCTCGATGCCGACGTTGAACCACACCGGGCTGTTGAACGAGGCCTTCTGCGCGACCAGCAGATGCGTGAGCTCGTCCGCAAACGCGTCCGCATCCCCGGGAGTCGCAAAGCACCCCTGCGCCTCGCCCCAGCCGCGAATCGTCCGCACCACGCGGCCAATCATCTGCCGCACGCTGGTCTCGCGCTCCGGGCTGCCGAGCGCGCCGCGAAAGTACTTCGACACCACGACGTTGGTCGCCAGTTGCGACCATCCGGCCGGAATCTCGACGTCGCTCTGCTCGAAGACGACTCGCCCCTTTTCGTCGTGGATAACGGCGCTGCGCAGTTCCCAGGCGCCGGCGTCGAACGGCGAGCATTCCGCGCTGCTGAACCGGCGCTCGAACACCAAACCCGCGCCTTTAGCCGGTACCGGGGTGCTCACCACCGCCGCCGCTTCCACCTTGCCCCGCTTGGGCGCCCGCTCAGCCATCGCTCAGTCTCCCCCGATCCGACTCCGTCCCCTGAACCGTATGCGGCCTCATACCACAATATGTAGGGCTGTCAACAACGAATTACTACTAGGGGTAGGCACCGGCGCCGCGCTGGCGTAAGACGGTACGCTCCATGGCCCGCTCCCCGAAGTCGCCGGATCACCTGGCTAACGCACTGCGTCAGGTCCTGCAGCGCATCGACCCCGATCGCCGGCTGCCTGCGTACCGCGCGTGGGCGCTGTGGGCGGATGTCGTCGGCACAACCGTTGCCGCGCACGCCGAGCCGGCGGCATTTCGCGACGGCGTGCTCTCGGTCCGCGTGGGCGGCTCGGCGTGGATGCAGGAGCTGCAGCTGATGAAGGACACGCTGCGCGAGCGGCTGAACGAGCGGCTCGGCGCTGCGCTGATCCGCGACATCTATTTCGTCTCTGGCGCGGTCGCCGCGCCCCCCCCGCGCGCTCGCGTCCGCACCGCGCGCGTGCAACCGGCGATCGAGTTGCCGCAGCTGCGCGACCCGCAACTGGCCGCCATCATCGAGCGGCTGGCGCGCGCCGCGCGAGCGCGCGGCCGAAGCTGAGCCGGCGCTACTGCAGCGGTGAGCGCCGCGTCTCGATGCGCACGGCGCCAGTTACGGGATCGAGGCTGACCGCCGCATCGCCATCGAGCAACGCGAGCAAGTCGCGCCCGGCGATCTCGCGCCGCCAGCCCTGCAGGATTGGCAACTCGTCCAGCACGGCGCACGTGACGCGGCGGCGCACGAGCTCTTGCAAATCGGCGCTGGTGGCCACCAGGGTCGGCGCGATACCGGATTCCTCGGCGCGCACGCGCAGCACCGCTTGCAAGACTTCTACTGCACCCGCCGCCGGCGCGGCATGCACCACCGGTGCGGGTTGCGGCCATTCGGCGCGCGGCGTCTCCAGCGCGGCGACGACGCGCTGCACGATGTCCGCCGCGCCGCGCTCGAGCTCGCGCGAGCGCACCGCGCGGAGACCGCGCAGCGCCTCGACGCTCATGGGGGCCTTGCGCGCGATCTCGACCAGCGCTTCGTCGCGTGCGACGCTCGCGCGCGGCCGGTCTTGGCGCTTAGCGACCTCTTCGCGCCATGCAGCCAACGCCCGCAGCACGACCAATCCCTTCGCCCGCAACGTGCCTCGCCCGCGCACTCGCAGCCAGGCCTCATCCGCGTTCACGATCCCCGATCGTGTGCAGCGTTCTGCGCGGCGGCACTCCTCCACCAGCCACTCCCAACGGCCGCGCTGCTCCAGCTGCGCCCGCAACGCGGCGTAGAGCGGCAGTAGATGGCGAACGTCGTCCGCCGCGTATGCGAGCTGGGCCGCGGTCAGCGGGCGGCGCGACCAGTCAGTCAAGGTCTCGCTCTTATCGACCGCGGTGCCGAGCACGCGCTCGACCAGCTGCGCATACCCGATCTGCGCTCCATAGCCGAGCATCGCTGCGGCCACTTGCGTGTCCACGATCGTCGCCGGGGCGCGGCCGCTGAGCGTCTGGAACAACTCGAGATCCTGCTGTCCGGCGTGGAAGACCTTTTCGATGCCCGGATCCGCGAGCAGCGCGAACACGGGTTCCAGCCGCTCGACGGCACGACAGTCGATCAGCGCGACCCGGTCCCCCGTCGCGACCTGGATCAACTCCAGCGCCGGCGCATACGAGCGCTCGCCCACGAACTCCGTGTCGATGGCGAAGCGCGCCGCGCGTGCGAGTTGATCGCAGAGCGCGTCCAGCGCGTCTGCGCGCTCGACGTAGGAGACGCGCTCGTCCGTTGCGGCCCGCAGCGTGCGCGCCATCATCGCCTCCAGCTCGCGACCGGCGCGCCGGCGCCAGCGCTACGCTGCGCCCTCGAAAACTGCGAGCGCCAGGGCGAATCCGCTGTCGGCGGCCGGCAGCCAGCGCTCGAGCCGAAAGCCGCCGTCCACCAGCATCGCAGTGACCCGCGCGCGCGTGAACTTGCGGCTGCATTCGGTGTGAATCGTTTCCCCGGCCTCGAACGACACGTCCGCATCGAGCGCCGCGATGTGCACGCTGTGCGCCTCGCGCGTGCGCAGGTGCATCTCGATCTGCGAAGCGGCGGCGTTGAAGAATGCCACATGGTCGAACCGGTCGGGGTCGAATGTCGCGCCCAGCTCGCGGTTGATGACGCGCAACACGTTGCGATTGAATTCCGCCGTCAATCCGGCGGCATCGTCGTACGCGGCTTCGAGGACCTCGATCGATTTGATCAGGTCGACCCCGAGTAGCAGCCGATCGCCGGGCGCGAGGCGCGCCGCGACGGCGCGCAGGAAAAGCACGTCATGCGGAGGCGCGAAATTGCCGATGGAGCTGCCGAGAAACGCGACCAGCCGGCGCGTGGCGGGCGGCAGTTCCGGCAGTTGGTGCTCGAAATCGGTAACAATGCCGTGCACCCCGAGTGAGGGATAGGCGGCGCGCAAAGCCGCGGCACTTTGCCGCAGCATGGCCTCGCTCACGTCCATCGGCACATACCAGGGCTCGCGCTGCACGCGGACCAAAGCGTCCAGCAGCCTGCGCGTCTTGCGCGACGCGCCACTGCCGAGCTCCACGAGATGCGACGGCGCCACGTGCCCGACGACCGCCGGCGCCTCGCGCGCCAACAGCGCGTGCTCAGTCCGCGTGAGGTAGTACTCGGGCAGGTCGCAGATGGCATCGAACAGCTGCGCGCCGCGATCGTCGTAAAAATACTTGGGCGGCAATACCTTCGGACGCGCGAACAAGCCGCGCCGCACGTCTGCAGCGAGCTGCTGCCGGTGACTGGCGGGGGCGAGCCGTCGGTCGATGCGCAGTCGGGAGTCGACCGCGCCATGCGTGGCGGTGCTGGCGGATGTCATCGCACTAGAGCCGTCCGGCGTCCTCCGCCGGCGCGATCGCCCGCATCGACACACATGCCGATAGCGGCTGCTAGTTTTGCAACACAGGATGCCGCAGCTGTCAACTCCACGTGGTTTACAGAACCTCCGGACATCCGTTATCGGCGCCCAGATGATGATCGAGCTCGAACGCGCGCAAAAGCTCTATGCCGACGGACACGCCGCGCTCCACGAGCTCACGCTGCGGGTCCCGAGCGGCACGACGCTGGCGCTGCTCGGCCCCTCCGGCTCCGGGAAAACCACGACGCTCAAGTTGATCAATCGCCTGCTCGCCCCCTCGGCCGGTCGCGTGTTGATCGATGGGCGCGACAGCGCGACGCTCGATCCGGTCGCGCTGCGACGCAGCATGGGATACGTCGTCCAGGACGCCGGTCTGTTTCCGCATCTCACCGCGCTCGACAACATCGAGGTGGTGCCCCGCCTGCTGGGCTGGCCGGCGCGGCGCCGCGCGGCGCGCGCGCGCGAGTTGCTGGACCTGGTCGGCCTCGACGCGGCGGAGATCGGCGGGCGTTATCCCGTGCAGCTGAGCGGCGGCCAACGCCAACGCGTCGGTTTGGCGCGCGCGCTCGCCGCCGATCCAGCGGTCGTGCTGATGGATGAGCCGTTCGGCGCGCTCGATCCGCTGACCCGGCGCCGGTTGCAAGACGAGTTTCTCACGCTGCGGGCCCGCTTGCGCAAGACGGTGGTACTGGTCACGCACGACGTGCAGGAGGCGTTTCGACTGGCGGACACAGTGGCGCTGCTGCGCGATGGGCGCCTGGAGCAGGTCGGCGCCCCGGCCGAGCTGCAGCGCGCCCCGGCCTCGCCGTTCGTCGCGGCGTTCGTCGGTGAAGCGACTGCGGAGCCGGCGTGAGCGGCCGCGCCCCGATCGCGACGGTGCTGCTGGCCCTGTGCATCGCGGTAGGCGCGCGTGCCGATCCGCAGCCGGTCGTGGTCGGCGCCAAGAAGTTCACGGAAAGCGCAATCCTCGCCGAGCTGATGGCACAGCTGCTCGAGCAGCATGCGAGTGCGACCGTCACCCGCCGCATGAACCTGGCCGGCACGCAAGTGTGCTTCGACGGCTTGCGCACGGGCGCGCTCGACCTCTACGCCGAGTACACGGGCACCGGGCTGCGAAGTATTCTGGGCGACGCGGGCGCTGCCGGGAGCGCGAGCGCTGTCTACGCTCGCGTCAGCGAGGGCTTCCGCCGCCAGTACGACCTGGTATGGCTGGCGCCATTCGGCTTTGACAATACGTACGTGTTGATGATGCGCGCCGATCGGGCGGCGGCGCTCGGCATCCGCCGCATCAGCGACTTGGCGGCGCATCCCTTGCGGTACGGGCTGTCGCACGAGTTTCTGCAGCGCCTCGACGGCATGATCGGCTTGCGCCGCACGTATCAGCTCAACGAAGCCAGCACCGTGGGGATGGAGCACGACCTCGCGTATCAGGCCCTGGCCGAGGGCACGATCGACGTCTCGGACGGCTATTCCACCGACGCCAAGATCGTCGCGTTCAACCTGGTCGCGCTCGAAGACGATCGGCATTTCTTCCCTCCGTATGAGGCGGCGCCGCTCGTCCGTGCCGACCTCCTCACCCGCGTGCCGAACGCAGGCGCCGCGCTCCGCCTCCTCGCCGGCCGCATGGACGACGCGGCGATGCGCCGGCTCAATTTCGCGGTCCAGGGCGAGCAGCGGGATCCGGCGGAGGTCGCCAGCAGCTTTTTGCAGGAGCTGGGCCTCGCCGATCGCGAACTCAGCGTTCCGCGCCGCGCGACCACGCTGTGGGCGACGCTCTGGGAGCGCCGCTATGTCACGCTCCAGCTCACCCTGCGGCACCTCTTGCTCACCGGCACCGCGGTGCTGGCCGCCATCATCGTCGGCCTGCCGCTCGGCATCGCCGCCAGCCGGCGGCCCGCCGTGGCCGGAGTGGCGATTTCTGGCGCGGGCATCCTGCAGACCGTGCCCTCGATCGCGCTACTCGCCTTCATGTTGCCGCTGTTCGGCATCGGCGCCGCTCCGGCCATCGCCGCGTTGTTCCTCTACGGTCTGCTGCCGATTCTGCGCAACACCGTGGCGGGGCTCCGCAGCGTCGACACCCAACTGCTCGAGGTCGGCCGCGGGCTCGGCATGCGCGGGCGCGATCTCCTGTGGCGCGTGGAGCTGCCGATCGCCACCCCGGTGATCCTGGCGGGGATCCGCACCGCGGCCGTGATCAGCGTCGGCACCGCGACCCTCGCCGCCTTCATCGGCGCCGGCGGGCTCGGAGACCCGATCGTCACCGGGCTCTCGCTGACCGATACAAACCTGGTGCTGAGCGGCGCCCTACCGGCCGCGTTACTCGCCATCGCGGTCGACCTGCTGCTCCACGGCGTGGAGCGCGCCGCGACGCCGCGCGGGTTGCGCCCGGGGGGCTGAGCGCGCCCGCCCTCAGCCAGTCTTCTCGATGCGCTCCAAACCGCCCATGTATGGGCGCAGCACGTCGGGCACGGCGACGCTGCCGTCAGCCTGTTGATACGCTTCGAGGATGGCGATCATGACGCGCGGCAGCGCGAGCCCCGAGCCGTTCAACGTGTGCACCAGGGCCGGCTTGGCGCCGGGGACCGGCCGGTAGCGTATGCGCGCGCGGCGCGCCTGGTAGTCGCGAAAATTCGAGCAAGACGAAACTTCCAACCACTCGCCACACCCCGGAGCCCAGACTTCGACGTCGTATTTCATCGCCGCCACGAAGCTCAGATCGCCAGTGCACATCTGTACGACGCGATGCCGCAGGCCCAAGCGCGCGCAGACATCTTCGGCGTCGCGCACCAGCGCCTCCAACTCGGCGTCGGAGGTCTCCGGAGCCACGAACTTCACCATCTCGACCTTGTCGAACTGATGGCCGCGCTTGATGCCACGCACGTCGCGTCCGGCCGACATCTTCTCGCGCCGAAAGCAGGGCGTGTAGGCGACGTGGTACACGGGCAAGCGGCCGGGCTCGAAGATTTCGTCGCGGTAGAGGTTGGTCACCGGCACCTCGGCGGTGGGCACGAACCAGAAATCCTCCTCCGCGTCGCGGTACATCGTATCGCCGAACTTCGGCAGCTGCCCAGTGCCCACCACGCATTCGGTGCGCACCATCGCCGGCGGATAGACCTCGCGGTAGCCGTGCGCGCTCGTATGAAGGTCGAGCATCCAACTGATCAACGCCCGTTGCAGGCGGGCCCCGGCGCCGAGCAGCACGTAGAACCGCGAACCCGAGATCTTCACGCCGCGCTCGAAATCGATGATGCCGAGCGCCGGCCCCAGGTCCCAGTGCGGCTGCGGCGCGAATGCGAACTCCGGCACGGCGCCGACTTCGCGCACGACGACATTCGCGCTCTCGTCGGGCCCCACCGGCACCGCCGCGTGCGGCAGGTTCGGAAGCTCCATCAAGGTGTTCTCGAAGGCGGCTTCGGCCTCCGCGACCTGCGCCTCCAGCGCACCAATGCGGTCGCCGAGCGCCCGCATATCGGCGACCACGCGCTCGCGCTCCGCCGGCGGCAGCTTGCCGACCGTCTTCGACGTCGCCGCGCGTGCGTTGCGCATCTGCTCGACTTCGGTGATCAGCGCCCGGCGCCGGGCATCGGCAGCGAGGACGGCGTCGACAAGCTCAGGCGGCACCCCGACGGTGGCCAGCGCGCGCTTGGTCTCTTCGGGCTGTTCGCGAATGAGCTTGATATCGAGCATCCATCTGGCGGGTAGCACGCTCGTCCCGGCCGAATCTAGCCGTCCCGGTCAGCCATTGGCCGTGAACGCATCGCGCACCAGCTCGCACGCGGCCCCCTCAGCCGTCAGCCAGACCGCCACGACGTCGAAGCGCACCAGCCGGTCGCTCAAGCCGTGACGGACGAGGAAGTGCTCGGCCGCGCGCCGCAACCGCCGCTGTTTCACCGGCGTCACCGATTCGATTGGTGGACCCCATCCCGGACCCCGCCGGGTTTTCACCTCCACGAACGCCACCGTGCGGCCGTCCAGCGCAACCAGATCGATCTCGCCCTGCGGGCAGCGGTAATTGCGGGCGAGGATGACGTACCGCGCGCGGATCAGATGCTGCTCCGCCGCGCGCTCACCCGCCGCGCCGCGCACCATCGCCACTGGGCGCGGCATTGTTCACATCTCCCATTCGATCCGGCGATCCGGTTCGTAACAGCAGAATGTGCCGGTCTTGATCGCATTGGTGAAATGGCGCCATAGCGCCTCATCGTGCCGGCGGATCACGCGAAGTGCCGCCGTGATGCAGTTGCGCACGTTCACCCGCGCGCGTTCCTGCATGGCCGACCGGCCACTGCCCACCGCGAGCTCGCGCGCCAGCATGGCGCGTTCGCGCTGGATCTGCACCATCCGACCGCCGTCGTTGTCGTGCCGCGCCGCCTCTTCTTCGCAGGCGAGCTCCCGCCAGCGCGTCCGATACTCGGCGCGGGCGCGGCGGTCGGGTCCGGCGACGGCGGCATCGTTTGCGGCAACCCGCAGCCCGTGCTCGCCGACCTCGCTGGCGCGCAAATGCGTGTCCGGCGGCGTGGCGAGCCCGGCGAGGTCGAGCACGTAGACTTGCTCATGCGGACGGCGCAGCAACTCGGCGATGTACTCGAACCCGCGCCGGCTCCGCACGCGCGTGACGCGGCCGTCGCGCACGAGGGTCCAGTAATCGCCTTCGCGCCGGAACGCGTAGCGCAGTGCGGGCTCGCCGCCCGTGTCCGTGCGGGGCCCCGCGGCCGTATCGAGTCCATGAACCGCCAGTAGATCGGCCAGCACGCGCTCGGCCCGCAGGTCGTCGCCCGGCCCACCGCGCGCCAGCAAGACGCGGGCGTAGGCGACGCTCGCAAGCGCCGCCTGCAGGCCGGCACCACTCGCTGACGCGGCGCGCAGGGCGCGGTCCAAGTGCGCCGCGGCGCTGTCCCAACGCCCCAACGTACTGGCCAGCAAGCCGAGGCAGTATGCCACCGCGCCGATCCAGAACCCCGCGCGGTCGTCCGCCCGCGCGGCGAACGTGGCCAGCAGCGCATAGAGCACCTCGGCACCGGCCGTGTCGCCGCGCGCATTGCATCGCTCGCACAACATCAACACGTCGCCCAGCCTAAACACCTCGTCGGGCAGATCCGCGAGGCGCCGCGACGCCAAAAACTCCCGCGCCCGCTGCGTCACGGGCAGCAGCGGTGCGTATTCGGAGAGTCGCTCGTCTGTGGTCATTGACTGCTCGTCTGCAGCGACGCCGGGTACCGCTCCTCGCGCGCGCGTTCAATGAGGTGAGTTACTCGATATGCGCTAGTCCATGTCGATACTCGCTGCGCAGCTCCATATCGCTGTCGCGCACTGGTCACTGCTGCCACTGTATGCGCGGCAACTACGCAAAGATGATTCTTGACTGGTCAAAAACTCCCCTGGTATCGACTCCACAGGTACCGCCATGTTTCGGTTTCTCATTCTCGGGTTGCTGCGCAGCGGAGTTCCCCTGCACGGGTATGCGCTGGTGAAGGAATATCGCGAGCGCTCGGGGGCGGACGTGAGCACCGGGAACTTTTACCGCGAGCTGCAGCGCCTGGTCCTCGACGGCCTGATCCAGAGCACCGAGAACCCGCCGGACGCCGACGCCCGCCGGACGCCGTACGCGATCACTCCGGTCGGAGTGCGCGCATTCGATGATTGGTTATCGGCTTCCGATCTCGCGTTCAGCGGGTTCTCAGAGGACGAGCTCTCGGCGCGCGCCCTGTTCGTCGAGGACGCGCCCCCGGAGGCGGTGCTGCAACTGCTCGACCGCCTGCAGGAGAACACCTGGCTCGCCGGCAAAGCGCTGGAGCGCGCGCGCCTCACGGTGGCAAACAGCCCCGCTCCGGCGCAAAGCGGCAGGCGGTTTCGGGCCCTGCCGTTACTCCTGAGCCGGCGGCTGAAGCGCACCGCAGCCGATGCCGAGTTTCTCGAGGAACTGCGCAAGGCCTACGTCGCGCATCGCGCGGCGCTCGCCGCGGCTGCGGCACCGCCACCTGCGCCGGCTGCGCCGGCGCGGTTGGGCCCGGCGCGCAAGGGCCCATCGCCCGCCCCGCCAGCGGCGCCGCGCCGGCGAGCCTGACCGCATACGGTGCGGCGGCGCGGCCGCGCCGTCAGTAGGGGCGATGGCAGAACGGCTGGATCGGCACGCTGGTCGCCCGATCCATGATCAGCTCGGCGATCAGCTGCGCCGTGACCGGCGCGAGGAGGATCCCGTTGCGATGATGTCCGCACGCGACGGCGACGTTCTGCAGCCCCGCCACGGGTCCGATGATCGGCCGACCCAGCAGCGACCACGGGCGGATTCCAGACCACACGCGCACCACAGGCGCAGAGCCTAGACTGGGCACCATGCGCACGGCGCGCCCCAGCAGGAGCGCGGCGTTGCGGGCCGTCACCGCCTTCTCCATCGCGCCGCGGGCGGTCGTGGCGCCGATCAAGACATCGCCGTTCGGCCGCGGGACCAGGTAACCGTCGCGCCACACGAGCGGCTGCCGCAGCGCCGCGCGCGGCTTCAGAGCGAACATCTCGCCCCGATCGCCGCGCACGGGAATCGGCACGCCCAACATCTCACCGATCTCCGCGGACCAGGCACCCGCGGCCACTACGACGTGACCGGGGCTGAAGTCGTCGCCGCCGACCTCCAGCCGAACGACCCGCCGCCCATCGAGCCCGATGCGGCGCACCGGCGCGCCCAGGCGAAACTCGACGCCGCTCTTCACCGCCGCCGCGTGCAGCGCTTCCACCAGCCGCCCGTTATTGATCGTGCGCTCGTCGTGGAAGCGCACCCCCAAGCGCACGGCGGGATTGACCTCGGGGTACGCTTGGCGGACGGCATCGCCGTCCAGCCGCTCGATTGCAAACCCCTGGTCGATGCGTCGCTGCGCGAATCGATCGAGCCGTTCGGCTTCGCGGCTGGTGAAGGCCAACTCCGCCAGCGGCGCTCCGCCGTATTCGACGTCGATAGCCGTCTCGGCCCGCAGCTCTTCTACCAAGGCCGGATAGAGCGCCATGCCGGCGCGTTTCAACTCGAACAAGGCGCCGCGGCTGTCACGGCCGCTGGCGAGCGACAGCAGCCCGGCCGCGGCGTTAGACGCCTCGGCGCCGGGTTCACCGCGATCGATGACCACCACGCGGCCAGCGCCGCGGCGCGCCAACGCCCGCGCGGTCGCACAGCCGATGATGCCCGCACCGATGATGACGACGTCTGCAGTATGGAGCACGCGGCATCCCTTAGCGCGCGCCTTCCACCAGGTCCACGCGCCCGTACGGCCAACGAAGTGAGCTGGGCCGCCGCAGTTGCCCGCGCTCCGCTGATCCGCGCTTGCTGTGGCGCAAGCCCCCGTGCTCGCGACCGCGCGTCGAGGCCCGGAGGCATCCGCGCGCGCGGTCTGGCGGCGCCGCCCGGGAGCTTCGCCGTGCGGCAGTGCGATTCGTCCCTCGAACGTCTGCCAGGCAAAGCGGCTTCGCCTTCAGGCCTCGACGCGCCCTTCGGGTGCCGCGGCGCCGGAGACGCGGGCGGCGGCGTTTGCCCGCGGGTCAGGGCTCGGTCACGTGCATGCGGAATTGCATATCACCGATGTACAGCGGCTCCTCGCCGTAGAGCATCTGTGGCTGCAGGAATCCCTGGCCGTCGGTCAGGTTCCAGATGTCCTGCGCGGCCCGCTGATTACCCGCGGTAAGCCATCCCGTCATGCCTCCTACGAGCCCACCGACCGCGGTCACCGCCAATCGCACGGGTACGAAGACGACGTTCGCCGCTGCGGCCAGGGCTGCCGAGCCCGGGTGCGGCGTATGCGGCTGGACCGGCTGCAACTGGGCATTCCCCGGCGCAGCACCTATCATTGCACACGCAGTGACGCTCAGTGCGAGATGACGGATTCGCATGCTCCCCTCCACGAACGGCGCGACCATAGCGGGGAGGCCGTACCCTGTCAGCACGAAATTGACCCGCGGCGGGTCGGCTGGCAGTGAGCAAGTGCATATGCAGGACACCGATCGCAGCTTCGGCCGGGTGACCGTGTTGGTCGGCGAGAAGACCGGGAAGTACCCCGACGGCAACTCGCTCTGGATCCGCGGCCGGGATACCGTCGCCGTCGTCGACCCCTCGCTGAGCGTCTCGCGCCGCGGCGCCGAGCTCGGGCACGTGAACTGCGTCGCCCACAGCCACGTGCACGAGGACCACGTGGCCGGCCTGTGGCGGTTTCCCAGCGCGCGTGTTTACGCGCCGCGCGCCGACCTGCTGGGCCTGCACAGTCTCGATGGGCTCATGGCGATGTACGGATACCGCGAGATTTCCCCGGAGCTCGGCCCCGCGATGCGGCAGTGGCTCGTCGAGCAGTTCCATTACGCGGAGCGCCCGGATGCCCTGCCCTACGACGACGGCTGGGTGCTCGACCTGGGCGGCACGGCGATTCACGCCATTCACCTGCCCGGCCATACCCGCGGGCATTCGGTGCTGCTCATCGAACCCGAAGGCGTGTTGTTCCTCGGCGACATCGACCTCACCGGATTCGGCCCGTACTACGGTGACGCCTGGTCCAACCTGGAGAATTTCGAGCGCTCGCTGGAGCGGGTGCGCGACATCCCCGCCCGCGTATGGGTCTCGTTTCACCAGGCGGGCGTCATCGAGGATCGCGCGACCTTCTCGGCCAAGCTGGACCGCTTCAGCAGCCGCATCGCCGAACGCGACCGCGCGCTGCTCGAGTACCTCGAACAGCCGCGCACCCTGCCCGAGTTGGTGGCTCACCGCTTTCTCTATCCGCCACACGCCCAGTGGTTGTTCGTCGATTGCGCCGAACGGCGGACAATCGCACAGCATCTCGCCCGGCTGACCGCGGCCGGGTACATCGAAGCCTGTGGACCGGATACGTGGGTCGCGCGCGCAACCGCCCGCCCGCGCCACCCGGGCGTATGAAGCGCAGCTGCGTGGTCGTCGGCGCCGGTCCCGCTGGGCTCGCGGCTGCGCACCGACTGGCGGCGGCCGGCGTTCACGTGACCGTGCTCGAGGGCGCCAATGCAATCGGCGGGCGCACCCGCAGCGAGCGCGTCGGTGACGTCGTCGTCAACACCGGCGCCAACTTCGTCGCCTCATTCTACGACGCCACCCGCAAGTTGCTGAGCGAGCTCGGCATCGTCACCTCGGTCCCGCACTGGCACGGAGGCGTCGTCGCCACACCGCACGGCAAGCTGCACCTGGACCTCAGCTCGCCGCGGCGCATTCTGCAATTCCCGCTGGTCAAGCTAAGCGGCAAGGTGCGGGCAGCGGTTCAACTCGCACTTGCCGCGCTCCGCCGCCGCGTCCACATTGCAAAGCCAAAGCGCTTGGCGCGCCTCGATCGCGGCGAAACCGTCGAGGAGTGGGGCCGGCGCGCGATCGGCGATACGGCATATCACTATCTGCTCCGAGCGGGGGTGGAGCCTTTCTTCGGCGTCGGGGCCGAACAGACCTCGGCCGCGGTCGGCAAAGCACTCGTGCGCCACGCCCTCGACTGGCACCTGCTCTTTCTGCCGGCGGGAATGGGTGCGCTTTGCGATGCGCTCGCGGCGGGCCTCGAGGTGCGCACCGGCTGCCCCGCCAGTGGCATCGAGCTGCACAAGCATTCGGTGGTCATCCGGCATGCCGGCGGAGCGGTCGAAGCGGACGACGCGATCCTCGCGGCGCCGGCCAGCGCCGTGGCAGCGCTGGATGGCGCGCTCGCCGAGATGGACCGCGCCGATGCGGCCAGCGTGCAGTATCTCCCGAGCCTCGCGCTGTATTTCGGCTACGAGCGGCCCATCACCGTGCAGTATCCTTCCGTCACGCCCGCCGGACCCGGCCCACATCCCCTCACGAACGTCCGCACGTGGTCGACCCTCGCGCCCGGTTGCGTGCCGAAGGGCAAGGAGCTCGTGGGCATTCACGCGATGGGATGGCGCAGCGCCGAGTTGCTCGACCGCGACTCGAGCGCGATCGTCGCCGCGTTGCGCGCCGACGCGGAGGAGATCTTCGGACGGCTGGCGGATCCCGACTGGATTCGCCTCTATGCCCGCGTGGATGGCATCGTCGTGCCACAACCCGGGCACTACCGCCGCATGGCCGCGTTTCTCCGCCGGCCACGCGCGCGCCTGTTTTATGCCGGGGACTGGCTCAGCGGTCCGACCATCGAAGGCGCCGTGCAGACCGGGCTCTCGGCCGCCGAGCGCGTACTGAAGAGCTCCTGATGCGTGACCAGCTCGACCCGCCGGCGGCCCGGAGCCGCCGGTCGCCCAGCGGGCGCGGCGCGGGTACGCCGTGAGCTATCTACATCCCGCCCTCGGGATCGCCGTGCTCGCGCTGCTGGTCTACCTCGGCGCGCTCGGCCTGAGCTCGCGCACCGGGCGGCGCGGTGCCACGCGCAACCGCTCCCGACACACCCGTTGGACGCCATTCATGTACGCCGCGGTGCTGTTCACGTGGGCCACGGGGGCGGGTTCGACGTGGCTCGGCCGCGCCGACCTGGTGTTCAGCGCGTCGTTGCACTTCCGCACCGGTGCGCTGTTGGTGGCGATGCTCACCGGCAGCGCGGTCACCGCCTGGCTGATGGCGCGCGGCAGGCACGGCGCCCGCGACTGGCACCCGTGGTTCGGCGCCGCGGCGCTGCTGCTCGCCGCCGCCCACGCCGTCGCGGGCCTGCGGCTGATGCCGTGAGGCACGCTATACGCTGTCAACGGCGTTCGCTGTAGAAAAGCACGCAGAGGCAGGACGTGGGCAGCAGCGCTCAGAGCAGGCGGCAGCGCGACCGCATAACCGCTCGCGCCGCAATACCGCGGTTGGCGTTCTTCCTTGCCTCGGCGCTGCTCGCGCTCGTCGCGGAGGGATGTACGAACGATCCGTACCCGCATGAAGACAACCAGGCGAAGATTCTCTATCTCGCGTTCGCCTCTCCGCCGAAGACGCTGGACCCGCAAGTCTCGTACACCACCACCGATCACGCGATCACGGGGGCCGTGTTCGACACTCTGCTCGAATACCACTACGTCGAACGGCCGTATCGCCTAATCCCGGCGCTCGCCGAAGCCGTACCAGAGCACCAACAGCGCGCCGGCGGACGGGTCGCGTATCGGTTCCGGCTGCGCCCCGACGTGCTGTATCAGAGCGATGTCTGTTTCGCGCTCGGCGGCGCCGGGCGCACTACGCGCGCCGTCGAAGCGGCCGATGCCGCCCTCGCGCTGGCTCGCATCGGCGACCCGGCGGTCGGCTCGCCCGTCATCGATACCTTTCACCGCGTGCACGGGCTGCGCGAATTCAGCGCGCGTCTGGCGGCCGCGCGCGAGGCCGACGCCGCATTCGCCGCCCTGCCGGCGCACGAACAATACGCGCGCGCCGGCGGCATCGCCGGCGTGCGCGCGCTGGACGCGCGCACGCTCGAGGTCGAGCTCGACGAGCCGTATCCGCAAATCCTGTACTGGTTCGCGATGCCGTTCACCGCTCCGATGCCGTGGGAGGCCATCGCCTCCTACGACGGGCGCGATGGGCGGGACGCGCTCGCCGACCATCCGGTCGGCGCCGGCCCCTTCCGCCTCGCCGACTACGATCGCCAGCGCCGCATCGCGCTGGTGCGCAACGAGAACTGGTACGGCATCCGCCATCCGGAGTGGCGCGCGCCAGGCGCCGTCTTCGAGCGGGCGGACTCGGCCGAGGGCGCGTCGCTGCCATTTCTCGACCGCATCGAGTTCCGCCGCGATATCGAGCAGGTGCCCGCGTTCATCAAGTTCATGCAGGGGTATTACGACACGTCGCCAATCATCCGCGAGAGCTTCGACCGCATCGTCCAGCACGGTGCGCTGACCGCGGACATGGCGGCGCGCGGTTTACAGCTGGAGAAATCGATCACCGCCGGCGTCTTGTACATCGGCTTCAACATGGACGACACGGTGCTCGGCGCGCCGGCCGGAGAGCGCGGCCGCGCGCTGCGCCAGGCGATGAGCCTAGCGGTGGACGCCAAAGAGTTTCTACGCGTGTTCATGAACGACCGCGGACTGCCGGCGCAGTCTCCACTCCCGCCGGGGATCTTCGGCTACGACCCCGCGTACGTGAACCCCTGGCGACAGCACGACCTCGCGCGCGCCGCCGCCCGCTTGAACGATGCGGGCTATCCGCGCGGGATCGACCCCGCCACCGGCAGACCCCTGCGCATCACCTTCGACGTCAACACGGCCGAGACGCGCCTACTGCTGCAATTTCAATTCCTGGTGGAATCCTGGAAGCGCATCGGCCTCGACGTGATCATCGCCGCGACCGATTACAACCAATTTCAGGACAAGGTCCGCCGCGGCGCGTACCAGCTCTTCCAATGGGGGTGGATCGCGGACTACCCCGATCCGGAGAACTTTCTGTTTCTCCTCTACGGGCCGATGGGGCGGCGCCACAGCGGCGGCCCGAACACGACGAACTTCTCCGACCCGCAATTCGATGCGCTCTTCACGCGCATGCGCGCGATGGAGAACGGCCCCGAGCGGATGGCGGTGATCGTCGAGATGCGCGACATTCTCCAGCGCGAGCGGCCGTGGATCGAGCTCTTCCATCCGGAGGATTACGCTCTGCGCCACGCCTGGCTGCACAACGTGATCCCACCCTCGCTGTCGCTGCCGACCATGAAGTACTGGGACATCGACCCGGCGACGCGGGCGCGACAGCGGGAGAAGTGGAACCGACCGATTCGGTGGCCCGCCTATGCCATCGGCATCGCCGCGGTGCTCGCGGTCATTCCCGCCGCCCGCCGCGCGCGCCGGGAGCGCGACTGATGCTGGCGTACCTGCTGAGGCGCGCCGCCTTCGGCCTCCTCACCGCGGTGGGCGTGTTGCTGCTGTTGTTCATGCTCTTCTTCTTGATCGCGACGCCCGACGACATCGCCCGCAAAGCGCTCGGCGAGAAGGCAATGCCCGAGGCGATCGCCCAGTGGAAAGCGAACCACGGCTACGACAAGCCGCGCGTGTGGAACCCCGACGATCTCCTGGACACCATGCTCGCCGAGCACTTGCGTCGGATGCTGACGTTCGACTTCGGGCGCAGTGACGCCGACGACTTGCCGATCAGCGACCGGCTCCGCCGGGGAGTCGGCCCGAGCCTCGCGCTCACCGTGCCGATGTTCGCCACCGGCCTGCTGCTCAGCGTGGGCATCGCGCTGCTGATCGCGTATTTTCGCGACACCGCGCTCGACCGCGCCGTGCTGCTGCTCGGCGTCGGGATGATGAGCGTGTCGATCCTCCTCTACATCATCGGCTGCCAGTACCTGTTCGGGAAAGTGCTGCGCTGGTTCCCGATCTCGGGCTTCGATCCGTCTCCGTCGGTCCTCGCGCGCTTCGTCGCGCTGCCAGTGATGATCGGCGTCCTGTCCCATCTCGGCGAGGAGGTGCGCTACTACCGCACCGTCTTCCTCGAGGAGAGCGCGCGCGAGTACGTGCGTACCGCATACGCCAAGGGTTGCAGCCCCGGGCAGGTCATGCGCCGTCATGTGCTGCGGAACGCGCTACTCCCGATTCTGACCGACGTGGTGATCCAGATCCCGTTCTTGTTCGCCGGTGCGATTCTGCTCGAATCGTTCTTCGGCATCCCCGGTCTCGGGACCATGACCGTGGATGCGATCAAAGGCAATGACTTCGCCACGCTCCGGGTGATGGTGTTCCTGGGCGCACTGCTCTTCATCGCCGGCCAGCTGGCCACCGACCTCGCCTACAGCGTCGCGGACCCGCGCGTACGCCTGGAGTAGCCGACTGCGACACGCGATGATCGCGCCGTACGTCCTCTCGAATGTGACCGCCGCGCTGATACTGCTGGCGCTGGCACTCGGCGCCCTGACCGTGCGCCGGGATCCACGATGGCGCGCGGCAGCCATCCAGCTTTGGCGCCGGCGGCGCTGGGCGCTGGGCGCCATCGCCATCTACCTCACGGTGGGGCTGCTCGACTCGATCGCCTGGATCGGTGGCGCGCGGCCGACCTCCGACACCGATCTCGTCGCGCTGCACCGCCCGCGCAGCGTGGTCGACCGCATGTTCCCGGCGGACTTCCGCGAGCGCAGCTACTCCGCGCCGCTCGCGAGCGTGGAGTTCTACGGCAGCGCCCCGCTGCGGTTCCCCGGCCGCCATCTGCTCGGCACCGACATTCTCGGGCGCGACGTTCTATTGCAGATGCTGAAAGGGGTACGGGTCGCCCTCACGATCGGCGGCTTCGCCAGCGTGGTCGTCATTCCGCTCGCGCTCGCCGCGGGCATGAGCGCGGGCTACTTCGGCCGCCGCGTCGACGATGCCGTCTTTTTTCTGATCAGCACGCTGGCCTCCATACCGAGCCTGCTGCTGCTGATCGCGCTGGTGATGGCGCTCGGGCGCGGCACGCTGCAGGTATGCCTCGCGCTCGGCATCACCAGTTGGGTGGGGCTAGCGCGGGTGGTGCGCGGCGAGACATTCAAGCTCCGCGAGCTCGACTATGTCGCCGCGGCGAAGGTGCTGGGTGCTGGCCACTGGTATATTCTGCGCCGCCACATCCTGCCCAACCTCGCGCACCTGGTGGTGATCACCGGCGTGCTCCTCTTCTCCCGCCTGGTGCTGCAGGAAGCCGTGCTGTCGTGGTTGGGGATCGGCATCGACGGCAGTTGGGGCCAGATGATCGATCAGGCGCGCGACGAGCTCGCTCGCGATCCCGTCATCTGGTGGAACCTGAGCGCCGCCTCGGTCGCGCTGTTCGGCCTCATCTTGTCGGTGAACGTGCTCGCCGACGCCGTGCGTGACGTCCTCGATCCGCGCACCCTGCGCGAGTGAACGACGATGGCGAACGAGATCCGGATCACGCCGCGCATCGCGATCCCGGTCAGCGAGGTCGCGCTCAGCTACGCCCGCGCCGGCGGACCAGGGGGCCAAAACGTGAACAAGGTGGCGTCAAAGGCCGTCCTGCGGTTCAACGTCCTCACCTCCGCCGCCTTGCCGGCCAGCGCGCGCCAGCATGCGCTCGCGCGGCTCGGCCGGCGGCTGACGCGCGCGGGCGATTTGGTGCTGACGTGCGCGACGCACCGCGACCAAAGTCGCAATCGCGCCGCGGTGCTGGAGCGCTTTCAAACGCTTCTCGCCCGCGCCGTCACCCCGCCGCGCCCACGGCGGCCGACGAAAACTCCGGAAAAGGCCCGCGAGCAGCGCTTGCGCGCCAAGCGCGCACGGGCCACCCGCAAGAGCGAGCGCCGAGTGCTCGACGAATGAGCGCTCGTACGGCGGACCTCGGCGCCGGGTCAGCCGCGGAGCGGGAGAATTGCACCGCGACCGCTCGCCCCGTCAGCGGCTTCGCATCGTGGACGCCGCTCGGGCGCGACTTGCCCGCGCCACGCGACGAGCGCTAAGCGGCGCGAGCTATGGCTGACTCCGCTCCGTCCGGACGCGGCGACGGGCTCATGGTCTTCGCCGTGTGTGCCGCGCTGATCACGGCGGTCGCCGCGCTGTACGGCCAGACCGCGCGGTTCGAGTTTCTCACCGCGGACGACGCGCACGTCCTGGTCGAGCGCCACATCGTGCGCCAAGGGCTGAGCTGGTCGGGCCTGTGGTGGGCCGCGACCACCGTGCAGCCGAACTGGCATCCGGTGACGTGGCTGTCCCACATGGCCGATTTTGCCCTGTTCGGCGCCGACGCGGGACGTCACCACGTCGTCAGCGCGGCCATCCATGCAGCGAACGCGGTGTTGCTCTTCCTCGCCTGGCGCGCGCTGAGCGGCGCGCTCTGGCCCAGCGCGCTCGTCGCCGCGCTGTTCGCGGTCCACCCGATGCGGGCCGAATCCGTCGCCTGGCTCGCCGACCGCAAAGGGGTGATGAGCGGCTTCTTCTGCATGCTCACGTTGCTCGCGTACGCGGGATATGCCCACCGGCCCAGCGCGCGGCGGTACGGACTGTTCGCAGCGGCGTTCACGCTCGGACTGCTGTCCAAGGCCATGCTCGTCTCACTGCCCTTCCTCTTACTGCTCCTGGATGTCTGGCCGCTCGGGCGCTGGCGTCAGGCCGCCAGCGCCCCCCGCACCCGGCTCGCGCGGCTGATCCTGGAGAAGCTGCCGCTGGCCGCGCTCGTGGCGGTGGTGTCGATCATCACGATCTACGCCCAGCACACCGTGCGCGGGCTCACATCGCTGGAGCAGATTCCGTTCGCCTGGCGGATCGCCAATGCGCCGATCGCAGCCGCCGCGTACCTGGTTCAGACCGTGTGGCCGGCGAACCTGGCCGGCATGTATCCGCATCCGGCGCTGAGCGGCGTTCCGCTCGCCGAGCTGGGCTGGCCGGCGTGCGCGGCGGCGTTGCTGCTCGCGGCGATCACAGCGCTGGCGATCGCGGCGCGCCGTTCGCGTCCGTACCTGCTCGCCGGCTGGCTCTGGTATCTAGTGGCGCTCCTGCCGGTCATCGGCTTGTTGCAAGTGGGCGTGCAGGCGCGCGCCGACCGCTATACGTACTTGCCGATGATCGGCATCTACGCGATGGCGGCTTGGAGCCTGCGCGATGCGCTCGCGCGCCGGCCGCGCTGGCTTGCGCCCGCGGTCACCGCGGTCGCGGCCGCCCTGCTCGCGCTCGCCGCCGTGAGCTGGCGCCAGATCGCCTATTGGCGCGACAGCCGTGCGGTATTCCAGCGCATGCTCGCGGTGACGGACGACAACCACTACGCCCATCAGGCGCTCGGCGCGCTGCTGCGCGCGCAGGGCGACATCGCCGGGGCCCGCAGCCACCTCGAGCAAGCGCTCCGCATCCGGCCGCGCGAGGCCTACGCGCACGCGCAACTCGGGTTGCTGTTCGAGCAGCAAGGCAACCGCTCCGGCGCCGCCGCGGCGTACGAGACCGCCCTCGAGCATGATCCCAGATCGGACATCGCGCGCCGGCAGCTCGCCGAAATGCGCTTCGCCGAAGCGCGGTACGCTGAAGCGATTCCGCTGCTGGTCAGCCTCGCCGAAGACCAGTCGCGCGACGCGCACCTTTTCATCACGCTCGGCACAGCCCTGCTCAAGCAGGAACGCGCCGGAGAGGCGATTGTCTACCTGCAGCAGGCTGTCGCGCTGGCGCCGGACTCCGCCCAGGCACACAATAATCTCGGCGTCGCACTCGCCCGCGAGCAACGCCTCGAGGAGGCGGAAACCGAATTCGCGCGGGCGCTGGCGATCAACCCCGAGCACACCGGAGCGCGCCGGAGCCTCGCGTTGGTGCGTCGCCAGCTCGGGATGTAGTGCGGTTCGGCGCGCGCCGTGGCGCACCCCACCCCGACCTGGCATCGGCTCGCCATGCGAGCGGTTTCGGTTTAGGAATTAGCGTTCCACAGGAGAGGCCATGCCCGAATTTCAGTTCCAAGAGATGTTCCCCCATGGCGAAGACATGACGCCGTACCGCAAGCTCGACGGCAACTTCGTCGGCACCGACACCTTCCGCGGCGAGCGCGTGCTCACTGTCGAGCCCGCTGGCCTGACCCAGCTCGCGAGCGAGGCCGTGCGGGACGTGTCGCACCTGTTTCGGCCCGGCCACCTCCGCCAGCTCCGCACCATTCTCGACGACCCCGAAGCCTCGCCGAACGACCGCTTCGTGGCGCTGAACATGCTGAAGAACGCGAACATCTCCGCCGGCATGGTGCTTCCCTCGTGCCAGGACACCGGCACCGCCATCGTCTTCGGCAAGAAGGGCCAGCGCGTGTGGACGTCGGGAGACGACGAAGCGGTGCTTGCGCGCGGCATCTATGAGACCTACGCACGTACGAACCTGCGCTACTCGCAGCTCGCGCCGCAGACCATGTACGACGAGGCGAACACCGGCACCAACCTGCCGGCGCAGATCGAGATCTACGCCGCGCCCGGCGACCAGTACCACCTGCTGTTCATCACCAAGGGCGGCGGCTCGGCGAACAAGTCGTACCTGTTCCAGGAGACAAAGGCCCTGTTGAATCCCGAGTCCCTACTCGCCTTCATCGATCAGAAGATCCGCACGCTCGGCACCGCCGCGTGTCCGCCGTATCACCTCGCCATCGTCGTGGGCGGACCATCGGCGGAGTTCACGCTGAAGACCGTCAAGCTGGCGAGCTGCCGGTACCTCGACGATCTTCCGACGCGCGGCAACAAGCTTGGTCATGCCATTCGCGACACCGAGCTCGAGGCCCAGGTGCTCGATCTCACGCGCCGGACGGGCATCGGCGCGCAGTTCGGCGGCAAGTACTTCTGCCACGACGTGCGGGTCATCCGCTTGCCGCGCCACGGCGCCAGTTGTCCGGTCGGCATCGGCGTCTCCTGCTCGGCCGATCGGCAAGCAAAGGCGAAGATCACCGCCGACGGCGTGTTCCTGGAGCAGCTCGAGACCAACCCCGCGCAGTACCTACCCGATGTGAATGAGCAGAAGCTCGGCGGCGACGTGGTCCGGATCGACCTCAACCGCCCGATGTCGGAGATCCGGGCCGAGCTGTCGCGCTACCCCATCAAGACTCGGCTCGCGCTCTCCGGCTCGATGATCGTCGCACGCGATATCGCGCACGCCAAGCTGAAGGAGCGCATCGACCGCGGCGAGGGGCTGCCTCAGTACGTCAAGGACCATCCGATCTATTATGCCGGCCCGGCGAAAACTCCCGCCGGCTACGCGTCGGGCTCGTTCGGCCCGACCACGGCCGGGCGCATGGATTCGTACGTCGATCTGTTCATGCAGCACGGCGGCAGCTACGTCACGCTCGCGAAGGGCAACCGATCGAAAGCGGTGGCGGAAGCGTGCGCGAAGCACGGCGGTTTCTATCTCGGGTCGATCGGCGGCCCGGCGGCGGTGCTCGCGCAGGAGAACATCAAGCGAGTGGAGGTACTCGAGTACCCCGAGCTCGGAATGGAAGCGATCTGGAGGATCGAGGTCGAAGACTTCCCGGCCTTCATCGTCGTCGACGACAAGGGCAACGATTTCTTCGGCCGGCTGTAGGCTCCTTCTGTGTAGCCGCACCGCTTGTGGCCTGGCATCGCGCAGCGAAGCCCCGGCGCAGCGCACGAGCCGAGCAGCGCGGCCGCGGGCGGCGCGCCGCGCCGAGCCGGGTCCGGCGGCTACAGCAGAGCCGATCACGGCCGCCTGGGACGGTCGCGCGGGGCTCAGACGTCAACCCACACCGACCGCGCGTAATCGAAATACCGCGCCACCCGCGTACCGTCCCAGTGGTACTGCAGCCACGCGCCAGGCACCGGGATGCCCACCGCCTTCGGTCGGAACGCACCCACGCACTGCCCGGCGGGATCTCGCACGCTCGGGTATACAACGCCATTGCTGCCCTGCGCACGCAGCGCGGCGCCGAACGGCTGGCTGGCAGCGTAGCTGTCGGGCTCGAGCAGCGGCGCGCGCTCCGCCGCCGGCAGGCTGGCGAGATCGGCAAAGCGGTTGTCGATGCGCCCCACGAGCGCGCGCATGTCCTCATAGCGCGGGCCGTCGCGGCTGTCCGCGGCGAACCGACCGAAGTGGTACGCGGTCTCGCGCACGGCGGTGCGCAGTGAGCGCGCCGCGTAGTACACACCGTACTCGCCCGCGCTGAACCGCGAGCCCTTGGGATTGCGGTGCGTGAACGGCGCCATGACGTACGAAGCGCCCGGTCCGCTGACGCGCTCCGCCGGCGGCACCAGGTGGATTTCGCCCGCCGCATCGCGCACACGCGGATTCACGCGCTGCTCGGCGGCGATCAGCGCCTCCCACACGGCCGGATCACTCGACACGCGCTCGAAGAGATCGATCGGCGGGTAGCGGGCAGCGACGATGCGCGTCGCGCGCGCCCACGACACCCGCCGCAGCCGGGGCTCAGGACCAGGAAGCGCGGGCGGCATCGACATACGTCCGCACCGCCGCGAGATCCGTGACGTCGCCGGCCGTCATGCGCTCGAGCGGCGTCTGATCGCCGAAGGCCCGGTTGGGCCGCCGCAGCCACCCGTCCGCCTGCGCCGGGTGCGCGTAGATGATCTGCAGCGCCTTGTAGATCCCCGCCACGTACCCGATGCGGCGCATGACATCATCGGGCAATCGCCGGATGCGGGCGGCTTTCCATTCGTAGAACGTACGGAGCGCCGGAGAACCGAGGATGCTCCGCGCTTCGCGGTTGTCCGCTCCCCAGAGCTCCATGATGCGGAAGAACCCGAGCATCGCGTGGCGTTGGCGTTCGGCTGCGTCCGGCGCGGTCTTGGCCGCTGTGCGCCGCTCCGGTTTCATGAGCGCAAGTTAGCACGCATTTTCACATTAGTGCAAATCTGCATTCACGCGCCTCGCGTGCCCGCTCGCTCGGCTGCTCCGGAGAACGAACGCGCGTATCAGGGGGCAGGTCGACGGCCGAAGGGGCCAGGCACCCGGCCAGCCGCTCTCGGATCACCACGGCAAGCGCATCCCGTTCGCGTGCCAGAACCCGCCGGACTCGGCGAGCGTGAGCGCGTCGATCCTCGCCAACAGACCTTCCACCGCCTCCGCGACCGGGATACCGACCCCGCCATTCATCGCCGTCGCCACGGCTCCGGGGTGCAGCAGCGCAACCGCCACTCCCGCCGGCCGCAAGTCGTGCGCGAGGTTGACGCCGATCATGTTCACGGCGGCTTTCGAGGCGCGGTAGCCGTAGTTGGCGCCGCTCGCGTTGTCGCCGATGGAGCCGACGCGGCTGCTCACGATGGCGACCTTCGCCCCGCGCCGTAAATTCGGTCGGAGCGCCGCGGTCACCCGCAGAGGCCCGAGCGCGTTCACCTCGTAGTGGCGCCGCATGCCGTCGAAGTCGAGCGTGTCCAACGTTTCCTGGGCGAAGACGCCGGCGTTGTTGATCAGCATATCCAACGGCAAGCCCGCCAGCGTTACGCCGAGTTGATGGACGGCGGCGTCACTGGTGACGTCTACCCCTTCGATGACCCGGACCGGCAGCGCGGAAAGGGCAGCAGACGACGCGATACACGTGGCCACGACATCGTCGCCGCGCTGCGCGAGTTGGCGTGCCAACTCGAGGCCGATGCCGGTGTCGCTGCCGGTAATGAGCACGGTTGCCATGGGCGTTCCTCCCGCGGCCCACCATTGCCACTCGGTAGCATCGGACTTCCGCGGCGGCCGCTGATCGCTGGTGCGCAAGCCGCGTAGCACTTCGCCCCGTTTGGTCCAACCGCGCACGAACGCAACCGCGCCCGTACGCAAAACGGGCGGCACCCGGGCGGTGAGCACTTACGGCTGCGAGCACTGGACTGCCACCTCCGGTGTCGCGGGCTCCCATGGCGGCCGCCAGGTCCTGGAGCCACCGTTGCGTACGGAAGCGCCAGACACCGGCCGCAGTCAGCGCAATTGCGCCTCAGCGATACAACAGCACCGCTTCGCGCTCCTCGCGCCATGCGGACTCATCGGCGGCGGCGACGTCATCCAGGTCGCCAGGGCCGGCAGCGGAATCGTCGACCCAGGTGCGCAGCAGCTCGCCGCCGTTGATCAGATCGATAGCCAGGCGATCGCGCTCGTACTCGTATGGGAAATCCCGCCACAGCTCGTAGTCGGGGCGCAAGGTCCGGACGGCCTTGAACGCGAGGGCCATCAGCCGCCACGGCCGGAAGCCCGCATGGTCGTAGGCGGCATCCTCGACGTGAATCTGCACACCCGCACAGAGCTGGCCGACGTGCTTGTGAAAGGTCGGCTCGAACCAGCACGGGCGCAAGCGGCAGCCTGCGCACCACTCCGGCGCGATCTTCGCCATCTCTGCTAGGAGGCCGTGCGGGTCGAGATCCGGCGCGCCGAACAGCTCGAGCGGTCGGGTCGTGCCGCGCCCCTCCGAGAGCGTCGTGCCCTCCAGCATGACCGACCCAGGATAACAGCGGGCCATCCACAAATTGGCCGCGTTCGGGCTCGGATTGATCCAGGCGCGCGTGCCGAGCGGCCACCCGAAGCCCGGGCCCTGTGTAGGCTCCCACCCTTCCAGGCCGACGATGTCGCACTCGAGGTCCAAGCGCAGCGTACGGACGAACCAGCGCGCCAACTCGCCGAGCGTCAGGCCGTGCCGCATCGGGAGCGGTCCCGCGCCGACGAAGCTCTCCCAGCCGGCCTGCAGGCGCGCGCCCTCGACCGGGCGGCCCACGGGGTTCGGGCGATCCAGCACCCACACCGCCTTGCCCGCGCGCGCGGCCTCTTCGAGCACGTAGCGCAGCGTGGTGATGAACGTGTACACGCGCGTGCCGAGATCCTGCAGGTCGACCAGCAGCACATCGAAGTGCTCCATCATCGCGGCGGTCGGGCGGCGCACCTCGCCATACAAGCTGAATACCGGGAGGTGGTGCACTGGATCGCGAAAGTCGGCGGACTCGACCATGTTGTCCTGCTTGTCGCCGCGCAACCCGTGCTGCGGCCCGAACGCGGCCGTGATCTCGAGATCGCCCACGCCGGCGAGGGCATCGAGCGAATGCACGAGGTCGCGAGTGACGGAGGCCGGGTGCGCCAGCAGCGCGACGCGGCGTCCTACGAGCGGCCGGCGGAGTGCGCTGTCGGCGAGCAACCGGTCGATGCCGCACCGCATGGCTGCTCGCCTAGCACTCCACCCGTTCTGGCTCCACTACGAGCGCCCGCGCACCGGCATGATGAAAATCGGGCCGGCCGGGCACGTGCCGGAGCGCCCAGTACGAGCGCTCGCCGTCAGCCGCCTCGACTACGGCGGAGAGGCCGATCCGCAGGGGCGCGCGCCCATATGCGGCCGAGAGCGATGCGAGCGCGATGTGTGCGTCCAGCTCCAGGCGGTCCCCGAACGCGCGCACTGCGATGCGCGGCGCGAGCGCCGGATCGCGCAGCATGCGGCCGGCGCGATACGAGTCGAAGGCGAACACCGCCCACTGGAGAGATGGCGCCAGATTGAGCTCGTGATACGCCGGCGCGTCGCCAGCGGAGATGAAGACCTCGAAACAGGTATGCCCCCAGAGGCCCTCGGTCATACCAGGCGGTCCTAGCGGCGGGACCCGCAGCTCGCGCGGATCCGCGGACAGGCGGTAGCCGACACTTAGACCCTCCACTGAGCGGCGCACCTCGACTGCAATCTCGCGCACGGGCGCGGGGCGGGACGAGGGGTGACAGAGCAGCCGGATGGTGGACGGCTCGAGCATGGGCAGCCTCGTACTCTGCACCCGGAGATCGCGGCACGAAAGCCCGCAGCGCTGGTCCGGGCCGACAACGAACCCTTACGCGAGCGGGCGGTCAGCGACCTTGATCAGCAGCTTGCCGACATTGCCGCCATCGAAAAGCATGTTGATCGCCGTCGGCGCCTGCTCCAGCCCGTCGATCACGGTGTCGCGATGCTTCAGCTTTCCCTCCAAGTGCCATTGCACGAGCTGAAAGACGGCGCTGGGGAACTCGCGAATGAAGTCCGTGACAATGAAGCCCTGCGCCCGCAGCCGCTTCATCAAGATCAGATCGAAGCGCCCGCGCATGGGCTCGCCCGCGTTGTAGCCCGAGATGAGCCCGCACAACACGACGCGCCCGTGAAGGTTCATCAGCGACATGACCGTATCCATGATCTCGCCGCCGACGTTTTCGAAGTTGATGTCAACGCCGTTTGGGCAAGCCGCGCGGAGCCGCTCCTGCCAACCCGCTGCTCTGTAATCGATCGCCGCGTCGAACCCCAGCTCGTCGACCAGCCAACGGCACTTCTCCGCGCCACCGGCGATGCCGACCGCGCGGCAGCTCTTGATCTTGGCGATCTGTCCAGCCACCGAACCGGTCGCCCCCGCCGCGGCTGAGATCACGACGGTCTCCCCTTCTTTGGGCTGGCCGATCTCGAGCAGTCCGAAATACGCGGTCAGTCCGGTCAAGCCGAGCACCCCCAGCAGCATTTGCGGCGGGACGTCGAGCCCCTTCGGCACCGGCGTCAGCATGTTCGCATTGCCGGCATTGATCAGCACGTAGTCCTGCCAGCCGGTGAGCCCGCTCACGAGGTCGCCGACCGCGTAGCGAGGGGACTTGGACTCGACCACCTGGGCGAGTCCGATCCCGCGCATCACCTCGCCGAGCTGCACCGGCGGCATGTACTGCTCCACGTCGGCCATCCAGATGCGGTTGGTCGGATCGAGACTGAGGTAGAGCTGTCGCGCGACCGCTTCACCCGGGCCGGCCTTCGGCACCTCGGAGCGAACCAGCTCGAAGTCGCCGGGTTTGATGCGCCCCTCTGGGCGGGCTTTGAGGCGATACTGTCGGTTCACCGCGGTATCCATGGCGGCCCTCCACTTTGTGGATAGCCCGGGGCTCCGGCCCACGCCAGTCGCGCTCGACACGCGAGTTGCCGAGCCGAGCGCGAACGCGCGCTGGAGTCTCGGCCTTTTCAACGCGGCGCAACTGAGACGCGAAGTAGGGAACAAGTTTGCTTCAGGTGCCGCAGAACGTTTTGTAACGAGCCGTAACCTCGCGGGGGGCTGGTTCCGCGTACCTTTCGAGGCCCGGGCGTTCCTCGGACGGCTGGGTGATGACTGCCAACAGCCGTTCGAAAGGGCGCAGGTCGCCGTGCTCGGAGGCGGCGGCGAGCGCCTCCTCGACGCGGTGATTGCGGGGAATATACAGCGGGTTCACGCGGTGCATGGCGGCGCGCCGCTCGGCGCGGTCGCGTCCGTCGCGCTCCGTGCGCTGTCGCCAGCGCTCGAGCCATGCTGTGAGCGCCGCCGTATTATCGAACAGCGCGGCCAGCGGCTGCGGGTCGCCAGCGGCGGCCTCGGCGAGATGGCGCCAGGCGAGCGTGAAGTCGACGCGCTGCGCGGCGAGCAGCGCCAGCCAGTCGTTCGCGAGTGCCTCGTCGCCAGTATCGACACCGGAAAGGCCGAGCTTGGCGCGTATTCCCTCCAGCCAGCGAGCCGCGTAGCGGTTGGGGAACGCGTCGATGATCTCGGTCGCTCGCGTCACCGCGTGCGCGGCCGATGCCGGGTCGATCAGCGGCAGCAACGTCTCGGCGAAGCGCGCCAGATTCCAGCGCGCGATCGACGGCTGGTTGCCGTAAGCGTAGCGCCCGTGCATGTCGATGGAGCTGAACACCGCTGCGGGATCGTACGCTTCCATAAATGCGCAGGGGCCGTAGTCGATGGTTTCGCCGGAGACCGTCATGTTGTCGGTGTTCATGACCCCATGGATGAAGCCGACGAGCATCCACTGCGCGATCAATGCCGCCTGCCGCGACGCGACCCGGTCCAGGAGCTGGAAGTAGCGATCGGCATCGGTGGCGAGATCGGGATCGTGGCGGGCGATCACGTATTCCGCCAGGGCGCGCACCTGGTCCTGAGCGCCACGCGCGGCGAAGAACTGGAAGGTCCCGACGCGCACGTGGCTGGCGGCGACACGCGTGAGCAAGGCGCCGGGCAACGGCCGATCGCGCCACACCACCTCGCCGGTGCGAACCGCCGCCAGTGCACGCGTGGTCGGGATGCCGAGCGCGTGCATGGCCTCGCCGATGACGTATTCACGCAGCACCGGTCCGACCGCGGCCTTGCCGTCGCCGCCGCGCGAGAACGGCGTCCGGCCGGAGCCCTTGAGGGCAATGTCGCGCCGCCGGCCGTGCCGGTCGACCACCTCGCCGAGGAGCACGGCGCGGCCGTCGCCGAGCTGGGAGACGAAGCCGCCGAACTGGTGTCCGGCGTACGCCTGCGCGATGGGTGCGGCTCCGGGCGGGACGACGTTGCCGGCGAAGATGGCTGCGGCACGCTCGCCATCGAGCGCCGCGAGGTCGAGCCCGAGCTCGGCGGCGAGGGCGTGGTTGAGCTGCAGGAGCTCGGGCGCCGGCACCGCCGCCGGCGTCACCGGCGCATAGAAGCCGGCCAGGTCGCGGGCGTACGTGTTGTCGAAGGAGAAGAGCTGTTCCTGCGGTCCGGTGGACATGCAGCGGAATCGAACGCAACGAGCTGGTGCAACGATTCCACGCTGGTGCTGCCGCGGCAAGACGGCCGGCAACGGAGCGACGCAGGCAGCGCCGCGTCAGCGCCCGACCTGATGCAGACTGTCCTCCACAGTGGCCGGCCTTACTGTCCGCGAGGAACTCGGTGTGCGCGCGCACCTTACCGGCACGGCCCACCGGTCAGGAGCGTCACCATACAGCTCGTGTCCGCGGCGCTGATCACGGTGTCCGCGTTCACATGACAGGCACCGCGTCCCGGGCATTCCGCAGGTGCGGGCCGATGACCGCACCCGCGCCGGCGCTCCACTCGAGGAGGCGCCGCTGTGTACCTACTTCGCGGGTATCACCCACGGATATGAGCGTTACAACGGCAAATGTGCGTGGCCGTCAGCGGGCCGTGTCGTCCAGCTCGAGACAGCTACGAACCCCGCTTTTCCCCGGCCGTCGCCAGCAGGTCATCGCGGCCGTAGCGCTGCTCCACGTCGTCCCGCAGCCACGGCGCATGGCCGGCGACCGCGTCCCACACCGCGGCTTCTTCCTCGCGCGCGGCGGTCGCCGGGGCACGCGTGTTCGGTTTGTGCACCACCGCGGAGATCTCGCGATGCCGGGTGAGCAACGGCGGCAGGTCGACCTCGTCATCCAACAGCCCCAGCGCCTCGGCGACGCGCAGGAAGCGCGCGCTGTCATGCAGCTCCTCGGCCGTGACGTCGATCGCAATTCCCCCCGCGCGCGCGAGGAGCTCCGCGTACGCGCGCTGCCGTCGCTCGATTTCGAGCGCGTACCAGAAGCAGAGCTGGTAATCGCTGGCGGCCGACCAGTTCGGCAGCGGCAGCACGCCGGGGTCGTTGGGGTGCACGTGAATCTTGAGGCCGAGCTTCGTGCGGCCGGGGATCTTGCCGCGCGTGAGCCAACTGAGCGCCACGCGCCGCGGATGGCGGCGCAACATCACGACCCGGGGGACGATCCCGAGATCGAGCGCGGCTTCGACGAAGCCCTTGCAAAAGAGGTGGCTGACCTCCGCGTAGCGGGG
Organism: Binatia bacterium; assembly: GCA_050176585.1. Classification (GTDB taxonomy): domain Bacteria; phylum Desulfobacterota; class Binatia; order HRBIN30; family CADEER01; genus CAYYWP01. The sequence continues at coordinate 86,254 of JBFXHX010000009.1, forward strand.
CGTCGACACCGCCGCGATGGCGGGCAGCTTGTACTCGAGCCAGAACCGCCGGGCCAATTCGGGCGCATGCTGCACCTGGCGCAGAAAGTAACCGAAATGGGGCGCGGGCTCGTGAAGGCTGGTGGTGTACGGAAACAGCGCGAGCAAGCGGGCGAGATAGGTCGTACCCGTGCGCCCGGCGGTGATGGTGAATATGAGCGTCTTCCCGCGCGCCGCTTGCAGCGCGGCCATGCCTTGCGCCGGCCTGTGGTAGCGCGCGATGCGCCGAACACGGCGCCGTTGGTTCAGCAAGAAGAGCCGCTCGCGCACGAACGCGGCGAACGGCGCGAGCGCATGCGGGCGCTGCAGCACGGGGCGGCGCAACCGATCTTCGCCCGACGGATCCATGGACCGCGACTCTTCTGCGCCGCCGGATGAGGAGTCAAGCAGGGCCCGCGCAGCAAAATGCACTCTCGGGCAGCCGCTGCACTGGGCAGCAGCACAGAAGGGCTGCAACGCACTGACGAGTGGAGCGGCGCGCCAGCACAGAATGAATCCCGCCGCCTGCCGTAACCTTTGCGTGCGCACAGTAAATTCTTCTCAGGGCGGGAAGCGGCGGCGAGAGGACGCGCTTTGGGTTTCGCTTGGCACGCGAGTCGCACTGCGTTGTTCCCCCAAAACAACGCCGGTTTGACCGGCGAGCGAAAGGAGAATTCGCATGCGAAAGCTCGCGTTTGTTATTGGCGGTGGCGCGTTGTGTCTAATGGCCACCGCCGGGTGGGTAAACGCACAGACGACCGCGCCGAGCGATACTGGTCGTCAGGGTAAGATGGACGAGGGCCGCGATCCGGGCGTCTTTCATACCGAATCGGGACGCGCGGGTCGGATCGACTCGGATCATCCCGCGCAACCGCCGGAGGCGTACGAAGGCCGGCCGTCGGGCGACCTCGACGCGAGCGCTGGGAGCCCACCGACGGGGGAGATCTTGCGGCCGAAAGACGTCGCAAGCAGCCCGGATACGTACTACGGCAGCACGATCAACGTCGGTGCACCGGTAGAAGAGGTGTACACGCCGCGCACCTTCAGCCTGGACAATCACAGCGGCGGAGTTGACCGCGACGTGCTGGTGATCGCGCCCCGCGAAACCGTCGTGTCGGACGGTCAGCCGGTCGTGGTACGCGGCAAATTGGTCCGCTTCGACCCCGACCAGATCAAGAAGGAGTACAGCTGGTTCTCGATGAGTCCCGACCTCGCGGAGCGCTACAACCGCGGCCCCCTGATCATCGCGGAGTCCGTTCGCACCTTGGACGGGACCGAGCTGATGCCGACCACCGCGGGTGACGCGCCGGCGCAGCCGGGCCGCTGATCCACTGACCCATTCCTACCGCGGCACGGCGCATTCAGCGCCGTGCCGCACATATCAGCCTACGCGCGCATGCACGGGCGGATTCACGTCGCCGAAGTTCCAGTCGTAAGCGGGATCTGGCCTTCGGATGGAGGTAGAGCTCGCGCCACATCAGGTCGAGCTGCCGCTTGGCACACTAGGTCGAGCTGCCGCTTGGCACACTCAAATCCACCAATGGCAGGCGGTGCGTGAAAGGCGAGGTCTGACGCCGCGTACCAGGGATGTTCCCACTTCTTCGGCATCGAGACGACGTGACTTCACCAGATGGGACGCAGTCGCGGCTTCTCGCCGCGCGGCCGTCGGTCTCGAACGGACTCGCGTGATGTTCTCTGAGCCACACATCCCTTCATACAAGTAGTACTGTTTGCTCCAGCACCCCGGCCAGCGCCTGGCGCATCACGCGCGCGGCATCGTCGCTCAGCGACGGCGGCGTCAGCGCGCGTAGAGCGCGTCGGGCTCGCCTGTGCGGCGGTTCAGCCGGGGCCAACCACCCGTTCGACCTCGGACCGGTCGGCCGGCGCATGGATCGGCGCCTCGGAAGGCAATGGATTACGCCATTGACATGGCCGCTCAAGTGCGCAAATCGCTGAGCGCACCTTTACAGCGCAGTCATGTGACCTCGTTGACCGGTCGCTTCGAAAAGGAGGCTGTGATGCGAGCCATCTTGATCGTGGTTTTCGTTCTCGTAGCCGCGTTCCTGATTGCGAATTGGCGCATGGCCAGCGCCGATACCTGCTCGGATTCGTGTGACAGGAACTACAGTTCCTGCAGTAGCGGCTGCGGCAAGAACACGAACTGCTACACCAAGTGCGTCAACCAGAAGAACGCGTGTCTGTTGCGCTGCGAGACCTGACTCGATCGCGCAGGCCGATTGACGTCGGGCGCGGTGCACGCATGACTGCGGTGGCTGAGTGAGCGTCGCCGTACGTGCGCGCGTTGTTATAGTGCGTTGCCGTGCGCGCTCCACCGCTCAGAGAACCGCCATGCCGCGCCCATATACCGAGAGCAGGAAGATCCGGTACCGGCCGCGTTGCCGTCCGGAGTCGAACCCGAGGTCCGAGTCCGACCACGCGGACCCATCGTAAAATCGGCTGCGACTCGCGCCGGCGAGCGGCACTCTCCGCCGCATCCGAAAATCGCCTTCGGCGATGTATTTGTACAGTGAAGTATCCCCGGCGAACCCCGGCGCGAGCAGCGATGGCCCTGCATACGTGCCGTCGCCGGGCGCATAATCGCCGAACACCGCCACCGCCCCCTCCACATCTCCGCTTTTGGCCGGTTCCAGCGCGACCTCGACCACGAGGCGAGTGTTCGGCGTGATCAGATGCGGGGCGATCGGGATCGCATACCAGCTCCTGAGCGGCTCGGCTTCCCGCTGCTGGGCGACCGAGTTCGGCTCGACGAATCCAGGCGGCAGCTCGGCGTCGGCGCGAGTGAGTCCACCTCGATAGCGTTTGATTTCCTGTCCGTTCAGCCGCACGACGAGGTCGAATACCCCCTGACGTGTCGGTAGGAGATCGAGCTTCAGCAGCGCCGCGGTCGGGCGATCGATCCGGGCGGGTAAGACGAACTCCTGCCGCACGACGCCGTGATTCGGCGTGAGCGTGGCATGCCACTCGCGCCAGCTCTCCGCCAGCGGCCGGCCGAACAGCACGACCAGCACCGCCAGCACGAGCGCTGGCGACAGCAGCCCGAAGGCGCGGCAGCGGCCATGCGCATCGAGCGCGAGCGCGGCGAACAGGTAGGCCAGCCCACTCACCGCGCCCAGGAGAACGGCGACCTGGAGCCCGTGTGCGGTTTCGGGGGCCAGTGGAAGCCATCGCAGGAGCTGCTCCAGCGTCAGCGCATGCGCGCCCAACAGCGCGATCGCGGAGCCACTCACGATCATCAGAAGGCGGCCGCGCCGGCCCGTACGCCATTCGCGCTCCCAGCCGCGGCTGAGCGCGGCGATCGCCAGACCGGCGAAGCAGATCATCAGCGGCATCGCCACGACCGCGTAGCGGACCTCGATCTTGATCACGAGATAGCTCAGCCACAAGTACAGCGCCGCAGTGATCAGCGGCACGCCAACCCGCCATCGCCGGAAGGCCAGCGGCATGCCCGCGAGCCCCAAGGCGAGGATTGCGCGGTGCAGGAACGCCTCGCCGCCGCGGCCGGTCAGATATATCCAATGCGAGTCGTTGTACGGGTACAGCCACGCGACATAGAGCTTGTGGAGCGCTACCGCTGCGCTGGCGGCCGGATGAGCCAGCCACGTCCGCACGGTCGCGGCGCGGTAATCGGAGAGGGTGGGCCGTCGGCCGGGGTCGTTCCCGAGCACCTCGAGCAGCTCGTCACGGGGTGGAAGCGCGAACGCTTGATAATTCGTTTTCCACCCGCGGTTGGCGAGCACCGCGCCGGCATACAGGTCGACGCTCGGATCCAGTGTGCCCGACCACAATGCGTCGCCAGTGGCGACTTTGGTCAACGTGGAGCGGGGGACGACCACCACAGCAAAGCCTGCTGCGAAGGCGAGGGCGGCCAACGCGGCGAAGCGCCAGGAGCGATCCGAACTGCGGAGCGCGACCGCCGGCACGAGCAGCGGGAAGAGATACTGCACCGCGGGTCGAGCCAGCATCGACCCGGCGATGGCGATACCGCCGCCGAAGGCCCCCAACGCGCGCCGGCGCTCCGGAACACAGATGGCCCAGAGGCCGCTGACGACGAACAGCGAGGTCAACGTCTCGGCCTGTAAGCGCGCGGCGGAAAAGATCAACGGCTCGTACACCGCGCCCAGCGCGACCGCGCACACGCCGGCCCGTGCGCCGCCCAGAGCGCGCGCGAGCCCGTACAGGAGCAGACAGGTGACCGCGTCGAGCACTGCTTGGAGGAGAAACGCGCTGCGGTGCTGCTCCCCGACCAGCGCGTACACGCCGCCGATCATCGCCGCATACGCCTCTCCCTTTTGCAGGCTCTTGCGGAACGCCTCGAGCAGCGTCGGCCCTGCACCGGCGTCGAGGAGCGACGACCACGCGCGCTGGTACATCTTCGCCGCATCATCGTAGTACGGCTCATCCCAGTAGAGCGGGCGCGCCGGCGCGGTGAGCACGAACGCGATCCGCAGCGTCAGCGCGACGAGCACGCAGCCGAGGACGATGCGGCGCGGATTTCTCATCGGGCCGCCAAACAGCACAGCCGCGTCCGGGCGATCAAGGACCACGCGGACATTCCAACGCCGGCGGAACTCCTATCACCATCCGAGAGCGCGAGAAGGGGTCGCCACGCACGCCCGAACCCGCTATCGTGCCGCGCGTGTCGTCCCAACGGTGCATCCCGATGCTCAAGGCGCTGGCGGATGACACCCGGTGGCGCATCGTCCGCGAGCTACTCGCCGGTTCCAAGACCATCGGCGAGCTCGTCACCCGACTGGATGTTTCGCAGTACAACGTGTCGAAACACGTGCGTATTCTTCGTGAAGCCGGCGTCGTGGAGACCGCCCGCGACGGCAAGCACGTAGCGTGCCGGGTGAACGCGACATTCCAGAAGCGCATGGCGCGCGGCGCGAACGTGCTCGACCTCGGCTGCTGCACGTTTCGCTTCGACTGATCCCGGTCGCGCAGGACCCGAGCACTATTTCGGTTGCCACCCCGCGCGCGTACATGCACAGTTGGGCACGTATGCACGCGTCAATTCGCCGAGCAGTGCACAGCGTGCTGGTGCTCGCGTTCTGTACCTCGGCATCCAACGCCGGCGCCGCGCTTCGCGTGAACGGCTCCACGACCGTGAACCTGCCGGTCGCCGAGGTCGCGGAGATCCTGCGCGCAGAGCGCGGCATGGACATTCAGGTCGATACGCAAGGCGGCAGCGCGGGCGGCATCGCCATGCTCGGGGACGGCCTCGTGGACGTCGCGATGGCGTCAAAGCCACTCGGCGACGCGGACCGGGCGAAGTACCCGCGCGTCCATTTCACGCCGGTGCAAATCGGCGCCGATGCTGTGGCGCTGATCGCGTCGCGGGACGTGTGGGACGCCGGCGTGCGCGCGCTCAGCAAGGAGCAGGTCCGGGATATCTACGAAGGGCGCATCACCAACTGGAAGCAGGTGGGCGGACCAGAGCGGCGCATCGCGTTCTTCAACAAGGAGCCCGGGCGCGGCACGTGGGAAGTGTTCGCGCATTGGCTCTACGGCGATTCCCAAAAGGCACCGCCGGTGAGCTTTCCGGAGGTGGGCGGCAACGAAGAGACGCGCAACAAGGCCGGCAGCACCCGCGGAGCGCTCTCGCAGCTGTCAGCCTCGTGGGCGGACGGTCGCACTGTCTTCGCACTCGGCCTCGCCGTCGACGGCGGCATCGTGGTTATGCCGACGCCGGAGAACATCGCCTCGCACCGGTATCCGATGAGTCGCCCGCTGTTCGTGATCACCAACGGCGAACCGAGCGGCGAGGCGCGCGTATTGATCGACTTCCTCCTGAGCGAACGCGGGCAGGCCCTGGTGCGCAAGCACGGCTATCTCTCGTTGGAGCAGCTGCAACACTGAGCGCGCACATGGTGCACGTCGGTCGAACCGCCGACCTGTCCTCAACCGGCGCGGCGCGCGTGCGAGCGTGGGACTGGACGCGCCGCGCGAGCTACGGTTTTACGATCGTGAGCATCGCCTCGGTGGCGGCAATGGTCGCAGTGTTCGCCTGGGAGAGCCTCCCGGTCTGGGACCACGAGGGGCTCGCGTATCTCACCGGCAGGCGCTGGTTCTACCGCCAGCACGAGTTCGGCGCACTGCCCATGCTGTACGGAACCATCGTCGTGTCCGTCGTCGCGTTGATGTTGGCGGCACCGGTGGGTTTCGGCGCCGCGATCTTCACCGCCGAGATCGTGCCGAGGCAATGGCGGCTCCCCGCAAAAGGCGCCATCGAGCTGCTCGCTGGAGTGCCCTCGGTGGTGTACGGCCTCTTGGGCGTTCTGTTCCTGCGCAACGGGGTGTACCGCGCGTTGGAGCCGTTCGATCCAGTGAGCGGCGATACGCTCCTGACCGCCGGCCTGCTGCTCGCGGTGATGATCCTGCCGACGGTCATGACGTTGAGCGACGACGCGTTGCGAAACGTCCCGGCCGCGCGGCGGCAGGCGGCGCGCGCGCTCGGGCTGACGCGCGCGGAGGTCATTTTCGCCGTCAGTCTGCCGCACGCGCGGCGCGGAATGCTCGCGGCGCTGATCCTGGCGCTCGGCCGCGCCTTCGGCGAAGGCATCGCCGTGTTCATGGTCGTCGGCCGCCAGGACAATCAATGGCCCGCGTCCCTCTGGTCGCTGCGGCCCCTGGCGCAGGCGGGGCAGACGCTGACCACGAAGCTGGTCGGCTCCGAGACCAACATCGCCTACGGCGATCCTCTGCATTGGGGCGCGATCGTCGGCCTCGGTCTCATGCTACTGGCGGCAACCGCCGGCGCAACCTGGATGGCCGGGTGGTTGGCGCGGCCGCGAGACCTGCATGCGGCACCGCGTTGACCATCTGATCACGTTGGCCGCTGGCTTGTGTGCCGCGCTCGCCATCGGCGTGATCGCGTTCATCGTCGGCGCGCTGATCTGGCGCGGCGCAACCGCGCTGTCGTGGCAGTTTCTCACCGAGCACATCCGCCTGGTCGGCGCCGCGGGTGGGGTCTTCTACAACATTGTCGGCACGCTGATTCTGGCCGCGACGGCGTTGCTCGTCAGCACCCCGCTCGCGATCGGCGCGGCGCTCGTACACAGCGTGTACTTGCGGAGCGAGCGCTCGCGCGAGCGGCTGTGGCTCGTCTTGTCCGCGTGGAACGGCGTGCCGTCGATACTGCTCGGGCTGTTCGGCCTGATGGTGTTCGTGAAGTTCTTCGGCTGGGGAAAGTCGTGGCTCGCCGGCGGCGTCCTGTTGGGCTTCATGATCCTGCCGGTGGCCGCGGTCGCGCTCATCGAGCGCATTCAGGCGCTGCCGCGCCGGTACATCGAAGCGGCCGCCGGGCTGGGATTGCGACAAGGGCAGGTCGTCTGGTGGGTGATCTTGCCCCAATGCTCGGGTGGGCTGGTCACCGGCTCCCTGCTCGGCGTGGCGCGCGCCGCGGGGGAGACAGCCCCGGTGATGTTCACGGCGACGATCTTCGCCGGTGCGACGCTGCCGCGCGGCGTCATGGACAGCCCCGTGCTCACGTTGCCATACCACATTTTCGTCCTGTCGCAGGATTCGTTCGACCCAAGCGTCGGAGCGAAGATCTGGGGCGCCGCGTTGGTGTTGCTGCTGCTCGTGTTCGGCTTGAGCGTGGCCGCACTTCCGTGGCGGCTTCGCATGCACGAGGAGGCGCGCGATGGATGAGGCATCCGCCCCCTCGGGGCGGCGGGGGCAGTCGTACGGCGCCGCTGCAGCGATCGCCTTCGAGACCCGAGGCCTCGCCGTGTTCGCCGGATCGCGGCCCCTGCTTCGCAGCGTGACGATCACCATACCGGAGCGGCACGTATTCGGCATCATCGGCCCCTCCGGCGCCGGGAAGACCACCCTTCTCCGCTGCTTGAACCGCATGATCGAGCTGGACGAGAGCTTGCGGCTCACCGGCGACGTCCTTCTGCACGGGCGATCGATCTTCGCCTCGGATGCGGACGACCTGCGCGCCCGGGTCGGCATGATCTTTCAGCAGCCGGTCGTCTTCCCGCTGAGCATCTACAAGAACGTCCTGTTCGGGGTGCGCCACCTGCGGCGCGTTCCGCGTGCACAATGGCCCGCCTTGGCGGAGCGCGCTTTGCGGGAGGCAGCGCTGTGGGACGAAGTCAAAGACCGGTTGCACGAGTCGGCCCTGCACCTTTCGGTCGGCCAACAGCAGCGCCTCTGCATGGCCCGGGCGCTCGCCGTCGATCCAGAGGTGATCCTCTTGGACGAGCCGACGAGCGCGCTCGATCGCGACTCCACGCAGGCGCTCGAGGAGCTGATCCTGCGCCTCGCCGCCACGCGGACGATCGTGTTGGTGACGCACAACCTCGGACAAGCGCGCCGCGTTGCCGACACGCTCGTCTGCATCGCCGTAACAGATGGCGCCGGCGAGGTCAGCGCGTGTGGCCCCTGCGCGGATATTCTGCGCAACCGCGAACGGGAGGAACTGGACGTTCCCACCCCGCCCGTCGTGGCCCGCGGCCTCGGGTGACTGCGAGAACGAACGCTTCACCTCGTCCGAGCGATGTGATTCACCCCGTGGCCGGGGGTGCAGGAATATGGATCGGTGCGCTCGAGATGCTGATCGACCCGGCCACGCGGCCGACTGGCCGTCGCGGTGGGTCTCTTCCGGCCTGCGCGCGCGCTGCGCATGAATCGCTCGGCCGCCGAGTTCGCGGAAGCCCGCCCGGCCGAGCCACACGCCGGCGGGCTATACAACGACGACCTCGCGCCGGTTCCCGCCGACCGGCGCACGTGGGGCGTGGGAAGCTTCGCCGCCCTGTGGATCTCCATGTCGGCGTGCATCCCCACGTACATGCTCGCCTCGTCGCTCATCGGCGGCGGCATGAACTGGTGGCAGGCCGTGCTGACGATCTTCCTCGCCAACGTAATCGTGCTCGTGCCCATGGTACTCAACGCCCACGCAGGCACGCGGTATGGCATTCCGTTCCCGGTCTACTGCCGCGCGGCGTTCGGCACGCGCGGCGCGAACGTGCCCGCGATCCTGCGCGCCCTGGTCGCCTGCGGCTGGTTCGGCATCCAGGCGTGGATCGGCGGCCACGCGGTCTACAGCATCCTCGCCGTTTTCGAGCCCGCGCTCGCGTCCGGCGCTCCGTTGCCGGGGCTCGGCATCAACGCCGCGCAGCTCGTCTGCTTTCTCGCCTTCTGGAGCATCAACGTCTGGGTGATTCATCGCGGCATCGAGACGATCCGGTTCCTGTTGAACATCAAAGCGCCGCTGCTGATCGCGCTGGGGTTGGCACTGCTCTGGTGGGCGTACCGCGAAGCGGGGGGGTTCGGCCCCATCCTTTCGCAACCTTCGCAATTCGATCCCGGGCAGCCGCAAGCGGGAAAGTTCTTCTCGTATTTCTTTCCGGCTCTCACCGGAATGATCGGCTATTGGGCCACCCTGTCGCTGAACATCCCGGACTTTTCGCGCTATGCGAAATCGCAGCGCGACCAGATCCTCGGCCAGGCGCTCGGGCTACCGGCGACGATGGGGCTCTATTCGTTCATCGGCGTGGCCGTGACCTCCGCCACCACCGTCATCTACGGCACCACCATCTGGGATCCCGTGCACGTGCTGACCCGATTCACCCATCCCGCCGTGCTCATGCTCGCGATGATCGCGCTCGGCATCGCCACGCTCGCGACGAACATCGCCGCGAACGTCGTCAGCCCCGCCAATGATTTCGCCAATCTGGCCCCGCGGCACATGTCGTTCCGCGTGGGCGGCTACATCACCGCGATCATCGGCGTGCTGATCATGCCCTGGAAGCTGGTCGCCGACCCCAAAGGCTACATCTTCACCTGGCTGATCGCCTATACCGCGCTGCTCGGTCCAATCGGCGGCGTGCTCATCGCCGATTACTTCGTCTGGCGGCGGCGGACACTCGACCTCGCAGCGCTCTACCGGGCCGACGGCGAGTACCGGTACACGAACGGTTTCAGCCTCGTCGCGCTGACGGCGCTGGTGCTCGGCGCGGTGCCGAGCCTGCCGGGATTTCTGGTGCACGTACAGCTGCTCGCGCCGGAGGCCGTACCGCAGTGGCTCACGCAACTCTACAATTACGCGTGGTTCCTCGGTTTCGGCGTGGCATTCGCAGTGTATCTGGCCGGGCGCGCGCTGACCTGGGAGGCCCCGAAGCCGGCGCTGAACCCCGCGTGAGCGGTGGCCTCACCGCGCGCTCCCGCGCGTCACTGCATAGCGAGGCGCCTCCCGCGCGCAGCCGGGCGGCGCGGCCACACACCGCCGTGGACTATGCCGAGGGCGCGCCGGCGGCGCGATGCGCGTCCGCGACGAGGAGGTGTAGCTCGAACCACTCGCGCGCCAGCCGCGCCACGTGCTCGAGCGCACCGGGCTCCTCGAACAGATGCGTCGCGCGGGGCACGATGACCAGCTGTTTCTCACACTGCAGCTGCATGAACGCCGCTCGATTCAGCTCGAGCACTTGTACATCGCGCTCGCCGACGATCAACAGCGTGGGCGCGCGCACATGCGCCAGGGCCGGGCCGGCGAGATCCGGGCGCCCGCCGCGCGACACCACCGCGGCAACCACGTCGGGCCGCTCCGCGGCTGCGACCAAGGCCGCGGCCGCGCCGGTGCTGGCGCCAAAATACCCGATGCGCAGCTCCCGCGTATCCGGTTGGCGCGCGAGCCAATCGGTAGCGCCGACGAGCCGCCCGGCGAGCAATCCGATGTCGAAGCGCAAGTGGGCGGTGCGCATGTCGATCGCCTCTTCCTGCGGGGTGAGCAGATCGATCAGCAGCGTGCCGAGCGACGCCTCGTTCAACAGGGCCGCCACATAGCGGTTCCGCGGGCTGTGGCGGCTGCTGCCGCTGCCATGCGCGAACACGACGACGCCGCGTGCGCCGGCGGGCAGGCTGAGATCTGCCTCGAGGGTCGCCGCGCCCGCCGGCACGCGAACCGAGCGCGCTGCGACTGGTGAATCCGTCCGTCTGTCCATGGGCTCTCCTGCATCACACCGCGAATGGGAACGTCTCCGGTACTTCGCCCGCTTCCCATTCTGCAGTGTATTCGAGCGGCTCGAGCGCTCGCGTCTCATCCAAGTGGATCACGGCGTCGAACTGGTCCGCGATCCGCGCCTCGAAGTAGTGACTCGCGCGCTCCGTATCCGGCCGGTAGATCACGCCGATGGCGCGCTCGAGCCGGGGAATGCGCAGCGCCGGGGCGGCGTTGCGCAACGGAAGCAAGAACCGCGACGGCTCGGCCGCGTGGAACATCGCCTCGTAGCTGGCGGCGAGCGCCGGGCGGACGTTCTTGCGCTCCGCCGGGCTGCCCCAGTTCGATGCCGCGGTAACGGTACCCTGGTACGTGGTGAACCCGATCAGCACCGCATCGCGCTCGTGCTGTTCGCGGATGAGCTGTCCGACGTTCAGCTCGCCCCGCCGGCCCATCTCGGTTGCCCGCGCATCGCCGAGGTGGGAGTTGTGCGCCCACACCGTGATTTTCGCGTCCCGGCCGTGTCGGCCGATGTGCTCCCGCAAGGCCTCGATCGTCTCGGCCATGTGGCGATCGCGGAGGTTCCACGAGGAGACCTCTCCGACGAACATGGCCCGGTAGTACGCTTCCGCATTCTTGACCAAGCGCGCGTTCTGCTCGGCGAAGAAGAGCTCCTCCTCGGCGACCCGGCCGTCGCGCTGCGCGTACTCCATCGCCCGCCGCTGCAGCTCCACGAGCTGGCTGACCACCTCCTCCTGGCACGATTTCGTCGCGCCGGTCCCGGCGAGAAAGCCGTACACCTGCACGTCTTCGCCGAAGTGGTCGAAGCAGCTATAGCGGCTGCGCGCCTGCGCTGCTGCTTGCGGGTCGACCTTCTCCAGGTATTGCAGCACCGCCTTCATCGACGCGCGCAGGCTGTAAAGATCGATGCCGTAGAAGCCGACTTTCGCGGCGTCGCGCGGCAGCGCATCGTTGTATGCCCGCAGCCAGGTGATGAACTCCACCACCTCGGTGTTCCGCCACATCCAGGTGGGAAACCGGCGGAAATCCGCGAGGGCTTCCTGCGCATCGACGTCGGTGCTCATCCCCCGCACGTACCGGTTCACGCGGTACGCATCGGGCCAATCCGCCTCCACCGCGACCGCCGTGAAGCCCTTCTCCTCGATGAGCCGCTTCGTGATCTGCGCGCGCTCGCGGTAAAACTCGTGCGTGCCGTGGGACGCCTCGCCGAGCAGCGCGAAGGATGCGTCGCCGATCAGGTCCAGCAGCGGGTCGTAATCCCGCGCGCTGCCCTCGAGCACGTGCGCGCTCTGCCGTAACACCGGGACGATGCTGATGTCGGTGGTGCCCGGCGCCGCCGACTTGTCCGCCGTCTGCTGCCGGCGCGCCAGCAGGTCGCGCACCTCGTCGTCGGAGGTCTGCGAAAAGTCCTCGTACCAGCGGCCGACAGCATGGAACGGCTCGGGCGTGATGCCGCAGACGACCTCATCCACCTCCGACTTCAGCTGCTCGCAGGTATCCGGCGCAGCGGTCGGCACCGCGACGACGATGCGTGCGGGCTGCTGCTGGCGCAGCGCTTTGATGGCGGCCTGCATGGTGGCGCCGGTGGCGAGGCCGTCGTCGACGAGGATCACGGTACGGCCGCGCACATCCGGCGCCGCGCGACCACCGCGATAGAGGCGCTCGCGACGCGCGAGCTCCTGTTTTTCGCGCGCGGCGGTCGCGTCGATCAAGTAGTCCGGAATGTGCAGCCTTTGCACCACCTCGTCGTTCAGCACGCGAGCGCCGCCAGTGGCGACCGCCCCCATGGCGAGCTCCTCATACCCGGGCACACCGAGCTTCCGGACCACGAACACGTCCAACGGTGCGCCGAGGGCGCGCGCGACTTGGTACGCCACCGGCACGCCTCCGCGCGGCAGCGCGAGCACCAGCACGTCCGGGCGGTTGGCGTAGGCCGCCAGCTTGGATGCGAGCAAGCGGCCCGCTTCGGTGCGATCGCGAAAACGCTTCGATGCCATACGATGCTACTCCTTAATCTATGGATTTCCGTGCCTGCGCTGCGCGGCCGCAGTCGTCCGTGAGCAACCGCGCCAGCGCACTGGCGATCATCGGGGCGATCGAGACCACGCGCAGACGCGGCCAGTCGGGCAGGCGAACGGCGACGCTATCGCTGACCAAGACCTCGACGATCGCGGGATGATCGAGCTTTTCCCGCGCGCCCGGCAGCAGCAGCCCGTGCGTCGCGGCGACGAAGATTTCGGGGCGCGCCCGCGCCGCGAGGAGCGCGGCGACGCTCTCCGCGGCCGTCCCGCCGGTCGAGATCATGTCATCGACGATGACGCACGCCCGGCCCGACACGTCTCCGACCACGTGCGTCACCTCGGTCTCGCTGCCGCTGCGACGGCGCTTGTGCAGGACGACGAGCGGCGCGCCGAGGCAGTGCGCATACTGCGTCGCGAGCTGCATGCGCCCCACATCCGGCGAGACCACCACTAGATCGGGCGGCGCGTCGCGCAGCGCCCGCCAGAGGGCTGGGACCGCGGTGAGACTGTCGACCGGGGTATGGAAGAAGCCCTCGATCTGCGGCGTGTGCAGGTCGACGGTGATGAGGTGCGCGATGCCGACGGCCTGCAGCAGATCGGCGACCATCCGCGCCGTTACGGGCTCGCGGCGCCCCCAGCGTTTATCGGCGCGCGCATACCCGAAATATGGCACCACGGCCGTGATGCGGGCGGCCGCCGCGCGGCGGCACGCATCCGCGAGCGCCAGCAGCTCGATCAGGTTCTCATCGACGGGGGGTGAGGTCGGCTGCACGAGAAAGACGTCCTTCCGGCGCACGGGCTCGAGTAGCCGCAACGAGACCTCCCCGTCCGGAAATCGGTCGACGGCGCACGCGCCGATCTCGACGCCCAGCTCGCGCGCGATCGCCGCGCTCAACGGCGGGTTCGCCGTACCAGAGAAGATGCTGAACGGGGTGCTCACGTTCGTCTCCGGGAGCTATCCGCGCCGTCACCCGCCCGATCTGCCGCACGTCTCGCGGATGACGTGTTCAGCGTAAGCCGCTCCATGCGTTTGGCAAGTGAGGTCCATCCGGAACGCCTTTCCGGCGCGAAATGGCCGCGCAGCGCCTAGCGTTGACCCGCACCGGCGCGTCCTGCGCCCCCCGACACGCGCGGAACGGAACTACCGCGCGACGATCGAGGCGGGCCGCAGCGCCGGCCGGCGGATTGAAGCTGCGACGCGCCCACGGGCCATGCTCAATGCATCCCGGGCTGCCGAGCGAGAGTCTACGATCCGGCCGGCGCGGGTGTCGGGTCGAGGTTCGGCCGATCGGGCTGCGGCGTAAAGCTGAGGCGCAACCGCAGGCGCTCGGTGAGGGCCAAGCGGTCGGCGTCGGTCAGGGTCACCGTGAGGCTTGCCTCCGCACCCTCCAGGTCGCGGAACGGCCCACCTCCTTGCACGGTAAAGCGGATATTGCGCCGGCGTGCGAAGCCGTCCGCGCCGGGAGTGAGGACGATCCCGGGGACCTGTGCATCGAACACCACGCGATGCGCCGGGGAGCCGCTTTCGAGCCGCGCGTGCACCTGTACCGGAGCCGCCGCATTCACACAGCGCGCCTCGATGTGGAGCTGCACCTCGGCGCCGGATTGCAGGAAGTTTCGCACCCGCAGGACGTCGCAGTTTTGCAGGCGTCCGAAGCTTCCCGCGGTCGTGTTCTGGCCCACGAACAACACGCGGCTCGCGGGACAGCCGGTCCGCGGCTCGGCTACGCGCGCAGCCGGACCCGCCGCACAGCACCGCCGCGACAATGGCGGCAGCTCCGCCCTGCACCCCGTCGCCGGGTCGCATACCGGCATCGCACATCCGTCGAGCGCCGCGATCTTGAAGATGAGCTGCCCCGCGCTCGCGGCCGGTGGATCGGCGTCATCGACGCACGAGAAGGGCACGTAGAACGGCCCGATTGGTTCGGCGGCGGGAGTCCAGCTCAGGATGCGGATCTGCGGGTCGAATGAGGCGCCGGCCGGGAGCTCGGCCGCGAAGCAGCGCGCCGCCCCACCCTCGGGATCGACCGCGTCGATCGGCAAGCGGACTGCGAACCCGGGATAGCCTCGATAGATGAACGCCGTCGGCACAATCGGCGGATCATTGACCACCGCGGCGGTCGGCGTCGGCGTGGGCGTGTACAACAGCGTTGCAGTGCCGGTGCTCGACGGCGACCACCCGGCCGTCGCGGAGGCCGACACCGCTGCGGTCGCGGTAGCCGAAGCCGCCGGATCCGCGGTGGCGGTGGGCTCGAGCGCACAGCCGTTCAGCGCGTTGCGCACTGCCGCGATCAGCTCGTTGACGCCCGCGTTGTCATCGCCGTCCGCATCGAGGGCCGCGCAAGCGCCGAGGGGCAGACGGCCGAGCCAGATGTTGACGCCCATGATCGGCTCGTTCACGGATACCCGCCGATCGCCGTCGCAGTCGCCGGTACACGTCGCGCGCGCAGCGGTGGCGAGGGACAGGGCGGCCGAGAGCGCTACGACGAGCGCGGGCGGCAGACGATGCCGCCGGTACGAGCGGGCGGATGCGGTCAACGGCATCGCACAGCACGCAACCACACGCGGCTTGTAAGGGAGCCGCCCAGCGCAAGGACCGAGTGCACCCGTCTTGTCCTGCGAAGTCCCCGGAAAAATGCGCTCAGCGATTCTGTTGAGTTGACCGCCCGACTCGCTCAGATTACCAAATGACTGTCCGTCAACGGAAGCGCTCAAGTGCTCACCACACTCGCCCTGCTGCTGCATGTCGTCACCGCCGCTGCCGGTACCGCTCCGGAGTGCGGCTCGGCACCGCGCGCGGTAGCCGGAAAACCGATCGAGCTCGCCCCACCGCCCGGTTACGTGGACGCGTGCGCGCAGGATGCAGAGCTCTGTCGAAAGCTGACGGGCGCGTACTCGCCCTCGGTGATCACGCTGGCCTACTTCGTACCCGACGGCGAATGGGCGGCGCACAAGCGCAACCCGACGGCACCGTTCACCCGCTATCTCGTCGCGCAGTCCGCGCGCTCGAAGACCGCGGAGCAGCTGCCGCAGGTGAAGAGCTTCATCCGTTCGCAGCAATACGGCGTGCCCGAGCGTGCCCGCCTCGCCGCGACCCTCGCGGCTAACGGCGAGGCCGCGCTCGGCGTATTCGACGAGTCGCCCGATTCCATTTCGATGGGCGCGGTGGAGAAGCGAGCGGGATCGGGTTCAGCCCAAGAAGACGGGATGCTGCTGGTGATGACCAACTCCGCCATCGCCGTCGGCCCCGACCTGCTGTCGCTGTACGTCTACAGCGACGTGCGCGACGTGCCCCAGGTGGCGCACATCGAAGCGCTCACGAAGCGCTGGCTGCAATGTGTGCGGCAGAGCAACGCGAAACGCGCGCCGTGGCATGGCGATGGCGAGCCCTGAACCCGCGGATGAACACCGGTCGCACCAGCGCTCCGCGGCGGGCTCGTAGCGCTCCACATCGTGCGCTTCCGCTGCCGGGGCCGGATCCCGACCCCGCTCCCGATCCGCCCCCGTTCCCCGAACCGGTTCCCGATCCGGGGCCCATACCGGGGCAACCGGCAGCCATCAGCGGCCGTGCGCCGCAACCGTTCCCGCGCGGCGGGTGATCGCGCGCTCCGCCCCACCCCCCACAGCGCGCGCGCAGAGAATCACCGGACAGTGGCCCGTTCGGCGGCGCGCGAAGGCCGGCGCGGCGGGCGCGCACTCCCCGCCTGCGGTTTACCGATGCGCGCCGCCCCACTCTCCTCCGCCAGCACCCGGCGCAGGATGTCGCGCAGCGCGCGCTGATCCTCGACGGCCATCCGCCCGATCGCTTCGGGCAGCTCGGAGAGCCGCTCGATCAACCGCACCCGCAGCTTGGCCCCGCGGGGCGTGAGCGCGACCACCTTCATGCGCCGGTCGTGCGGCACCGGCCGACGCACGAGCAATCCTCGGTCCTCTAAGCGGTCGACGATCCCGGTGATGTTTGACGCGTCGCACGCGAGCCGTTTCGCGAGCGCTACCATGTGTACCGGCTCATCGGGGCTGAGCAGGCGCAGCACCTGACACTGCGGCTCCGAGAGCGAGAAATTGGCCGCGACCGCCGGGATCCGCGCGCGGGTGATCGTCAGCAACTCCAGCAACAGCTGCCAGGCTTCGCGGGCTTCGGCCTCCGCATCCATCGATTCACCATAGTTCAGGTTCGCAACGGTTGACAACCTCAAGTAATGACTTATCGTTGTACGCACCAATGGAGCGCTTTCGTTTAATATCCCTCAACGATGCCGTGGTTTTCCCCGGCATGACCGTCACCCTGCCGCTCGACGCCGGTGAGTCGCGGCAGCTGTTCCTCGTCCCGCGGCACGGCGCCGAATACGCCAATGTCGGCGTCGTGGCCGAGGTCGGCGAGCGGATGCGGCTGCCCGGCGGCCAGAGCGCCGTGCTGGTGACCGGTCTCCATCGCGGCGTGGCCGGAGCGGCCCACCCCGGGCCCGATGGTCAACTCTGGGTAGAGGTGCAGCCCCGGCCCGACGAAGCCGTGCCGCCCGCCCGCACTGGGGAGCTCGAGCGCGAGTATCGCGCCGTCGTGGAGGAGATCCTTGAGCTGCGCGATGCCGATGACCAGGTGCGCGCCTTCCTCCGCTCGATCAGCGGGCCCGGTGCCCTCGCCGATACCGCCGGATACGCGCCCGACCTGACGTTCGCGCAGAAAGTCGAGTTGCTGCAGACCCTTGACGTCGTGGCCCGGCTCGAGCGCGCCCTCGCCTTCCAGCGCGAGCGCTTGATGGAGCTGCAGATGCGCAAGCGCATCCGGGAGGACGTGCAATCCGAGTCGCAGAAGCAACAGCGCGAGTACGTCCTGCGGCGTCAGCTCGACTCGATCCGCAAGGAGCTCGGCGAAGAGGGCAGCTCGGTGGTGGAGGAGTACCGTACCAAGATCGCCGAGGCCGGTATGCCCGAGGCGGTACGGGTACAGGCTGAGCGCGAGCTGGATCGGTTCGCCCGACTCGGCGACTCGAACCCCGAAGCCTCCGTCATCCGCACCTATCTGGATTGGCTGCTGGCGGTGCCGTGGGCCAAACGCTCCGAAGAGCGGTTGGACCCGGTCTATGCGCGCCAGGTGCTCGACGAGGACCACGCGGGTCTGAACGACGTGAAGGAGCGGATCACCGAATATCTCGCCGTGCGCAAGCTCCGCGCCGAGCGCGGCGTGCCCGACGATCGCCGCTCGGGGGTCATCCTCACTCTGATCGGCCCTCCGGGTACCGGTAAGACCTCCATCGGCGAGTCGATCGCACGAGCCACCGGCCGCAAGTTCGTGCGGCTGTCACTCGGCGGCGTGCGCGACGAGGCCGAGATCCGCGGTCACCGCCGGACGTACATCGGCGCGCTGCCGGGGCGATTCGTCCGCGCGCTCCGCGACGCGGGCACCATGAACCCGGTGATCATGCTCGACGAGGTCGACAAGATCGGCGCGGATTGGCGCGGCGATCCGGCCTCGGCACTGCTCGAGGTGCTTGATCCGGCGCAGAACCACGCGTTTCGCGACCACTATCTCGACGTCGAGCTCGATCTTTCACACGTGCTGTTCATCGCGACCGCGAATATCGCCGACACGATCCCACGACCGCTGCTCGACCGCATGGAAGTGATCCGCTTCGACGGCTACACGACCGAGGAAAAGGTCGCGATCGCGCGCGGCTATCTGTGGCGGCGCCAGATCGAACGCAATGGACTGCGCCCGGAGGAGGTAACGATCTCGGACGAGATGCTCCGCGTGATCGTCAGCGAGTACACGCGCGAGGCCGGGGTGCGCCAGCTCGAGCGCGAGCTCGGCACCCTGCTGCGGAAGATCGCGACCAAGTTGGTGTCGCAGGTGCTCACGCCGCCGGTCGCGGTCGATCTCGCCGCCATCCGCGATGCGCTCGGACGCCAGAAGGTCTTTCAGGAAGCCGCGGTGCGCACCGCGGTTCCCGGCGTAGCGACAGGGCTTGCGGTCACCGGCACGGGCGGCGACGTGCTGTTCATCGAGGCCGCCGGCATGAGCGGCGGCGAGGGTCTCACCCTCACCGGCCAGCTGGGCGACGTGATGAAGGAGTCTGCCCACATCGCGCTGAGCTGGGTGCGCAGCCACGCGAAGGAGCTCGGCATCGACGAGCAGGCGTTTCGCCGCCGCGCTTTCCACGTCCATGTCCCCGCAGGAGCGATCCCGAAGGACGGGCCGAGTGCCGGCGTGGCGATGGTCTCCGCGCTAACGTCTCTGCTCACCGGCCGCCCGGTGAGGGGCTCCGTCGGCATGACCGGTGAGGTGACCTTGCAGGGTCGCGTGATGCCGATCGGTGGGGTTAAGCAGAAGGTCCTGGCCGCGCACGCTGCCGGGCTCACGGACGTGATTCTGCCGGATCGCAACGAGCCCGAGCTCGAAGAGGTGCCGGTCGAAGTCCGCCGGCAGCTCCGCTTCCACCCCGTTGCAACCGTGCACGACGTGCTCGCCCTCGCGCTCGAGCCCGAGCGCGATGCACTGGCTGCATAACTGGCAGCGAAACGGGCCCCCGCCGGCGCGGGGGCCCGCGTCGCCCGGCACTTGCGTTCTCGACCGACTTCGGACAAGCACACCGGGCGTCGGCGGCGGACGGCGCCGCTGACAACAGGAGGCGAGCGCATGGCCAAAGACATCCCCGCGGCGGTCCGCGACATCCTCGACAGCACGGCGCTGGCTCATCTCGCGACCGTCATGCCGGACGGCAGCCCGCAGGTGTCGCCTGTCTGGTTCGACTTCGATGGGCGCCTGCGGATCAATTCCGCCCGCGGCCGCGTGAAAGACAGGAACATGCGCCGCGACGCCCGGGTGGCCCTCTCGCTGGTGGACCCGAACGATCCGAACCGCGGGATCACCATCCGCGGCAAGATCACCGACGTCACCGAGAACGGCGCCGATGCGCACATCGACAAGCTGGCCAAGAAGTACCTCGGCGTGGACAAGTATCCATATCGCGGCCCCGGTGAAGTCCGCGTGATCTATACGATCGAGCCCACCCACATCTCCGCCATCGGCTGACAGAGCGAGGCTTTCGCTGTTAAGTAGCCAGGCTATGTGCTCTTGGGCCATTGCGTTCGGGGAAACGCGATCACCAGGTGGCTCCCCTTTGCGCGACCTCGAAACTCAACAGCGAACGGCCGAACAACGTAGCAGCTAGTGTTACGCGGCGCGCCCGGCGAAGTGAGGCGCGCCGGCGTCGGCTCCCCGTTCGGCTTGTCTCGAGCTGCGGTAAAATCCCCTCGCCGACTTCTTCGAGCAGATCACGCGCTATTGAAAGCGCGCCGCGTGCTCGGCGTCGCATCGGGCGATCCACCGGTCGAGTTCCCGGCGGTCGGCGTGGAGTTCGAGCACGCGATGCGCTGTTTCGCGAGAATCTGCGGTTCATCCGCACGGTGCTCGCAGAGTTCGCGACTATTCGATCGACCTACGGCGTGCTGTCCGGCACCGCCGATCTCGTTCCGAAACCGCTCGGACGGCTGCCGATTCTGGTCACCGGCTGCAGCCGACAGACGGTGGAGTGGATTGCCGAGCATGACGACGGGGTGGATCCCCTATCCGCGGCCGCTGCACCTGGGGTTCGCGCCCGGCCGCTATTTCGCGCTGCGGTTTCTGCTGGGCTCGCGCTCAGCGGGCATTCACCAGGTGATCCTGAGTTTCAAGTTTGGTACGCACGACGCGCTCGATCTGACCGGGATGTAGCTCACCTCGACGCGGATCCCGCTCGAATCCTCGAACAGCACCGAGTTAAGCGCTG
Source organism: Binatia bacterium (assembly GCA_050176585.1). Taxonomy (GTDB): domain Bacteria; phylum Desulfobacterota; class Binatia; order HRBIN30; family CADEER01; genus CAYYWP01. The sequence continues at coordinate 107,046 of JBFXHX010000009.1, forward strand.
GGCGCAACTCCGAGCCGTCCTCCGGCGGGTGGATGATGTGCGCCTGCAGCTCGTCACCCGGAACCGGTAAATGACGTCTACGTCCGCGCGGCTGCAGGCGCGAAAGCAGAAGTGGTGGAGGCCGGGCGAACCTGACCAAACGGACTCACTGCCTTCTCGCGCGGCGCCGCGCGCCCGAGAATCCTCGTGCGGCTGCCGACGCGGTACACGATCTGATCGCCCTTGATGAGCGTCTGCATATCGAGGGAGTGGCAGAGCTTTTCCCAGAACAGCAGGCAACGCCCGGGGTCGTCCGCCGTGAGCTGGATGTGGGCGCTGCCGTTCACACCGGCGCGCCCATGCATGTGTCCCGCCGCGGGTATGCGGCTCTCCGAGCGAGATGAGATGCTCTCACTCATTCGCTCTCGAACTCTCCTTGCCCAGCCGGATATTGGCTCTCCCAGTCGCGGCCGTCGATCTGCTCTATCGTCATGGCTTGCACGGTACTCGAGTCGATGCACCGCGCGTTCACGCTGATCCCGTCCGGATGGGAGCGCGGAACGTAGTACGCCTTGATCCCGCAATGGCTACAAAACAAATGCCGCGCCGTGCGGGTGTTGAAGGTGTACGCGGTCACCGAGTCCTCGCCGCGAACCACGCGGAAGCAGTCGCGCGACACGATGAGGTGCAGATACCCGGACTTGCTGCATATCGAGCAGTTGCACTCGGCGACGCGAATGCGCGCGGGGGCGAGCACCTCGATGCGCACGCGCCCGCAGTGACAACCGCCGCCATGCCAGATCATGTCCATGCGGTACGCCTGCCGGCGTGAAGCGCGTCACCCGGCGATCCGCGCGCGCATCCAGCGGGCGAAGTCGCTGAGCGCGCCTTCGAGGCGATTGTACGGGCCCGGCGCGGCATAGCGCGCCGAAAGCCCGCGCTGGACCGATCGGCAGATCGCGAAATCCTCGTCCGTGAACTCCTGGAAGTGGCTGACGATGGCATCGATGGCCGGCGCGAAATCCGGGCTGGCGCATGCCGCTTCGGGCACGCAGAAATACGCATCGACGCGGGTCGCGTCGGCGGCGGCGGGCAGCACGCGCAGGAAATCCATCCGGTCCGGGTAGAGGACCATGACCAGATTCGGAAAGACGTGCACGAGCGTGCCGCGCCGGCGTTCGTCCTCGCGCAGGCCGGCGATCTCCGGTAGGCGGGGCTCGTGGCTCGTCGATGCCTTGTATGCGACGACATCGCGGCTGATCGGCATGTGGCACATGGCCCACGCCCCATCGCCGGGTTCCGACCACGTCGACCGGGCCGGAATGATCTGTTCGAGTGTTTCTCGATGCACACGTAGGTGGTGGTAACACTCCATGTAGTTCTCGACCATCACCTTCCAGTTCCAGTCGCAGGCGAACTCGAGGCGCCGTGCGACACGCATCGCCCCCAGCCGATAGCGCGAAAGGCGGTCCGCCAGCGCCGCGAGCCGCTGTGACAGCGGCTCCGCGCCGCCGCTCAGGTTCACCAGCAGAAAGCCCTCCCACACCGCACTCGGGATCTCCGGGAGAGGATACGCGCGCATGTTGAACCCGTGCGTGCCGGACATCTCCGGGGCGCCCACGAGCCGGCCATCCAGTCCATACGTCCATGCGTGGTACGGACAGACGAACCGGCGCGTGCTTCCACAGCCGGTTGCGATCAATGCGCCTCGGTGCCGGCAGACCGCCGACAGCACCCGCAATCGCCCGTCCTCGCCGCGCGTCGCGAGCAGCGGCTCGCCCGCCACTTCGACGCAGAAGAAGTCCCCCGGAGAGGGGAGCTCGCTGGCATGACCGATACACATCCAGGACCGCGCCAGCACTCGCTCGCGTTCGAGCTCCCAGTGCGTACAGTCGCTGTACCACTCCGGCGGTAATGTGTCGTTCTGGCGCTCCGCGCTCGCCATGTGCCCTCTTGCCCCGCGCTGAACTTATCCGATCAGACGCGCGGGTACGACACCGATGCAGCGGCAAGTGGAACGCACAGCTGATCGGCCGCGCGACGCCCGCGGTGTCGAGCGATAGCGGTAATCCGGGTCGAAATGCCCGCCAGCGCGAATTGGCGGTGCGGTAGCAGGAACAACCAGCCACCCACACAAAACACGGCACAGGCGCGCGGCGATCCACGCCATCAGACGGCTCTGATACGTGCCACGACCTCCGGCCCGCCGCGCCTGCCGGCCGGCGGACACCGGTCTCAACGCCGGGCACGCGATCAGTGCATGCAGGCACCGCGGCCCGCGAGGCCGCCTATCCGCAGACGCTTCAACGAAGGCGTTGAACACCGCCGCTCGAGTGATCCCCAACACTGCGAACGCGATCATCGGCCGCTGGAATGCTGAAGCTCAGGAGCATGCCGTTCGCAGCGATAACCTGTCTGCCGCATCGCCGGGTCGGCTCCGAGTGCGTTTCAAGCGGGCGTCGGCGCCGGCTCGACCCGCGGCGAACGAGCGCGATCATGTGCCAACGATCGCCTCGTCCACCGCGGGTGGCTTGCGCATCGTCACCCGGCGTGGACGGGAACGGGCTGCTCGACGCGACCGGTGACCGGCGGCTCGACTACGAAGCCTTCGAATACCGCGCGGTACACCACACCAGCGAACGCCGCGCCCAGAAGTGGAGCGATCCAAAATAGCCATAGCTGGGCGACCGCCCACCCGCCAACGAACAGCGCGGGTCCGGTGCTACGCGCCGGATTCACCGAGGTGTTGGTAACCGGGATGCTGATCAGATGAATGAGGGCGAGCGCGAAGCCGATCGTCAGCCCGGCAAATCCGACCGGTGCCCGCGAGTGCGTGGCGCCGAGGATCACGATCAGGAACATGAACGTCATCACGAGCTCGCTGACGAATGCGGCCCCCAGCCCATACCCGCCCGGTGAATGGGCCCCGTAGCCATTGGAAGCGAAGCCACCGGCCACGCTGAAGGCGGGATTGCCGCTGGCGATCATATAGAGAACAGCGGCACCCGCTACGCCGCCTATGACCTGCGCCACGATGTACTTTCCGATTTGGGACGACGGGAAGCGGCCCCCCGCCCATAAGCCGATGGTCACCGCCGGATTGAAGTGACCGCCCGAGATCGGGCCGAGCGCGTATGCGCCCGTCAGCACCGTCAGCCCAAATGCCAGCGATACACCGAGCAATCCGATGCCGACGACCGGGAACGCTGCGGCGAGCACGGCGCTGCCGCACCCGCCGAGGACCAGCCAGAAGGTCCCCAAGAATTCAGCTGATAGTTTAGCAGCCATTGCAGACCTCGCTTTCCGCCGCGCCCGCGCGCAGCATTGACTCAAGGGCTTACCGGCCGACCTTACCTCCCCGCCGCGCCGTGCGCGTTAGCGCACTGCGCGTCGCCTTGCGATGTCCCCAGTACCATATCCCTCCCGCTCGGCGGTAACGTCCTGGGCCGCTTCGGCGGCGGCGCTCGGCGTCATTCGACCTTCCATCAAAATGTCTGCGTCAGCCCTTGTGCTCTCGCGCGCGCAAGGTATGCTCTGGCACCGCGATCGGAACACCTATGGGAGGGGGACCGGTGTTGCGTCTGACTCATCCATGCAGAGGAGTTGTGGGCCAGGTGCGACCGCCGTGCGAACGCGCTCCGCGGCGCATCGCACAGCAGCCATTCTCGAAATCAGGCCACGAGGAGGAGCGCACATGCCTATGACGCGTCTATCGGGTGTCGGATTGGCGATACTGTCGCTCGCCATCATCGTCGGCCTGGCCAAACCGCTCACTGCCACGGCGGCCAGCCGACAAGAGCTGGAGCAGAATGCTTCGCAGGCTCTGCGCGGTCTCTACGCGAGCAACGATACCGCCCGGATGCTCGGCAAGAACGCTACCGCTGTCCTGATATTTCCGAGCATCGTGAAAGCCGGTTTCCTCTTCGGCGGCCAGATCGGTGAAGGGGTCCTGGAGAAGAAAGGCCGACCGGCGGGTTACTACAACTCCGTCGCGGCGTCGTACGGGCTCCAGGCCGGCGTACAGGTTTTCGGCTACGCGCTCTTCTTCATGAACGAGAATGCGCTCTCGTATCTCGACCGGAGCGATGGCTGGGAACTGGGCGTCGGTCCCAGCATCGTCGTGGTCGACGAAGGCATGGGCAAGTCGATCACGAGCACGACCCTCACGCAGGACGTGTACGCAATCATTTTCGACCAAAAGGGCTTAATGGCGGGCGTTGGCCTTCAGGGCTCCAAGATCACGAAGATCTCGAAGTAGCTCGACGGGCTGGACGCGCAGACAACGGGGGGTAATTGCGATGGCGCACGCTTATGCGATTCTTGGCACCGCATTGATTGTCAGTGTGCTCACCGGGACCATTGCCGCCGCAGCGCCGCCACCGACTGCTGTGCCTGGGGAAGCCGATCTGCCCGTGCTGCTCGACACCATTCGAGCGAACCGCAGGGCATTGGTGGCCGTGAACCTGAAATTGGACGAGCAGCAGAGCGCGCGGTTCTGGCCGATCTACGATCGGTACCAGCGAGAGATGAACGCTATCGGCGACCGCATCGCCGCCCTCGTGAAGGACTACGCCGCCAACTTCCACAATCTGTCCAACGATAAGGCCCTACAGCTCATCCGCGAGTACCTGGCTGCCGAAGCAGACCGCATCAAGGTGCGGCAGGCGTACCTCGACGAGTTCACGAAAGCGCTACCGGGGCAAACCGTCGCCCGGTTCTACCAGATGGAGAACAAGATGGACGCGGTGATCCGTTACGAGCTCGCCGCGAATATTCCGGTCGTCGAAGACGGCAGCAGTCGACCAGCGAAGTAGGGCAAGCAACTCCGTGCCTAACGTGGGTGGCTCCGGAAGCACCGCAACGGTCCGGATATAGCCCTACCCGCCGCCGCAACGCGGCGCGTTCCTCCATTTCCCTGGACGGCTATGCACAAGCAAATGCCGTGTCTGCGGCGGTTCCGAGCGAGGCTGTTAGGCAGGCGCTAAGTCACTGCTTCGGACCGTCGCGCGGAGATCCGCATTCGCTTCTGCTGTGGCCAGGGGTGGGATTCGGATCAGCCGGCGGGGTTCCCAAGCGCTGCTCCCGAAACCCGACGCCGCGATCAGCGTTGGCGTCGACGCAACCCGCGCTTCACAGCTCGAACGGAACCTTTGGTGCGGCACTGATCCGGCCATTGGTGAAGCAGTGATCCGGCCGGAATAGGAAGTCAGCTCGTCAGGTGCGCGCTGAACGGCGGCTCCGCACCGGACTGCTGATGATCAGCCGCAGACATCCACGCGGCGCCCCGACCAGCGGGCGCTCCGAGGGCGAAGACGGCCAGCGAACGAGGGTTGCAGGTGCGGCATTCAGCTGGGGCAATGAACGGGTCGAGAGCACCTCGCGTGCTTCAGAGACTAGGCTGTCCCCGGGCCATACGACATGGCCTTTGTTTCGCCGTTCGCACGTAGGGCATGCGAAGAACCTGCGTAAGCTTTGCCGGGGAACTTTTCCCGAAACGCCTGCGACAGCGTCGGGCAGCGCCAGCGGCTCAACGGCGTTCGTTGGCATACATGTAGCACGTTTCGTGTGGTCTAAATTCACCAGCCGGACTACCGGCGAGAAAGGCAGTGAGATGAGAACACTTGTGATTGCGTACGTTGGCGGAACGCTCATGATTGCGACCGCCGGATGGTTGCCCGTGTACGCCGCGGGCGGTGGTCGTTGCGACGAGGGTACGACCAGCCATACCTCGAATGGGCCGAAATCACCGGATGCACCCGCCGCGGGAGTGATGCCGGTCGATTCTAAAACGCTCGCCGAACACCCCGACAAATTCTATGGTGCGACCGTGGATGTGCCGGCGCCGGTAGCGCATGTCTACTCGCCGCGCATCTTCGGCCTCAGTGACCAGGGCGCCGACAACAAGGCACAGCACGACATCCTGGTGATCGCGCCGCGCGAGGTCAATCTGAAGGAAGGCCAGAAAGTGGTCGTGCGCGGAAAAGTGCGCCACTACGACCGCGAGGAGCTGCAGCGCGACTTTCCGTGGTTCCACATCACCTCTGAGGCCGAAGATCGGGACAGACATCGCCCGGTGATCGTGGCGGAAGCCATTCGCACGCCGCAGGGCTCCGAGCTGATGCCCGCCACGGCGGGCGACGCACCCATGCATCAGAGCCGCTGATCCACAGAGCAAGCAACCGAAACGGCGCTCGGAGCGGCGCGGTCGCAATCGAAGCCGACCGACGCGCTCCGAGCGCTCTGGATCCGGCCCCAGCCGCACGCTGCTGCTCGACGCCGGATGACCACCCCAGCACGCGACTGCTGCAGCTCGCGACTGCTGCCGCGTGCACGAGCAGACGCCGCCGTATCCAACGGCCCAAGCGTACGTTCGTAAGCTTTGCCGGCGTGCGTAATTCCTTCTCGTACCGATTGTAAGTGGCTTTGCTCAGCGACCCCAGAGAGCGTGCGGAGCTTGGCACGGGCATAGCACATGTCGGGTGTTCCAATATTCAGACGCCGGCACACCGGCGAGAAAGGATCACGCGATGAAGAAAATTGCGCTCGCGATCGCAGCGTCCCTGAGCGCCGTCGCCATCCCGCAGTGGGCGGTTGCGCAGCAGGGCACAGGCGCTTCCGGTCCGAAAGCGCCGGATGCGCCGCGTGTGGCAGTCGTAATACTGCAGCCAGAAACCGTGGCGGCGAACCCGGAGAAGTATTACGGCTCCACGGTCGATGTCGGCGCTCCCGTATCGGAAGTGTACTCGCCGCGCGCTTTCACCTTGGAGGAACCCACGGGCGGCACTACGCCGGACATCCTGGTGATCGCACCGCGGGAGACCACGCTGTCGGACGGCCAGAACGTGGTGGTGCACGGCAAAGTGCGGCAGTTCAACCGAGACGAGATGCAGAAAGACTACCCGTGGTTGTCGATGACGTCGGACATGGAGGACCAGTACAGCCGCCGCCCGGTCATCATTGCGGAGATCGTCCGCACACCGGAAGGTTCGGACCTGATGCCGTCCACGGCCGGCGATGCGCCGATGCAGCAGCAGCCGAGCCGCTGATTGCCCGCCCCCCCGAGCACACCTGCCGTTTGGGCATGTGAGACACTTGTGCACGGAGCGGCGCTTCGAAACGCAGCACCGCGGGTCGAGGTACGTCGTTCGGAGTAAGGGACGGCGGCGCCCGCTCCGTGCACAACTTCTTTATCTTCCCTCCCTCCTGCACAGCGGCTAGCGAGCCGCGCGCCTCGCGTGTAGCGGGCGTGTGAAGATGAGGACGCCGCGCTCCTCGAGCGCTGCGTCCTCATTGGTCACATCATGGCGTGCAGTCGAGCGGCGGGGTGCCGAGCGGCGGACTCTTCTGGCAATCGCAGAGCGCAGCGCTGTCTGCGAACACCGGGTCATTCGGCGCGAGATCTGCAGCCGGGAAGATCGGCGTCGTGTCATCAATGGTCTTGACGAAGGCGATCAAGTCGGTCACGGCGCTCGGATCGCTGTCGAGGATGTTGGGCACTCCACCGGTTCCGGCCCGCCAATGCGCCTGAGCTGCGGCGAGGAAGTTCGGGTCCGTGCCGATGCCGAACACCTCCTCGAGCGTGTCCGCTGCCCCGATGCGGAAATACGGAGCGCTGTCGAATACGCCCAGCAGGGTCGGGGCGTTGAACCCGTCAGCCCCGAACGCCGCGAGCACAGTTAGCGCCGGCGCAACCGTGTTCACCGGGCTGATGGCGTTGCTCCGCACCTCGATCGGATTGGTGGCAGAGAACGTACCCACCTGGCGGACGATGCGAATGCGCTCGGTGGCGCCCGGCGCGGGGGGCACTTCGCACACGCGACCGGCGCCGGCCGCTGAAACGAACCCGTTCAGGAAGACCGATCCAGGATCTGCCGTATTGACGATGCCAGTGTCCATACCGGGCACGGGGTTCACGTCTGCCGGATCGTAGGTGATGCGGCTGGTGGTCCACTTGCTGCCGCTGTGGCACGCGGCGCAGTTGGCGCCGTCCGGCGCCGCCGCCCCGAAGATCGCGCGTCCCCGCAACGCATCGCCGGAGCTGCTCGGCGGCGCGATCGCTGTGCGGATCTTCAACGCGATCCACGCCGTGAGGTCCTCCTGCTGCGACGCGCGGTTCGAGCTGGCCGGACCGAAGTTGCGCACGTTTGGATCGGAATCCGGGGTGATGCCATCGCCATTGATGTCCATGTCGGTGACGATGAACCCGCGGCCCCCGAACACTCCGCGCGTGTTGAGCTCGAAATCCTGGTTCTCGTCGCGTACCGGGCTCCAGTTGAGGGCTCGGTGGTCCTCCGGAATGGCATGGTCGAAGGTGCCGTCTAGCGAGATCGTCTGGCGCGGACCCGCCTCGAACGACCACGTCACCTGGTCCGTCCGGCCGTCCGGATGGCAGGATGCGCAGCCGCCCCACCCGCGGTCCGACCAGAACGGTCGCGAGGTGAAGAAATCGATTTTTCCCCGCAACAGCATCTCGTCGAGACTGCCCGGCGCCGGCAAATCGGAGGATCGTATGCGTTGCAGCACCGCGTTGCCCACCAGATCGGCGACGATAACGTCGCGTGTCGTCGGGGCGACCACATAGCCCACCATGCCATCGCCGTTCAGCGCGATGCCGCGCGGGTTACGCCCGGTGCGGAGGGGATCCGCCGGATCAACGGTGAAGATCCGGATGACCGGGCTGACTGCAAAGGGTCCGGGGCCGGCCGGCGCGTTGATCGTCGGCTTGTTCTGGGCGTCGAAATCCATCCGGACGATGAAATCGCTGCCCTGACTGACCACCCAGCATTTCTGCGTCGCATCGGAGCAGTCGATGTCGACCGGCACCGAGGGGAACATCCGCTCGGTGTTATCCCGGATCTGGGCGTCGACCAGGCCGGCGGGGAGATCGAAGTTGATACCGCGGTTCAAATTGAAGGTCTGGTCCGCGATCTCCAGCCGCGTGGACACGTCGAACACGGACAAGAGACTCTGGACGTTGATGTTGAAGCGCAGCGGCGGCTCGGGCGAGGCAGCCGTGCTCGGCACAAAGCCGCGGTCGCCGAACAGCGCGATGCTTTGCAGCTGGTTGGGAAACGCGCCGGTGCCCTGCGGCACGGTGCCGTCCGTACCGCCGTCGGCAAAGATCGTGCGCGGCGCGTCCATCGCGTTGGTGTTCACGAACCCGCCGCGCGGAAAGTTGAACCCCGTGTCGGCAACTGGTGCAAGTACTACCTGACCGATTACCGCGTTGGTCGCTGCCGAGATCACATCGATCACCCCCTCGCGCGAGTCGTCGAAAATGCCCTCCCCCACCACCGGCTGTCCGGTGGCACCAGTCGGGAGCGCGGCCGCCGCGCCCCCGGCACCGCCCAGGTTGGCGCTGCTCGGCGGCACGAACCCAGCGCGTGGGCGCGCGAAAAAATTGGGCACGTGGATTTGCTCGTCTCCGTCATCGCTATCGCCGTCGTTGGTAACGGCGATCGCGCGCGGGCTGCGCCCGACCGGGACGGTGGCGACGACTGCGTTCGTGCCGGTGTCGATCACGCTGACCGAGTTGCTGTTGGCGTTGGCGACGTACACGAACGACCCGTTCGGCGATGCCGCCAGCGCATATGGTTCGGTCCCGACCTCAATCGTGGCGATGGTGGAGTAATCGTTCACGTCGATCACCGACACGCTGTGGCTCACGGTGTTCGCGATGTATGCCCACGGTTTGTTGAGCAGCAATGCGACTGACCGCGGCTCTTGGCCGACCGCGACTTCACGCAGCTTGGTCAGCAGGCCGCCGGCTCCCACCGAAAATATCGTGGCCGTGTTCGTGTCGGTATTCGCCGCGACCACCCGCTGGCCATCGGCACTGACCGCAATGGGGCTCGACTTGCTCGCCTCGCTGGGCGGTGTCAGCGGCGTAGCGGTCGGCGTGGGGGAGGTGGTCGGGGTGGCCGAGGGCGTGAGCGTCGGCGTCCGCGTCGCCACGACGATCGGCGGCACGCAGCGGAGGCCCTGCAGGCGCGTGCTGCCGAACGGACATTGCGCTTGCGGACCACTCTTGGGCGCAAGCCCCAGGCTGCAGAAAAACCCCGCTCCGCCGTTGCACTGCAAGGGAACGTCGCATCGGCCGAGAGTGAGGGCCGAGCTGAGACATGCGGTGGCTCCAATCTTGAATGGACACAGAAATCCCCCCGAGCTGACGACCGTGTAGCTGCACACATCGAGGCCGAGGGCGGCGCTGCCGAATACGGATGCGGTCGCGAATGCGACGAGCGCGGAGAGACGTTTCATGATTTCCCCTCCTTGCACACTGGAACTCGGTGGCAGACGGTGCCAGCGGCGCCACGCGCCCGTGGGCTACCATTCATATCGGTTTAAAGGCAACTGCAAAATTCGCCGTTATTGCTAGAAGTTTGTTACATTTTGGTTACACGACTCTGAAGACACGGGCCCGAACGCGCGCGATCGATTCCGGGACCCGCAGTGGTTCAGTACGGCGACCCGCGCGGACAGACTGCATTCGCGGCGCCGCCGTCAACAGATCGCAAACGGTAGGTGGGTGCCGCCGCGTTAAAGATGGAACGTGCGGGCAGGGTTCGCGGTGTCGAGGCGCGACACACATCCCAAAGCCTGCGCGCGTCGGCCAACAAGATCACGTGCTTCGCCCGCCCACCGCGCTATCCCACTGCACGAACTCAGAATGGATCTATGGTCTAAGCTAGAGTCCATCCATACGCATCTCAGGGATGATGGGGGGTGCGCGGTACAGGCGAAACCGCGCACCAGCTTCACGCCCGCGCCTCCGGCGACGAGACGGGTGGTGCGTGCTTCGATGGCGGTGCAGCGGCATACGGATGCGCGCTCGCCGTGGGTGTACACCACGACGGGTCGCGGCTCGTTGACGTATGTCCCCTCTGCTCCCGTACCTCGCACTGCCCTATGAACGCCTCACGAGCGTGCGCGAAAGACCGGCGAAGAGGTGGCGCATCGATGCCACCGTTCGAGCAGTACACGTGTCCCGCAAGCATGGACGGCTGACCTCGTGGCGAGCAGTCTGTTCGCAAACGCAGGGCACGTGGGTGACGGCTCCGCGGAGGCTACCGGTACCTACTCTCGGGCGCGCTGTGTGCCGCGCCGGTGATAGGACTTGACGTCCTACTGCCTCGGCAGCGTCGGCGTGTACCTCTCGCTGCTGCCCATTCCAAATGGGCAGACATGGGCGAGCCTCACGCTTGATCTGAACGTGGGCGACACGGCTTCCGTCAAGAGGTCCGGCGCAAGCCGCTCACGCGCGTCTATTCCAAGAGTTTCACACTGTACACGAGTGGGCCGGGGCTGGTGTACGGCGGCAAGGCGAGCTTCGACATTCCGCTGGTGCCCTCGGAGGCCAAGGTCGACCGCTATTCGCTCTTCTCCTGGCATTTCGAGCTCCTGCGCCAGGCAATGGACGGGCGTGCCTCTCGAGAGTGCGTCGGCGATACAGCCGCGTCCGTCAGTAGCGCCACAGAGCGCTGGACCCGCGCCAGCCAGTAGCGCCTTCACGCCGGCTGATCCTATGGCCGATGCCGAACAATCGGACAGTGTGCAGCGGTGCGAAGTGGACCGCCTTCACGCCGTACGCCGCGCCAGACCGCCTGCTAACGCGATGAACCGACCGAGAGCGCGGGCCGGCGGCGCCAACATCCGGCGTCTGATCCAGCCGGGGCGTATCCATCCGAGCAGCGGCAGGCGGTGCCAGGCATGCTTTCGGTGCCAGCGCGCGTAGTTGAGGGTAGCCTCCGTGCCCGGATGCTCCGCGTCGAGATTCCACTTGCGCGCGAAGTGCTGCAGGGATCGCTCGATGATGCGCTCATCCCAGCGCCAGAGAAAGAAGGCGCGCTCGTACCAGTCCAATCGGTCACCGGGCAGATAGGTGACCAGCGCGGCCGGTTCGAAATAGACACTCTGAGCGCGCGCCCGCAGCTGCATGCACAGGTCGTGGTATTCCATCGAGTTTCGCAGTTCCGGGTCGAGGCCCACAGACCGCACCGCCTCGGTACGCACGAGCATGCAGTGGTATTCAATTTGTTCGCAGGGCATCCGCTTGAGCTGGTCGCGAACTTCGGCCAGCGATGTATCGGCGAAGTGGCGGCGATCTTCGAACCGGCGGCGCCCGTTCTCGGTCACGATGTGGCAGTCGCCACCGGCTACATGAACAAATCCCCGCTCCACCGGCCCGAGCAGCTGCAACGGTCCCACGATCGCAGCGCCGGTGGCCTCGGCGCAGCCCACCAGGGCCTCGAGCCAGCCTGGCGTAACGAGCACATCGTTCTCCAGGAACACCGTGTACCGCGTGTCCACCTGCTCCAGGGCGAGATTCCGCGCTTCGTTCCCGGTCAACCAGTGGTTCCGACGGATCAGCGTGAAGCCGCGCTCGCGCGACAGCCGTTGCAGCCGGTTGTGCAAGCGAGCCGGCGAGCCGCCATCTACATAGATCAGTCGAAACGGCAGGCCGGTATGATCGAAGACGCTGCGCAGCGACTCGAGCGCGCTGCCAAAGCGCTCGCGCGCCGCGACAACGACCGTTACCAACGGATTGCCGTTTGGCTCACTCGCTGCCGACGGTGCGAGCGCGGATGCCATTTACGAATGTGCCGCGCCGCACGCTGCGTCCGCTCTCGGCTGACGCTGGCGTGCGTTCAGGGCTGACCTGCCCGCGTCCGAGTGGGCGTCGCGCTCTGTCGCCTCGCGCATCAAAGCGATCCCGCTGCTGAGTACTCCCGGCATCGGCAGTGTTGCACTCGCCGCTTTCCGCGGCGAGTAGAGGCGCGGGCTACCATTGCGGCCGGCGCTCCGGGCTACGCCGGGCGCGCCGTCGTTGCGATGCCCTCCTGAATCGCCCTCCACACGCGGTCGGGAGTGACGGGAGTTTGGTCGATGACCACGTTGAAGTCAAAGAGCGCGTTCTCGACGGCGCCGACGATTGCCGCGAGCGGCGCCACGATGGCGGACTCCCCGGCGCCCTTCGTTCCGAGATTGGTGAACGGTGAAGGCGTGTCCACGTGACCGATCTCGAAGCTCGGCAAATCGACCGCGGTCGGCAAGGTATAGTCCATGAGCGTTGCGGTTTGGAGCTGTCCCGCGTCGTCGTAGACGTGGCGTTCGTACACCGCGCCGCCGAATCCCTGCGCCAATCCGCCGTGGAGGTTGGCCTCGACGAGCAACGGGTTGATGATCGTCCCGCAGTCGTGCACGAACGCACAGCGCAGGATTTGCAGGCGCCCGGTATCGCGGTCCACTTCCACGACCACGCCGCACGCGCCGTTGGGCCAGGTCGGATACACGCTGAACTGACCGTCCTTTTCGGGCTGGTGATACACGTTGCCGATGCGGCTGTACCGGCTCGCCTCGAGGCCGGGCTCCACGTGCTCGGCGGCGGGGCCGTAGGTATGGCGGTACACTTCGGCCGCGACGTCTCCAATCGTGAGCGTGCGCTCCGGCGCGCCCTGCACGTGGATGATCCCGCCCTCGATGTCGAGGTCTTGCGGCGCCACTTCCAGCATCTTGCCGGCCACGGCGAGGATCTTCGCGCGGAGGTCCCGGGCCGCCAGCACGGCGGCGCCGCCGCCCATCATGATGCTGCGCGAGCTATAGTTCCCGAGGCCGTACGGGCAGGCTTGGGTATCGCCCTGGATCACGCGCACCTCAGCGAGGTCTACGCCGAGCTCGTCGGCCACAATCTGGGCGATCCCGGTTTCGTTCCCGGACCCCGGTGAGGTGACCCCGGTGAGCACGGTCACCCGACCCTCCGGGGTAATGCGTATGGTGGTGCCGTCGTAGCCTTGAATTTGCGAATGGGGGACGGACCCGCCCTCCGGCGTGAGCTCGAAGGCGATGCCGAGCCCCAGATACTTCCCCTCTTTCCGCGCTTCCCGCTGCTGCGCGGGAAAGTTCTTGTAATCGATCGCGTCGAGCATCCGGTTCAGCACTGCCGGATAGTTGCCGCTGTCGAGCACTCCACCTGGGACCTGACGGAAGGGAAAGGCATCCACGGGGACGAAGTTGCGCAGCCTGACCTCGGCGCGATCGCGGCCCGACGCGCGCGCGACCTTGTCCATGATGCGGTCCATCAAATAGGAGGCGGCTTCCTTGCCCATGGCTCGATAGCCGTTCCATGGGCACTTGTTGGTTACCACCGAGTACAGCTGCACGTTGCAGTCGTCGATTTGGTACGCGCCGGGCACGCAGAATGCCGACACGAACGACATCGCCCAACCGTAATATCCCGCCGGCGCGCCGATGTCGGCGACGATGCGAACGTCCAACGCGATGATCTTGCCATCGCTGCGGTGTCCAGCAGTGAACGACAGCGTTTCCTCGCGGGCATGCCCGGCGGCCATGAGGTGCTCGCTGCGCTCTTCGATCCAGCGCACCGAACGCTGCAGCGTCCGACTGATGTAGGCGACGAGAATTTCCTCTGGAAACGGCGCGGCCTTGAGTCCGAAGCCGCCGCCCACGTGCGGCTGGATGACCCGAATACTGGTATCGCGGATCCGCAGCGCCTGCGCGATGCACTGCCGCAATGAGTGCGGCATCTGGGTCGACGACCACACCGTCAGCTCGTCCGCGAAGGCATCGTATGCCGCCGCGTATGCGCGGGGCTCCAGCGGCACCGGCGCGTACCGGTGCGCTTTGACCGTGCCCTGTACCACGCCGTCCGCACGCGCGAGCGCCGCGGCGAAATCGCCGCGCGTAAACGCCTTGTCCAGCAGGACATTCGAGCCCCAAGCCGGCTCCACGAGCGGGCTGCCGGGCTCGAGCGCCTTTACCGCGTCGGTGACCGCCGGCAGGGGCTCGTAATCCACCGCGATCTCTTCGAGCGCCCGGTACGCGGTGTACTTGTCTTCGGCCACCACCGCCGCGACGGGCTCGCCCACATAGCGGACCCGCTCGTGCGCCAGCGGGTAGATGGGGATCGAGTTGCCTCCGACCTCCGCCGGGTCCAGCGTCCACGGAGTCGGACCCATCGCCGCCCGCACGTCGGCTCCGGTCAGCACCGCGAGCACGCCGGGAAACTGCCGTGCGCCCGTGACATCGATCGAGCGAATAGCCGCGCGGGCGTGCGGGCTGCGCAAGATCACCAGCGTGGCTGCGTTCCCGAGCGGCACGTCGCCGACGAACGTGCCCTTACCGGCGACGAGCACTCGGTTGGTGAGAGATGGAATGCGCTGACCAACATACTTCATGAGCGTACCTTAGATGACGAGTTGGGCGGAGGCGCCGACTGGCGTGTCGTCTTTGTGCTCTCTGAGTCGTCGATGCTACGCCGATGCCATCCGCGTTGAGCCGAGGAGAGCGGAGTCGGCGCCGAGCGGCGCAGAGCGCGGAGGCGCGTCGCCGTCAATTGCACATGTGGACAAATGGTCGGATCCTGAAGCGCAGCACAGCAAACAGCACCTCTCCTCGAGCGTTCGCCCGCCACGCGCAGCGCTGGGCTGTACCCGCAGTGGGAGCCCAGGTCAAGGATGGCCGCCGTCACTTCCGCCTCGTGACCGCGTCGAACAGCCATCGGGCTCAGCGTTCCCGGTGCACGCGGTTGCGGCGGCTCGCCGTCAGGCCACCGCGGCTTATCTCGGTTGCGAGCTCGCCGCCGGCTCTACTCCGAGACCCTGGAGCGCTCGCGCCGCGTGAAGGCAATTGGCCTCCGAGAGCGGCGATATCCAACGCGTGTGCCGTCGGATGCGCGCTACCACTCGCGCAGCCATGTACGTCTCCGGCGAGAGGAGGCACCGGTAGCTTTGGCGACGGCGTGCACCCGCTCCGCCATTGCGCGATCGGGTGACGGCATCGCGGCGATCTTCGCGAGCATTTCACTTTCGCCGTCCGCCTTGCCTACGCGCGAGCCCGCCTTCAGCTGCTGGATGCGCCCGTTCATCGCAGCGCGTTCTGACCTGCCCCCCGTCTTCCTCCCATTTTCAGCTTAGCGATACAGCTATCCGGGAATCCCCGTTGTTGGTGAATGCCGGAGCAAACTCTTCGGCAGGTTGTCCGCCAAGAGCGCTCTGCGAGCGAACGGTGGTGTAGGCGGTGCGCCAGTGTTCGATCGTTTGTCGCGCGTGCGCCAGGTTGAGAACCCAGTGCGCGTTCAGGCGCCGCATCAGGTCGCAGACGCGGCGGTACCCCAATCGGGGGCGCTCCTCTGCCAGTGCACGCAGACGCTCGCGGATGATGCGCATCGCCCGCGACGAGACACATAGCGGCAGGTTGCGCGCTCACTCCGATCGCTCTGCAGGACGGCGCTGACTCACCACATACTCCGCCTCCAGCCAGCTCACCGCCGCGCGTTGTGCCCCAGAGCTCGCCATTGTTTTCCGGGCATCGCTTTCAGCATCTGAATGTCCGGCGCTGGCTCGGCCACCATCTGCTTCAGCTTGCAATTCTCGTCCTCGAGCGTGCGCAACCGTTCCGCCTCGGACACGTCCATGCCGCCGTACTTGGCGGGGCCAGGTATAGAACGATGCGTCCGACATGCCGTACTAGCGACAGAAGTCTTTCGCCGCCACCCGGCCTCGCCTCCTTCAAGACGCGGATGATCTGCTCCTCAGTGAACCTTTTCCGCTTCGTCCCCTTCCGGGAGTCCGTATCGCCGGCGGCGCTAAGTTCGAAATGGGCTACTTCGCGGGGGGGGGGGCCGGTCACCACGGAGGCTCCATTGGTTGGATAGACGGCCATCAACTTCA
>JBFXHX010000010.1:0-5557 GCA_050176585.1 Binatia bacterium
AGGAGGTCTCGTGTCATACGTCACCGTTCCGATGTCCCGGCGCAAATGCATCGCTTTGATCGCGCACGACAACCGCAAGGCCCAGCTGCTCGCATGGGCTCGCGCCAACCGCGGCACGCTGGCCCAGCACCAGCTGTACGCCACCGGCACCACGGGCGCCTTGCTGAGCGACGAGCTCGGCTTGCCCATCACCCGTTTCCTCAGCGGGCCGTTCGGTGGCGACCAGCAAGTCGGCGCCGGCATCGTCGAGGGCCGGATCGATTTCGTCATCTTCTTCTGGGATCCATTCGAGCCGCACCCGCACGATGTCGACGTGAAAGCGCTGTTGCGCATCGCCGTGGTCTACAATGTCCCGATCGCGTGCAACCGCGCGACGGCGGATTTTCTGCTCTCCTCGCCGTTGATGGGCGACGAATACGAGCGGCTCGTCTTCCGATCCGAGCAAGCTGGCGGGCACGCGGCAGCGCCGCTGCCGCTCTGAGTCGCACGCGCGGCAATCCGCGCGCGCCCCGCGTGGACCTACGGGCGCGGCCCGCGGGTTCCGCCGCCGTCCTCGTGAAGGTATCGCGCCGCGCCCGCCTCCGCGCCAGAGCCGCCCTGCCGGGCCTCGGCTTCGATCGCCTCGAGCCAACCGCGACCCGCTTCGCCGTGCGGCCTCGGGCCGAGGTTGCACGCAAACCAGCAAGCGAGGCACGTCCACTCACCGCAGCCGCTGCAGCGCGTGGTGACGTGGCACTGCGTATGGCTGGGGCACCGCCCGCACGCCTGCGCGGTGATCTCCGGCGGCAAGATGCCGTCGTCGGGCAGCGCGTCGCCCGGCTCCGCATCGCCAAGGCCGAGATCGGGGGAGCATCCTCCCGGTAGCGGCGCCGCGAAGTCTCCACGAGTGAACGCGAGCTCGTCCTGCGCGTCCTCATCGAATATCGCCGGCTCCGGCGGGTTTCGCCGCTCGCGCGCCATGTCTTTCGGGTCTTTACTCATCGGTCTGTCGCCGCTCTCCGACGCGCTCTTACCGTATGCGAAAGCGCCGGGGCAGCCAACTTGTACGGGATCGTGCCGCCGGGCGCACTGGCGCGCGGTGCTCGCGCGCGTTAGGCGCTGCGGCGGCCGCCGTGCTAGGCAGGCCCACCTGCACACACCGAGAATCCCTCAACCGTCCGTGTGAGGTTGATCATGGCAGAGCTCGTGATTCGCGGTTGCGGCATCCTCACGATGAACCCCGCCCGTGAGCAGCTCGCCAACGGGGACATCCACATCCAGGACGGCCGGCTGTCGCACGTCGGCGCGCCTTTGGCCGCGGTGCCCGCGGGGGCTGAGGTGATCGACGGCAGCGGCAAGGTGGCCATTCCGGGCTTCATCAGCTGCCATCACCACCTGTTTCAGTGCCTGCTGCGGGGGTTCGCGCCTAACACCGACCTCCTGCAGTGGCTGTCGGCGTGTATTCTGCCGACTACTCCGCATTTTCGTCCCGAGGATCTGTACTGGGGCGCGCGCCTGAATCTGGCCGAATGCCTCGAGTCCGGGGTCACCACGACCGTCGACTGGGCCTACAACCTCCACAGCGTCGAGCACGCCGAAGCGACGCTCGACGGCATCGAGGAGAGCGGAGCCCGCGTGCACTTCGCGTACGGCCCCTCGCTGCTGGACGGGTCCTCCTTCGACGTCGCCCTCGAGCACCTGGAGACCGTACGAGCGCGCCGTTTTGGCGGCGGGCGCACAGCGGGGCGGGTGATGCTCTGGGCGGGCCTCGGTGGGCCCAACTTCCAGCCGATGGAACGAGTGCGGGAGGAGATGGAGTGCGTGCGCGGCTGGGGGCTGCCGATCCACATCCACCTCGGGGAGAACCGCGCCCAGGGGCCGCGCGACGCGGTGGAATGCCTCGACCGCATCGATGCTCTCGGACCAGACCTGCTGCTCGCGCATGCGATTCACTTCGTCGACGGCGACCTGCCGATGCTGGCGCGCAGCGGCACCAAGGTCAGCTACAACGTGCTGTCGAACATGCGCGTCGCCAGCGGCATTTGCCCGGTGGTCGACATGCGCGAGCTCGGCATCGACATCGGCCTCGGCATCGACGGCGCGGCCGCGAACGACAACAACGACTATTTCGCCCTGATGCGCGCCTCGATCGGGGTGCAGCGCTTGCGCTGGCTGCGCGGCGACTGCGTCACGGTGGACGACATCATGGAGATGGCCACCCTCGGCGGCGCCAAGTGCCTCGGCCAAGAACGGGAGATCGGCTCGCTCGAAGTCGGCAAACGGGCCGACGTCGTATTGATCGATCCGCACAGCCTGAACTTCAAACCGCTGAACAACTTCCTCACCCAGCTGATCTTCTGCGGCCAACCGCGCAACGTCGATACGGTCATCGTCGACGGGCGAGTGGTGAAGCGGAACGGCGCAATGGTGGGCATCGATGTCGACGACCTGCTCGCCCACTGCGATCGGTCCACCCGCTATTTGATCGACAAGGGCGGCTGCCCGCGCGACCCGATCTGCCGCGGCCTGGAAAGATAGGCCTTCGCCGGACCTGCGTGCGAACAACCCTTCCCGCTCCGCTGGTGCCGCGGCGACCTCAGAACGCCGATCCCATTGGATGGACGCGCGCCGCGAACTCCTCTGGCGGCAGGGCGTTCAGCACCTCATCCTTCGCCACCCAACCGCGCCGCGCTACTGAGACCGCGAAGCGCACGTTCGCCAGCGCGCCGACCGAGTGCGCGTCGGTCGACAGCACGAACGGAATCCGCCTGGCGCGCGCCGCCCGCACCCAGCGCGGCTCCAGGTCGAGGCGGTAGGGGTCGCCGTTGATCTCGATGGCCGCCTGGGAGACGGCAATGGCGTCCAGAATGCGTTCGACGTCGCAGTCGATCGGCGGCCGCTTGGTCAACAAGCGACCGAGCGGATGCCCCCAGATCTTGAACACCGGGTATCGCATGGCCGTGAGCACGCGCTCGGTCATCTCGCTCGCGCTCAGCCGGTGCCGGGCATGGATACTGGCGATGATGACGTCGAACTGCTCGAGGATGTCATCCGGATAGTCGAGCGCGCCGTTGCGCAGGATGTCGGACTCGGTCCCGCGCAGGAGCCGGATCGATACGCGCTCCTGCACGCGCGCGATCTCCTCCCATTGCCGGCGCAGCCGGTCGAGGGTGACGCCGCCCGCATAAGCCGCGCTCGGGGAATGATCGGTGATAGTCAAGTACTGCATGCCCATCGCTTCCGCGGCGCGCGCCATCTCCTCGATCGAGTTCTTGCCGTCCGAGTACGTGGTGTGGACGTGCACCGCGCCGCGCACGTCCGCCGCGCCGATCAGGTCCGGCAGCGCGCCCCGCTCGGCCGCCTCGATCTCCCCGGCGCCCTCACGCAGCTCAGGCGGTATCGGTTGCAGCCCGAGGCGGCGATAGAGCGCTTCCTCGCTGCGAATGGGCACGCGCCGGCCGGCGCTCGTCCATAGCCCGGTCCGGTCCAGCCGGAGCTCCTGAGCCCGCGCGCGCTCGCTCAGCTTCTCCACGTGCGCACGCGAACCGGTAAAGCACACAAGCGCTGCGGCATACTCGGCGCGCGCCACGGCGTGGAGCACTGCGGCCGGGCCGTCCACCAGCTGGACCGCCGCATCAGCCTCGCTACGCGCCGCCGTTCCGACGCTCCCCGGATAGCGTTCGAAGCGGTCGAGCACCGCCGCGGGGCTCCCGGTTGCGGCGACCACGTGGACGCGGCGCACCGTTTCGCGGCCGCGGCGCAGCGATCCGGCCATGTCTAGGCGAGCGACCGGCGGGCAATCGCGCAGGTAGTCGAGCAGCGGCTCCGCCGCGGCGAGCGCCGTCTCGGAGCGGACCGACTCATCCCTCGCCCTCGGCGCATCGAGCGCCGCCAGGATCTTCTCCTCCGCCCGCGCACTGAATCCCGGCACGGCGCGGACGCAGCCGGCCGCGCACGCCGCCCGCAGCTCCGCACGGCTCGATATCCCGAGCGCCGCTTCCAGTGCCGCGATCTTTTTCAATCCGAGATAGGGGATGTCGATCAGCTCGACGGTTCCGGCGGGGAATTGCGCGCGCAGTTGCTCGAGCAGGCGAGCGCTGCCGGTCCGGGCGATTTCCTCGATAATGCCCGCGAGCCGTGCGCCAATTCCGGGGATCGCGGTCAGCTCGCCGCGTTCTATCAACGCGTCTAGTGGGCGCGGCACCCGTTCGAGGGCGTCCGCGGCGCGCTCGTAGGCGCGCGCGCGAAATCGCGCGTCGCCCGTCAGCCGCAACAGGATACCGATCTCGCGCAGCGCCTGGACCACGCCAGGCCGTAGGTCGTCAGTCATTGGCACGCCCCGCGGCCACAGCTCGGACCGGGTCGGCGGCGCAACTGGCGGTGGGGCTGCACCGTGCCCGGCGCTGCCGCCGGGCACGAATATCCGCCAGGTATCGGGAGAGAGCCTCCCCCGATACCTGGTGGTCTGTGGTCACTGTTTCTGCTGGCTGCCACGGCCGCCCTGCTGGCTGCCTTGGCCCCGCTTTCTGGTCTTGCTGCCGGACGACTGTCCTTTACCCTGGCCGCCCCGCTGCCTTTGAGTTGCCATCTGCTCTCACCTCCTTCTCGCAGCAGTACAAAGTGCTTTGGGGCGAGTGCGAAACCGGTGCCAGTGATCGCTGCGTTGCCGCGAGGGCATCTTGTGCGATCGCGCGAGAGCAGTTTGTCCGGAGGTTACAACGAGGCATGTACACTCCCGCCCGCGCCGACAGCGGGAGCTACATGCCCGTCAGCTAACATCGGCGCTATACGGGTCTATACAGCGGCGCGGGCGCCGGCGCTGGCGAGCTGCCCACGGCGGGAATCCGCTGCGGCTCGAGCCGGCCGCGCACGGGAGACACCGGGTCAGCGCTCGCCGGCGGCGGCGAGCGCGAACTCGCGCAGCTCGCGATTGAACCGCATAGGCGCTTCCCAGAACGGGGAGTGTCCGCTCTCGGGATAGAAGGACGTGCGCGCGTGAGGCACGAGCGCCGCATGGCGTCTGGAAGCCTCGGACAGGAGCACGGCATCGCGCTCGCCGTGGGTGAAGAGCACCGGCTTGCGAATCGACCGCAGCACGTCATCGTTGTCTACCGTGCGCTCTATCAGGGCACGGCGGACATGCGGCGGCACCGCGGTGTTGTACCCGAGGGCGCAGTAGAAATCCTCCGGCGCGGGCTCCTCGTACACGCACAAGCGAACGAACTCCGCGAGCCCGCGTCCGCTCACCTCGGCGTCATCGGAGCAGAGCGCCGGCACGAGCGGTGGGTAGTCGCCGCCGACCACCTCCAGCAGTCGCTCGTCCAGCTCGGTCACCCCGCAGACGAAGTTGATCCCGGCTATCCGCGCCTCGCCATAGACGCGCAGATAGTCGCAGATCACGATGCCGCCGTACGACCAGCCGCACAGCACCGGACGGTCGAGCTCCAGCCCGGTGATGATCGCGTGGAGGTCGTCCGCCCAGAGCCGATTGTCGCGATAGGCGTCGCGCGGCTTATCGGACAGCCCGTGGCCGCGGATGTCGGGCGCGAGGAGCCGAAACTCGCGCGCGAGATCCGAC
>JBFXHX010000010.1:5657-25410 GCA_050176585.1 Binatia bacterium
ATCCCCATAGCAGAGGTGCAAACCCATCGGCACGTCGGGAATGACCTTGGCGGATAGCGACCGGAGCGCGCGCACGTACCGATCGAAAGGCTCGCCGGGCGCTTTCCACTGCGACAACCCGGCGCGCTGGTCATTGCTCTCGATCGACAGCGTCTCCATGCAGATGTCCCACTGGATGACCAGGTCGTCGGCGGGAATGGCCGTGAAGATCGCCGCCAGCTCGCGGTCCATCGCCTCCTCGTACGCGTCGTAGAGGATCGCGTAGTCCTGCGCGCTGGTGGTGAACCACCGCGTGGCGCTCTCCGTCGCCGGCAGGGAGATCTGGAACCGCACACCCTCCGGAATGACACCTTCATCGCGCAGCGCGCAGAAGCTCGCGTACGACCGCTTGGCGTCATCCAGGTAGCCGAGGTGCTTGAGCCGATAGCGCGGCGCACCCGGCCGCACCGTGAACATCCAATGGTCGTCATAACCGGTTGGGTCCCAGCCCTCTTCGCCCTCCGCGGTCTTCGGCCGCGTGTAGCTCTCCAGCCACGGCGTGTCGCTATAGATGCGCGCGGCGAGCATGTTGATCCACTGCCGGCGATAGCCCTGTTCACCGTCCGGCAGGCTGGTGACCAGATCGCCCACCGTGTCCCCGCAGAGCCGAAAGACCTCCTCTGGGGTGTCGAGCGGGACGCTGCCGACCAGCAGGACCTTACCGTGCACTCTGGGCATCGCTCCTCCGTCTGCATAGATGCGGGATCGGCATCTGTCGGCACCGCGTTGGGGCCCGACCCTTAACGCCGTCGGGGTGCGGCTTGCAACGCGGAAAACGCCCAACGCGCCGCCGCCGCATAGGGCGTGCGCTCCGCACACCGCTCGCGCTGCAGCTTGACAACGCCTTCACCCCCGCCGTAGGTCGAGGACTGAGGTGTTCCGGCCTGAGCGATTACCCATCGCCCGCTCAAACGAGCGCTCCAGCGATCCCGTCAATTGCGCGCTGCGGCGGTAGCCATGCGCGCGTGCGCGCGAAAAGCACCGTGATGAGCATCATGCGCGAAGCCGGCCCCGTCCGTGCGATATAGACCAACTCACTCTCCGAGGAGACGCCACATGTCCCGTCCAAGCGATTTTCGCCGCCAGCTTCAGGAAGCGGTCGATCCCTTCGACCAGTCGCGCCACCCGTTTGTCGACAAGTGGGAGGCCGGCCAGATCAAGCGCGAGAGCGTTGCCGGCGCGATCACCGAAATCTGGCACTGGATCAGCAATCTGATCCCCGAAGCGATCCTCAACATCGCCGCCAAGGCGCCGCAGGATGTGATCGACATGGAGGTCGAGAACTACCAGGAGGAGCTGAACCCGGCGAATCCGCATCCCGAGCTGATCCTGCGCTTTGCCGAGGCGTGCGGGATCAAGCGCGCCGCCCTGAAGGCGAGCCGCGGCCTGCCGACCACGGAAGCATGGCTCGAGTGGGAGCTGCAGACCACGCGCGAGCAGCCGTGGATCGCCAGTTGCGCCGCCGTCCACATCTCGAGCGAGGCGCAGGAACCGCGCCTCATGAACCGCATCCTGCCGGCGCTGCGCAACACGTACAAGTTCGGCGAGCACGACCTGGAATTCTGGTGGCTGCACGCCGGCGCCGACATCGAGCACGGTGGGCGCGCGTTCGAGCTGCTCGCCCGGCACTGCGATACCCGCGAGAAGCAGGACATGGCGCTGCACTGGGCCCGCGAAGGCGCCCGTCGCAAGTACTTCTTCTGGGACGGGATCAACCTGCACTACGAGGTGGGCTACTCCCTCCGCGGCCCGGCCGACGCGGCCGCGGCGTAAATCCACCCGCCGGCGTCGTCCGGCGGCAATGTCCGTTCGCGCGCCGCTGCCCAAGCGGCGGCGCGCGACGCAAAGGCGCCGCAACGCGCGGCCGACCGTTCTCGGTCAGTAGTCGGATGCGACCAGCGCCGCGCCCGCCACGATGAGCACGCCGCCCAGCCATTGGACGGGCGTCAGCCGCTCACCGAGCAGCGCCGCCGCGAGCACCATCGTCACCACTACGCTCAGCTTGTCGACCGGCGCCACCTTCGACGCCTGCCCCAGCTGCAGGGCGCGAAAATAGCACAGCCACGACGCCCCCGAGGCCACGCCGGAGAGGGCGAGAAATATCCACGCGCGCGCCGGCACGGACGAAAGCGACTGCCGCCCGGATAGCGCGGCTATGGACGAGGCGAGCACCAGGATCGTGAACGTGCGGATCGCCGTGGCCAGGTTGGAGTCGACGTTCGCCACACCGACTTTGGCCAGCATAGCGGTACATCCGGCAAAGAGCGCGGATAACACGGCCCAGGAGAACCAGGTCACGCTCACCTCCGTTCCCATGCGGCAGACAGAGCGGGATGTCGCGCGCGGTGCGCTCCCGCCGTGCAGAGGCATACGTGCCGGTTCGGCGGTTGCGCTGAAGCACGCGGCGCGACGAAAGATGGTCTGGTCCGCGCGTCCTTCGCCCCAACAGCGAACGGCCAACGCCGTCACAGTCTCCGCGCGGCGCGCGCGTCACTTCACCGTGTACCCGCGCGCGGAAAGGCATGTGGCATACGCGGCGTCGTAGCGCGCGAGCTGTCCTTTCACGTCGGGCGCCGCTTGTGCTCCACCCGCGGATTGCTGCTCTTTCAGCTGCCGGCGCGAACGCGCGACGGCAATCAACCGCCCGATGCCCACGCCGCGCATCGCTCCAGATGCCGCGTCGCCTTCGGCCGCGCCGCGCATAGCACCCACCGCGGCGCCCCGCCCCGCTCCACCGTGATGCTCGCTCGACGGCGTCGGGGTGCCGAATTGCTGTTCGGCGAGGGCGACCGGATCGACGCCGGTCTCCTTGGTCGCCCATTCGTGACACTCGAACTGGTCCCGCTGCTGTTGTTCCTGCGTCTGCCCTCGAGTCGGCGAGACCTGCTCCTCCGCCGCAGCGACCGAGACCGCACTGGTGAACCAGGCCAGACAGACGAACACCACCGCATTGCGCATGCCGCCCCTCCGATCGCCGCCGATGTGCCGGCGGAACACTTTCCGACGGCTATAGCGCGACCGGAGCGCCGGAGGGAAATCGAACCGGGCACGCGGCTCCGCGCTGCCGTTGCGGCGGCACCCTCGGCGATATCGGTGGAGGAGCCCCTTCCCCCCGCGCGCCCGCCAGCGGCTATACTTCAACATGCGCGCGCAGCGGACCGCCCCGCCGAGACGGCCCGGCCCGTTTCGCCGCGCGCTCTTTCGACTCCCGCTGCTGCTCGAACACTTCGGCGGGCGTCACCTGGCGCGGCTCTTCGCGGCGGCCACCGGTGTGCAGTGGATTACGCTCGAGACGATCGGTCGCCGGAGCGGTCGGCCGCATCGCGTGGTGCTCGACGTGGTCGGCTACGACCGCACCCGCGATGCGTATTACGTGCAACCGGCATACGGCCGCACAGCGCACTGGGTGCTGAACGCCATCGCGCACCCGCAGGTGACCGCCGGTGTGAGCGGCCAATGGTTTGATGCGCAGGTGCGCGACGCGAGCGGCGCGGAAGGCGCCGAAGTCGTCCTGCGCTTCCTGCGCGCGCATCCGCGCTACGGCCGGGTGATCGTCTGGTTCGTCAGGTACGTGGACCGCATCGACCGGCCCGAAGACGACCTGCGCCGCGCGCTGGCCGCCACACCGGTATTTGCCGTGGAGGTCATCCGCGATCGCGCGAGCCCACCGGCGTAGCGGCGCCCGTCGCGATGCGTCATGCGGCGGTCAACGCAGGTCCGGTGCGTACTCGCCGCGCGCGTATGCGTCACAGAACCCGGCCTCGTCGCCGGCGAATCGCGGATCGCGCGCGACCAGCGCCGGTCGCACGGCGCGCCAGAGGCCGCCCGGGCCGGACGGAAAATTCTTCACCACCAGCACCAGATCGAGGCCCGGATGCCCGACGATGTATTGCCCGCCGAGACCCGCCGCGAACCACATGCCGGCGTCGATCTGCTGCTCGCAGGTCGCGGGCGGCTCGTAGTTGCAGTTCGGCGACTCCGATAATCCATGCGGATAGCTCTGGTACACGGCGACCGGGGCACACGGATCCACCGGCGTCTGGCGCTTGGGGGCGCCCGGCGTCTGGCCGAACGTGTAATTCGAAGCGCTGTTCATCCAGGTGAGATATCCGTACCCGGTGTTGGCGTCCTCGAAGGCGGGGTGCGTCATCTTGTAGACCCACTCGGCGTCCAACAGTCGCGCGCCGTTCCAGACGCCGCGGTGCAGCAAGAGCAATCCGACGCGCGCCATGTCGCGCACGGTCGAATACCACGTGAAGCCGAGCACCTTGTCGGGCGCCCCGTTGCTCCAGACCGAGTCGTGCATCCCGAGCGGCCCGAAGAGGAAGCGCTGCGTGAACGTCTCGAGATCGCCTCCCAGCCGCTGCGGATCCTGCGCGATCGCCGCTCGCATGACGTCGCTCAAGCGGTTGATCTGCGTGCTGCCCAACGCGTCGTAGGTGAAGACCCGCTGACCGCTGGCGAGGTTCGGGTTGTGCGCGACCATCGCGAGGACGTGGGCGATGCGAGCGTCCCGGTTGAAGCTGAAGGTGTCGAGCCAGTGGTCGACGCGGTCCGTGTCGCTCAGCGGACCGGTCTTTCGGCCGGTGCGTGGCAGATCGCGCGTCTGATACGCGACCAACCCCGTGACGAGCGCGCCCAGGGTCTTGGTGGTCGACCATACCTCCTCGATCTGATCGGGACCGGTCGGGTAGAACTCGTGACAGAGCTGTCCGTAGCGCACGAGTGCGTACGGCCTGCCGATCATCATGTCGGCAGCGTCGAGCAGGTCCGGATCCAGGCCGCAGCGCGCTGCCACCTCCGCGCGCGGCACCGGCTTCCAGGGCCCCGCGCCAGGGTCGGCCGTGCTGGCGAGACATCCTTCCAGAGCGGAGCGCACGCCGACCAACAGCTCCCCGATCGCAACCGCTGCGTCGCCGTCGAGGTCCGCCGCGGGGCAGAGCGCCAGCTCCGCGGTCTCCTGGGCGATGCCCACGGCGAGCACGAGCTCGCCAACGGATACGACGCTGTTCGCATCGCAATCCGACGGACACGCGGGGGCGCCGGCCCGGGCGCGATCAGCCCCCCCGGTCAGCGCGAGCGCGAGGACCAATGCCGGCAATATGCGAAGCAACCACGCGGTGATCACGGCGCCTCTTCTCTCACTGATGCCCGGTCGCACCACCCGGTACAAGCCATTCAACGCCAAGACTCCGAGGGGCTTTCAGCACTCCGCGTCTCCGCACCTTCGCGTTGAAGCTCAATGCGCGCGCTGTGCTCGCGCACCCGCACGATCTGGTTTAGACTGTGAAGTTGGGTCCATGTCGATCACCACCTCTCTCGTCCTGTGCGCATGGGCCTGGCTTGCTGCGCTGTGCTTCTTGCCGACCGCACCCGCGCTTGCGCGCGATACCGAGCTTTCGCGCGTGCTCCAGAGGGTTTTGGCTCCGGCGCCGCTCGATCCGCAGCCGGGCTTCAGCGCCTCTCTGCTGGTCCCGCCGGGCGAGCTGTACGATCCGCTCTTCATGGCGCACCACGGCCACGGCGCGCTGGTGCCGGATGCCGGAGGGGAACGGGGCGACCGCGGCGGCCGTCTGCTGTCCGTGAGCGCACGCGGCGAGGTAGCGGTGATCGTCGACGCCGACAAGCTGCTGCCGATCTTCGCCGTGGACGTCGCCCCGCCCGGCTTCGGCACCTTTGCGGGACAGATCTTCGGTCTGGCCCAGGTGCGCGCCGGAGTCGGGGGCGCGGTTGAGAACCATCAGATCGTCCGCCTCGATCCGGCCGCCGATTACGCGATGAAGAGCGTGTGCACGCTGCCCACGGCGGGCGGCGTCAATCAGGGCATCAGTGGGTGGGGCGCCGACGCGCAGTTCGGGCCGCCGGGGAGCCCCTTCGCCGAGCGGTTCTTTGCGATCACCGCGTTGAACGGCGTCATTCACCAGATGACGGCGGACGGCCGCTGCACCCCATTCGCGACCATCCCGCCGCCATACGGTCAGCCGCTCGGATTCGCCTTCACGCTGGAGGGAAAATCCATGCTGGTCACCGCGTCCGGCGGGATCGCCGGGACGCCACATGCCCCGGGCGGCGGCGCGGTGCTGCGCGTGTCGCCGATCGGCATCGTCGACACCGATCCGGTGGTCAGCGGGCTCACCTTCCCGTCCGGGATCCGCGTGGCTCCGCTCGGCTTCGGCACGTTCGGCGGCGAGTTGTTCGTCGCCGACTTGGGCCGGGTGCAATCACAGGTGCGATTGACCGAAGCCGAGCCGGACGACGGCGCCATCTATCGGGCCGGCGCCGACGGCAAGCTCCGGCTCGTCGCCAAGGGCCTGCGCAATCCGATGGGCCTGCGCTTCATCGGCGGGCGGCTGTGGATCTCCGACATCGCCGGCGATTTTCTCGGGGCGCGCCGCGAGCTGCCCGACGGGTACATCGCGCAGATCTGGCCAAAAGGGAACTAGCAGCCGCGGCGCCGGCCGGCACACAACGCGCGCGCTGGTGTTCCGCCCGACGTCGGCCGCCGCCGCGCGGGCGGCGCTACTTCCGCCAGCTGCGGCGCATCTGGTACCCCGCGACGCCGACGAGCGCCATCGTGATCAGCGTGGCTCCCCAGGGCCCCGCCGCGGGCGCTGCCGCCGGCGACAGCACGGAGAACGCTTCGCACGCGACGCCGATGCCCGAGGATCCCTGGCACGCAATGCACTGGCCGCCGCTGCACTCGGTCGCGGACGCGTTCACGTCGCATCCGAAGCTGTTGTTGCCGCCGCCCGTGCAGATACCCTGACCGCAGTCGCCCCCGGTTCCGCAGTTCAGATCGTTGAAGCAGGGCTGACCCTGGCCAGGCCCGGACTTGCAGACGCCGGCTGCGACCATCGCGCTGCCAGCCACGGTGAACAGCTTGCCCGACGCGTTGGCGGGCACAGTGGTTTCGCACTCGAGCGTGACCATCTCGCCAATGCCGAGCGGCGGCGTCTGACAGAGCAATCCCCCGGACGGTAGCGGGATGCCGGGAATGGGCTCGCAGATGACGCCGGTGCCGGCGCAGCTCACGGCCTGCGCGTTCTGCGCGGAGCTCAACAACGCCGAGCGCGCCGCCTCCACCGGAAACTGTGCGTGCTCGTCGAGCTGCGCCGATAGAGGATAGGCCGGCTCACCGGTGGGCAGGCAGATATCCGCGATGCCGGCGATTTGCGCTGCGGGTATCAAGGGCAGGAGCACGAAGTCCGCGGACGAATTCGACGCTGCGCTGGGACTCGCCAGCGGACAGTTGGACACGTTCGCCAACTTCACCGCGAACTTCTGCGTTCCACCGGTGATCACCCGCGCGTCCGCGATGATTTCTACATCCACGCCACAACCGGCCGCGACGAAAGCGCAGCCGAACAGCGCCGCCGCCAAGATCTCCATCCGCTTCATGGTCACCTCGGCGCGGCATGTATGAGACATGAAGCATGGGGTCAATCGTACAAAGCGGTCCCTTTGCAGAGCGGCTCGTCAGGCTGCCGTTGGTACGCCGCACCCTCCACCCGCGGCGGCACGGCCGGACGCCACAGTTGAAGGTGCGCGAGTGGTGACATCGGATCGCGCCGGCTCCATGCTTCGCGGCGGTTGTTCACACCGGCGGCATGTCGCGGCCAGGGCGCGGCTCCGCCGGGATCGGCATAAACGCGTGGGCCTCCGCCTTCAGCGCTGCGCACGCATCTTTCCCGCGCGAGGTCAGCGGACCGAAGCGCGCGGCTATCGCGCGCGGTCGTGGGCCGCGGCACTGCTCAGTCCGGGCGCGGGTGCGGAGGGAGCGGGGCGCGCAGCACGCCGCCGCCGCCGCGATTGGTAGCGGTGTTGTTGGTGACGCGTCGGAGGTGGCGCTTGATCGTTTCCAGGTCCTGCCACCACGCCGGCTCGCCACCCCCTTCCCAACGAACGTCCCGATCGCCGAGCTCGGCGAGAATGGTGATGCCCCCGCCGCCGCGGTCGACGACGTAGAGCCCGTAATCCTGCGCCGCGTGCGCGATCACCTTGCCGCGCTTGGACAACCCGAGCGTCTCGATGTTCACGTCCGGGGGAATGGCGAGCAGCGCGCCCATGGGAACCGACCCGGAGTAGCCCGAATCGCGATCGAACGCATAGGCGGGCCACACCGCTTCTTTCTTCAGCAGCTGGGCGGGCAATTGCACGGCGAGCGCATGGGGGATGCGCCCCGAGGCGATCTCGCCCTTGCGGATGAGCCCTGCGAACGACGGGAGCATGCTGGCGCGACGGCCGTTCCACCAACCCGTGCCGTCGCCGCGCGCGTTGATCCAGCTCGCCATCGTGCCGACCACGTCGCCCTTGGAGGTCACCACCGCAGCGTAGACGTCGAGCACCCAGCCGTCGGGTTGAAACACGGCGAGCAAGCCGTCGGTATCGGGCGAGGGGCACGTACCCGGCGGCAGGCGAAAGGTGCCGCGGTAATCGCAGCTGGCCAAATGATAGCTCGGCGGCAACACCCAGCGGTCATCGCGCGCCGCCGATAGGGTCGAGTAATAGTTGCCCTCGGTGGTGGGGAGCTCGGGTGCCGAGTGGCGCAGCAGGGACTGCTCCGCGCCAGCCGAATTGCCGCAGGTCTTGCCGCCGCCGGCGAGAAAGTTCCACGCCGAGTGCTCACCCCAATTGGGGCTGAACAGCATGCGCGCGACCGGATCGGTGGATTTCGCGATCACGATCGACGTGGTCCACCGCCCGTCGTGATTAATGCCGATCGGATACGACGTGAGCTGCGGCACGACTGCATACTTGGCGCCGCTGCCGATCGGATGGTTCCATGGCGACCGGCGGCTGAACGGCCACTTGCGCCAGTCGCGCGTCGCCTCCACGCAGTCCGTGCGCGCCCGGTGCTGGGCGGCCGCTGGAACAGCCGCCGTGGAGAGCACGCACGCGGCGAGTAGCGGCGCGATGCAACGCAACCAGCGCATGAGGACGAGAGACACCGCGCGCCGCTGAGCGCGCGGTCGCGGCGGCCGCGGCCCGTGTGGTAGCGCGCGGATGCCCGCAAAGCAGAGGTGAGCGGTGAGAACGGGCGCGCGCTCAGGGCGCGGCCGGCGCGCGGACGAGCCGCGCGTACGCGCCGCGCAGCATGCGGCGGCCGAGGCGATATGGCGCCTGGCGCGCGCGCGGAGGAAGCGCCAGCGCCAAGGCGTGCAGGCCGACCATCGCACAGGCGCGCAGGTCGCGCATCGCCATGGTCGGCGAGTGGCGCAGGGCCTCGATGAGGATCGCCCGCGATAGCTCGACCTGGCCGCTCGAGAAGGCCTTGCGGCTCAGCACGCGCAGGTGCCGCGCATAGGTCTCCCGCGCGCGCCGCGCCGTGTACCCCGGAACGTAGGCACGGTAGCGTTCGAGGTAATCGCGGCTGCCGGCGATGTAGGTGTCGAACGTGTGCATCTGGCTCGCGGCGCGGATGCGATAGCCGGTCAGCGGCTCGGGCACGAGCTGCAGCGCGTGTGGTGTGAACACGGACAGGCGCGTCCACATCTCGGCGTCTTCGCAGCTGGCCAGCGATTCGTCGAACAATCCGGCTCGCGCAAAGCACTCGCGCCGCACGATCGCCGTGCTGCCGTTGCCGACGTGATTGCGGCGGACGAGATCGCGCGTCGTCGGCCGCCGGCACCGCGACATGAGATACTGGCCGGTCGGCGAGCCGTCCTCATGGAGGTACGCCGAGTGCGAGAACGTGAGCCCGACGTCGAGCTCGGCATCCATCACCGAGAGATGCTTCGCGGCCTTGTCGGGGAACCAGAGATCGTCGCCGTCGAGAAATCCGATGAACGGTGCGCGCGCGTGGCGAATGCCCGTGTTGCGCGCCGCGGCGAGCCCGCGATTCGCCTGGGTCACTACGGTCACGCGCGTATCCTCGATGCCGAGCAGGTGGCGTAGCGTATCGTCGGTCGACCCGTCGTCGACCGCGATCACCTCCAGCGCGTCCATGCTCTGCGCGAGCGCGGACGCCACGGCGTGGGCGGCCAGCGCGCCGACGTCGAAGCAGGGCACGACGACGGAGAGGCGCAGCTCGCCGGTCGCAATGTGCGCTTGCCGCACCACGCCGGCATCGGTGACCGGCCGTGCGGGTAGTGGCGGGACCTGCGCGGGTGGGGGGCAGATGGACGCGGTCATCACTGGCCCTGTCTCGCCGCCGAGCGCACGTGCTCGTCCGACCAGCGCGGCAGCGCGCGACCCGCCCGGGCGCGGCGTTGCAGCACCCTGTAATACACGCGCTCGGTCTGCTCGGCGATCGCCGGCCACGAATGCGCGCGCCGCACATACGCCTGCGCGCGCGCGGCGACGGCGCGGTACCGCTCGGGCTCCGCGAGCGCGCGCCGCAGCCGCTCGCACAGCGCCGACACGTCGCCCGGCGCAAAAAACAGATCGTATCCCTCGATGTGCTCCAGCAGCTGCAGGTGCACCGGCAGATCCGAGACGATCGACGGCACGCCCATCTCGAGCGCCTGCAGCAGCGCCATCGACATGCCTTCGAGCTCCGACGGCAGCACGAACAGCGCCGCGCCGCGGAAGAGCGCTTCGACGTGCGCGCGGGGCTGGGCGCCGGTGAAGACGACGCGCGCGTCGCTAGCGGCGAGCCGCCGCAGCTCGGCCGCGTACCCGTCGGTGTGGCTCGAGTCCCCGACGATCACCAGCTGCAGCGGCGTCTCCACGGCCGCGAAAGCGCGGATCAGGTCCTCGGCGCGTTTCTCCGGCACCAGCCTGGCGACGAACAGGACGTAGCCGCCCGGGCGCAGGTGAAATCGGGCCAGGAGATCGGCATCCACCGCGTCCTCGCCGGTCACCTCCGTGCCGTTGGGGATGAGCGCCGTCGCGCGGCCATACGCGTCGCGGTAGTAGCGCTCGAGATCGCGCGACACGGTGATGATCTCGTCGACATGCCGCACCAGCCAGTGCTCCGCGTGGCGCAGCACACTGGCGCCGAACCCCTTCCACTTCGCGCGCTGCCAGTCGATGCCGTGCACGGTGGCCACGGTCGGCACCGCCATCCAGCGGTACCACGGCGCCACGAGCCCGGGTGCGAGCGCGTGCAGGTGGACCAGATCGTAGCGCTCGCGCAGGGTCGCATGCGCGCTGCTGGTGACCACGTGCGACACGGTGCCGAGACTCCGGCCGTTCACCGCCGGGCTCCGCACCAGGCGGATGCCCCGGTAGTAATGGGGGGCGCGCCCCGCGTACTCTGGCCGGCAATACACGGTGATGGCGTGCCCGCGCTGGGCGAGCGCGCCGTAGAGGCTCTCGGTCACCCGCTCGATGCCGCTGTACGAGCTCGGGATACCGCGCGGCCCGATGACGGCGACGCGAAGAGTTGGCTGCATACGGGTTCTCCTCCCGGCGGTGGACAGTCTATGCGGAGCGGCGCGCCGGCGGGTCGGCATCGCGCACGTAATGCGCCCAGTGGGTGCGGTAGTATTCCGCCGTGCGCTCGATGCCCGTGCGCAGATCCACGCGCGCGCGCCAGCCGGTGAGCTCGTACAGGCGCGTAAGGTCGGCGACCACGTCGCCGGTTTCGATCTTCTTGTAGTCCTGCGGCCAGGGCGTGAACTCCACCCGCCCGCGCCCGACCATGTCGACGACGGTCTCGACCATATCGCGAAAGCGCGTCGCCACGCCCGAGCCCACGTTGACCACGCCCCCGACTGCCCCGCGCGCCAGCGCGCAGCGCAGAAAGGCCTCGGCGAGGTCTTCGATGTAGATGTAATCGCGCCGCTGCGAACCATCGCCGAACACCTTGATGGTGCGGCCCTCCAGCGCCTGACGTATGAACCAGCCCACCATGCAGTAGCGGTTGTGGTGGATCTGCTGGCGCGGGCCGTATGGGTTCGTGATGCGCAGCGCCAGCGTCGGGATGCCGAAGTTCTGGTGATAGATCGCCAAGTAGCGCTCAGAGGCGAGCTTGTGCACGCCGTAGAGGCTCACCGGATTGGGCGGCACGTCCTCGCTGACCAGGCGCTGGGGCACCTTTCCCACCACCATGCGGCTGGAGGCGAACACCACGACCGGTTTTGCGGTCAGCCGGCGGCACTCCTCGAGCAACTGCAGCGTCAGCCCCGCGTTCATCAGCAGGTCCTCGAGCGGAATGCTGAGGCTGTCGATGTAGGACACCTGGGCGGCGAGATGGAAGATGAAATCCGCCGACTCGATGTAGGGCCGCACCACGGCCATGTCGCGCAGCTCGTGCACGACCGTGGTCAGCTCGCCGGCGGTCTTCCGGAGATTGAACGCGTTGCCGCCGTAGCGCGGATCGAGCGAGTCGACGACGGTCACCGCGGCACCGTACCCGCACAACTGGTGCGCCAGCGTGCTGCCGAGGAAGCCCAGGCCGCCGGTGATGAATACGCGCTTGCCGGCATAGGCGTGCGCGAGATCGACACTGGGCAGCGGTGCAGCGGTGCGCGCGATGACGGGCGCGCCGCGCCCGACGGCGCGCGATTCCAACCGATAGCCGTTGCGGGGCTTCATCATCCTTGCACCTCCAGTAAGAGCGAGCGGCGGTAGACGCGCTCGTAGGCGACGCCGGCGATCAGCGAGCACACCGCGAGCGCGCAGACGGCGCCCCACACGCCCGCGGCGTGGGTGCCGGCGCTGATCAGCACGACGGCGATGGCGAGCTTCGCCGCGCCGAGCCAGGTCACCGCGCCGACGCGGCCGACGGCGCGCAGCGCTTGGCCGAAGAGATAGGTCTTGTACCGCCACAGCAGCGCGGCTGCGAGAATCGCCATCAGCGGCGCGACCTGCGGCACGTGAAAGAACGCGTACGCGAGCACGGTCGCCCCGACGACCAGCGCGAGCGCCACAGCCAGGGCCAGGCGGCGAACCTGGGCGTGGACGCGTTCGACGAACCGCGGGCCGCTGTCGACCATCCGCGGGTAGTTCGCCTGTACATACGTCCAGCAGGGCGAGTCCGCGGCCATCAGCAGCTGCTGGCACAAGCGGAACACCCCGAGCTCGCCGCGCGAGACGAAGACCCCCAACAACAGCGGAGCGGCCTGCTCGGAGAGCAAGCCCAGCAGATCGGGGGCGAGCCAACGCACGCCGTCGCGCCCGATCCGGGCGATGCGGGCGAGCTCCAGGCGCTCGAGCCGGAACCCCGTCCAGATGACCAGCACCGACACGAGGCGCGCGGTCAGCAACACCATCGCGAGCTGCGGCGCGGTGCTGCAGTAGAGCCACCCGATCAGCACCCCGACGGTCTCGCAGAGCGGCGCGACCAGCCCCGGGTAGAACCGGCGCACCATGATCGACAGCATCATGCCGAGGTTCTGCAGGCCGATGAAGAATCCGCTGAGGGCGACGAGAAAGATGACCTGCCACTCCTCCGGGCTCGCGGCTTGCACGCCCGCGTACACCGCGAGCAGGGGGACCACGAGCGGCAGTTGCGCGAGAAACAACACCAGCGCCGCGCAGCACGACTGCCCATGCGACTGCTTCAGCCGCGGGAGATAGGCGCCGAGCCCGAGTGCGCAGACCGTGGCCAGGATGTTCACCGCCGCAATGCCGAGCGCGAACGCGCCGACGGTGGCGAGGCCGAAGCGGTGCACGAGCGCGATCGAGAGCAGCAGGCCGTTGCCGAGCTGCACGCCGCGCCCGAGCAGCAGCAACGCGGGACCGCGCTGCGCGACCGAGAGCTCGAACCAGCGGCCGCGCGGCCGTGTGACAGAGCCGTCTGGGAGTACAGTGCTCATGCAGATGCCAAGGCGTTCAGGGGTTACGGGGTCACGGGGTTACGGGCTAGGGCGGAAGCAGACGCCTCGGCTATGAGGTTCGTACGCCGCAACCGGAGGGACGTAGGGCGACAAGCGCTGCCGAGCAATTACCGCGTGGGCTAACCGCGTCGCCGAGGCGCGAGCTCAGACCATGACGGCGCAATAGCCTAACCGCGTCACAGCCTGACAACCTCGTTCACCTCAGGGCCCCTAACCCCGCGACTAATGCCTTATCCAACGCGGTACCCGTACCCGAGCAGGTGCGGCAAAGTGCACGCGGTGACCAGCCGGCGGGCACGCGTGGCCATCGCCGTGCGCCACTCCTCGTCGGGGCGCACCTCCACCTCGCCGACGAGGAAACGGCTCGGGTTGCCGGACGCGGTGTGATTGGGCGCGAGCGTCAGCGTGCGACCGCGCAGGAACGGCAGCGCGGTCGGCTCGCCGAGGGCGACCAGGATCCGGGTGAGGACCCGCGCCGGATCGCGCGCGAAATCCTCGTAGTACACGCGCACGTAGCGCGCGGCGCGATAGCGGAACGCGTGACACAGGCTGTTGAATGCCACCCACCAGGCCGCGCTCTGCGCCGCCGAGTAGCGGTGCATGTAGGCGCGCTTCCAGTGGACGTCGGGGATCTCCTTGCGCTTCATCCACGCGAAGGCGACCGCGCGGCTGTCGCGGACCAGGTGCACGACCGACAAGCGCACGCCGGGCAGTCGCGCCAGCGCGAACGCGTAGGCGGGCTCCTTCGAGGAGTCGATCAGCCACCGGCACCCGGAGGCCCGCTGGATCGCGCGATAGAGCGGCAGCAGCACCGCCGCGAAGCGATCGTACTCGGCGCGAAACACCGCCGATCCGCGCAGCGCCAGATACGGAATGTGGCGCGTGCGGGTCACGCGACTCGACAGCGCCATGAGCTCGCGGCCGTCCACCCGGTCGAAGCCGCCAAACGCCTCGCGCCCGACCTCGCGCCAGAAGCCGCAGTCTTCAAACGGCTGCTTACAACCGCACAGCTGGTTGTGGATCACGCCCCGGTCCCACAGGTGGCGCAGCTCGCCGGCGGCGCAGAAGCCGTCTAGCTGGCCCAGGCAGCGCTCGACGAGCGTGCTGCCGCTGCGGCCGAACCCGCCGATGTATAAGATTTCGAGTGGACTCGCCGTCATCGCGCAATATCGCTCCTGGAATCCGCCGCCAGCGCCGGCATGGCCCGGAACACGACGCGCATGGCCCCGCGCACCGCGCGATAGAGGCGCGTGCGGCCGCCAGGGGGCAGCGGCCACGCGCCGGCGTGCAGCGCCACCATGCCGAGCGCGCGCAGATCGCGCACCGGCAGCGTCGGCGCGGCGCGCAACGCCGCCGCGAGCAGCCGGCGGGACGTGTCCACGTCGCCGTGGGAGAACGCCTTGCGGCTGGCGATGCGCAGGCCCTCCGCATAGCTGCGCGCCGCCTCGGCGGCGGTGAAGCCGGGTACGTAGGTCCGAAAGCGCCCGAGCGCGCGCGCATAGCCGCGCACGAAGTCGTCGTAGGTCGTCGACATGCTGCCGCTGCGCACCCGGTAGGCGGTCAGCACTTCGGGCAGCAGGCGCGCGCCGTATCCGGAGCACGCCGCAGCCCGCACCCACATCTCGAAGTCCTCGCAACTGCCGATCGACTCGTCGAAGAGCCCGGCGCGCGTGAACACCGCGCGCCGCGCCACCACGGTGCTGCCGTTGCCGACGTGGTTGCGGCGGATCAGGTCGCGGGCGGAGGGGCGCGCGCAACGGGAGATCAGATACTGTCCCGTGCGCGCGCCGCGCTCGTCGATGTAGGCGGAATAGGAAAACGTCAGTCCGACGTCGGGCTCGGCGGCGAGCACCGCGAGATGGCGCTCGGCCTTGCGCGGATACCAGAGATCGTCGGCATCGCAGAAGCCGACCGCGGCGCCCCGCGCGAGCAGCACGCCCGTGTTGCGCGCGCCGGCCAATCCCCGATTGGGCTGTGCGACCACCGTGAGACGCGGCTCTTCGATCTCGGCCAGCACCGCGAGGCTGGCGTCGCGCGAGCCGTCGTCGACTGCGATGACTTCGATATCCCTCACCGTCTGCGCGAACAGCGCGTCGAGGGTCTGCCGCACGAAGGCGGCGGTGTCGTAGCTCGGCACGACGACGGACAAGCGAACCTCGCTCGCCGGCACGCGCGCGCGCCGCAGGATCGTCAGCGGGCGCGGCAGCGCGCCCGCATCGCATCCGTTTGCGATGGTGGTCATGTGGCGGGCGCCCAGGCTCGGAGCGGCGCGAGCGCCGCCGGCACAGGAGCGGGCGCGCCGGCGGTCAACTCGCGGAGCGCCGCCCCGAGCCACAGGAACGCGTACAGGGTCGGCACGACCAGGCTGTAGAGTCCCTCGCCGATGCCGGTCACCGCGAAGACGCCGAGCAGCACGGCGGTATTGAGGCGCAACGCCGGCGGGCCGGCGGCGCGCAGCACGAGCCAGGTGGTGCGCAGCAGCGCGAAGAGAAACGCCGCCAGCGTCATCACGCCGCCGAGGTAGACCAGGCCGAGGTAGCTCGAATGGCTGCCCGGCACCATCGTCCCATCGCCTTGCATCACCTGGGGGTAATCCTTGGGGTACACCGGCTCGCCGGGCCACCCGTGCCCAGCCAGCGGCGCCTCGGCGAGCCCGGCGCGAGTCTGCTCGTACACCCGATCGCGAGACTGCGTGGCACTGGGGCGCAGGTTGTCGAAGCGTTCGCTCAGCATTTTCACCGCCGCGAGCGGCGAGCCCTCCGCGAGCGTGCCGACCAGCCCCACGGCCGCGCCGAGCACCAGCGCAAACGCGGCCAGCAAGACTTGCACCGGACGGCTGAGCGCCAGCGCGAACCGCAGCGCCGCGCTCAGCGCGAGGGCGAGGGCCGCAAGCCGGCTCATGCTCGCGATGACCATGAATACGCCGCTCGCCATGGCCCACCGGCGCTTGCGCGCGTCGGGCTGGTTGGCCGTGACCCACACCAAGCAGAGTCCCCCGAATCCCATCGCAGTCGTCCACGGAAACAGGAGCGACAGGCGCGGCAGCAGCACCCCGAAGAGCTCCTCCCAATTGTACAGCAGCATGCCGAAGAAGAAGGACGTCGACGGCAAGGTGACCGGCATCAAACGCCCGATCGGCGTGAGCACATGCAGGTAGCGCTCACCCTGGACGACGGCGAGGATGTAGAGCACGCCCGCCAGGCCGACGCAGTAGAAGCCCACCCGGGCCGTCGCGCGCAGCAGCGCCGCGGGGCGCACCGTCCCGCTGGCGCCGATCGCGATACAGGCGCCGAGCATGATCCAGCCGAGCACGTAGCTCGCCAGCGCGTGCCGCGGGACGACGATGATCGGCTGTCCGGCGGCGACGACGTTCACGGCGCTGGAGGCGAGCTGGCAGATGCCGACGGCGAACCACGGCCAGGCGAGCCAGTACGCCCGGCGCGAGCGCACGCGCAGGAGCAGGCCGAACACCATCAGCACCGCGAGCGGCAACAGCAAGCCGAGCGCCCAGAGCAGCGGCAGCAGCGTGAAGTATGCGACGATGATGCGCTCCGGCTGCGAATCGCGCGTCGAGCTCGCGGACGCCACAGCGGATGGGGCTGCTCGGGCGCGCGCTTCCGGCGCTAAGGGGCTCTCGTACTCGTGCGGCATGCTCAGTAGGCGTTCTGCCGCGACAGCACGGCCGGAAGGGTTTTCGCCAGGATCTTCAGGTCGAGGCCGAGGGACCAGTTGTCGATGTATTCCATGTCGGCGCGGACCCACGCGTCGAACTCGGGCGTGCGGTGGTCCACTTGCCAGAGACAGGTGATACCCGGCTTCACGCTGAAGCGGCGCTTGTGCCAGCGCACGTCGATGCGCTCGACGTCGCGGACCGGCAGCGGCCGCGGCCCGACGAGGCTCATTTCGCCCTTCAGCACGTTGAGCAGCTGGGGCAGCTCGTCGAGGCTGGTGGCCCGCAGCCAGCGGCCCAGGCGGGTGATCCGCGGGTCTTCCTTGATCTTGAACACCGGGCCCTGCGCCTCGTTGCGGGACTCGAGGTGCTGCTGCAATTGCTCGGCGTCCGGCACCATCGTGCGGAACTTGTAGGCGCGAAAACGCCGGCGGTTCTGGCCGATCCGCTCTTGCGCGAATAGCACCGACCCCGGCGAATCGAGCTTGATCGCCAGCGCGATCAGCAGCAGCACCGGGGCGAGGACGGCCAAGCCGACGGCGGCGCCGATCAGGTCGATCGCGCGCTTGGCGGCCAGCAGCACGGCGTCCGTCGGCCCGCTGCCGATGGTGACCACCGGATGGCCGACGAGGTTGTCGATGGCGGTCCAGGCGCGCGGCGCGACGCGCAGGTCGGCGATCAGCCGCACCAGGACGCCCTGCTCCTCGCAAAGCGAGACCATTGTGGTCACGATGGGTTGCGAGCCATCGAGGGGAAACGCGAGGAACACCTCATCGATCGGCTGGCGGTCGAGGACCGTCTCCAGTCGGGTCAGCGCCGCCTGCGCACGCACCGCCGGCGTCGCGCCCCGTCCGGCCGCGTCGATCAACTCGACGACGCGGTAGCCGAGACCGCTGCGTCCGGCGAGATCGCGCGCAGCCGCCAGCGCGGCGGGCCCATCGCCGGCGATCACCACGTCCCGCAGGTTCCGCCCAGCACGGCGCACCAGCCCGGCCACACCGCGCAACGCGCGGCGGCCGGCGGCGAGGCCGGCCAGGCTCAGTGCCCCGTAGAAGCCGGCGAACACGAAGCCGAACTGCGGGTAATCAAACAGCGCCGCCATCACGGGCAGCGGCGCCACCGCGAGTGCGGTCGCGAACCCCAGATCGCGAACCTCGCGTTCCGGGCTGGCCAGCCGGTACGAGCCGTACAGGCCGCACCAGACCAACGTGACCCGCCAGTAGGCGAGATATCCGGCGAGCAGCAGCGCATCCCGCAGGCTGAGCTCATGCTCGAGCAAGCGCGACAGCTGGGGCGTGCCGCTAATCGCGCTGGCGGCGACGATGAACGCGCCCAGCACGAGCGCGAGGTCAGTCGCGCCGAGGGCGCCCAGAAGCAGTTGACGTCGCTTGGTCATCCGTTCCTCCCTTGTTGCGGATCGTCCGCGCGGCGCGGCAGAACCCATGCCGTTCCTCCGCTGGGAATGGCGCTGGACGACAAACGGCGCCGGGCGCCGCATCGCGGACCGCGCCCGGCTCAACCGCGCGCGCTGTGGATCAGCGCGCGGCGGCTGTCAGCACCACCCCGAGCACGCGGCAGCCGGCGGCGCGCGCGCGATCAGCAGCCGTGCGCAAAGCCGCGCGTTCGGTTCGACCGGTCTCGGCGACCAGCACGACGCCGTCGCACGCGGCGCCGAGCAACAGCCCGTCAACGGCTGCCAGAGCGGCCGGCCCCTCGATGAGGACCAGCGGCGCCGCGGCGCAGCCGCCGAGCCAGTCGGCGAGCCCGCGCCCGAGGCCTGGCCCATCGAGCTCCACCGCGCGCGCCGGTACGTCGATGCCCGGGCGGCGCGCGGTCAGCATGGCGGCACCGCCGTGTCGGATCAGCTCGGCCACGGCGAGCGACAAGCCGAGGTCGCGGCCGCGCGCCGCGAGCCCGTCCACGACCGCGCGCGCCGCGCCGGCGGTCTGCACCGGGACGAACACCAGCACCCGCGCCGGTCCGCCCTGTGCGGCGGGCGCGCGCAGCCGGTCGAG
Source organism: Binatia bacterium (assembly GCA_050176585.1). Taxonomy (GTDB): domain Bacteria; phylum Desulfobacterota; class Binatia; order HRBIN30; family CADEER01; genus CAYYWP01. Next base: position 25,106 of record JBFXHX010000010.1, read on the forward strand.
CAGCTCCGCTGTGGCGCCCACGGCACGCTCCGATGCCGCCGGCACGGGCGCGAGGCGCAGCGCGGCGATCTCCCCCGCTTCGCGCGTGACCCGGCGCACCGCGGCCGAGAGCGCGGCCGTCTGCTTCGGCAAATGGTTCTCCGCGTGCCGCCTGAGCGCCCGCATGTAATTGCTCATCCCCGCCCTCCTGTCGCCGCACGCAAACCGGCGCTCGGCAGGCGCAGCACGTCGCCGGCGGTGATGCGATCGTCGTGAAGCACCCTGCGGTTCGCATCGCGGATGCGCCGCAGCGTCGCCGGCCGGGT
>JBFXHX010000010.1:25510-79310 GCA_050176585.1 Binatia bacterium
ACTTGCCGCAGCTCGTCACGGCCGAGCGCCACGGCCAGTTCCGGTTGGCCGACGAGCACGATCTGCAACAGCTTGGTGGAATAGGTCTCGAAGTTCGTGAGCAGCCGGAGATGCTCGAACGTATCCGCGTCGAGGTTCTGCGCCTCGTCAATGATCAACGCGGCGATCGCCCCTTCGGTGTCGCTCTGCCGCAGGAATCCCTGGAACGCTTCGAGCAGCGTCAAGCGGTCGGGCGCCGGCGCGGGCACGCCGAAATCCGCCAGCGCCTGTCGCAACAGCTCGTCGAACGACAGCTTGGTGTTCGCGAGATATGCCGTGCGCACCGCCGGCTCGAGATCGCGCAGCAACGCGTATAGCAGCGTCGTCTTGCCGGTCCCGACCTCGCCGATCAGCGTCGCCAGCCCGCGCCGGCTCGCCAGCGCCAGGCGCAAGCCGGCCAGCGCTTCGCTGTGCGCCGGGCTTTCGTAGAGGAAATCGGGATCGGGTGAGAGCGAGAATGGATCGGCGTCGAGCCCGAAATGCGCCGCGTAGATCGCCGTCATCCCGGCACCTCGGCGAGTACCGGTGCACCCGCCGCTATCTCCGCATCGCGGGCGCTCCGCACCGCGGGATCGAGCAGCTCGGAGCCGAGCGCGGCGGCCACGCCGAGGCCGATGCTGAGGAGGCCGGCCAGCACGACGAGGATCAAGCCGTGCGAGCGCTCCGGGCTGTCCGGTACCCGCGCCGGCTCGACGACGGCGACGTTGACGATGCGCGAAGCGTCGAGCGCACTGCCGAGCCGCGCCTGCTCCTGCTTGCGCGTGTAGGTGGCGAACGCCTCGTTGGCCGCGACCAGCTCCTGCTCGAGCCGGCTGTGCTCGGCGGCGACGCCGTCGAAATGCGCGATCGCGGCGCGTGTAGCATCCATGTGCGCGCGCAGGGCGTCCACCCGCGCCTGCAGAGCCGCGGTCTCGACCGTCGATTCGGCCAGCGCCGACTCCAGCAACTGGTGCGTGGGATTCATCGCGGTGGTCGTCTCGGCCACCGTCGCCGGCTCGGCCGCGAGCCGGCGTTTGGCGAGCCGCAGCTCGCGTTCGACATCCTGCACGCGACTGTTGTTGCGCGTGTACTTCGAGAGCAGCTCGTTGCGCTGAAACTCTTTGTCCAGCACGCGCGGCTTGATGAACTGGACCGACTGGTTCTGCGCGCGCCGCACCTCCTTGGCCACCGTCTCCGGGTGACGCGCAATCTCGCGCTCCAGGCTCGCGGCGCGCGCCTGCACACTGGCCAGAGCGGCCTCGGTGTCCTGCGCACTGACCGTGAGCTCGTGCAACCGCGTGCGCAACAGCGTGCGCTGCTCCGGCACTGCATCCAGGCCCTCGCGCGCGAAGAATTCGCGCTTCGCGGCCTCGGCCTGCTGCACGCGGTCGACCTGCAGGCGGCGCTGCTCGTGGAAGAACTGCGTCGCTTCACTCTGCTGCCCGGCGGCAACCTGCTGGCGAATTGCGCCGTCGACCAACGAGTTGACCAGCGCGCTGGCCCAGGCGGGATCGACGCCGCGCTGGCGGTACGCGACCTCGATCAGGTTCGTCTTCTTGACCAACCCGACGTACAAGTGGTCATGCACGTCCGCCACCCACTCGTCGAGCGGGTTCGGCGCGGGAACGCCGTGCAGCATTCGGTACAGCGCCCGTCCCGCCTCGCGGGGCATCGCGAGCACGCGGCTCAGCACCCCGTGAGTCGGCATCTTCCCCTCTGCCACTTGTGGCGCGAGCACTTGCCGAATCAGTGCGGGACTGCGCAGGAGCTCGGCTTGCGAGTTCAGATCCTCCTCGGTCACGCGATCGAGCAGCGGCAGCGCCTCGGCATCGGGCGAGATGGAGCGCGTCCGCGTCGCCGTCACCAGCAAGGTGGCTTCGGCGCGGTACTTCGGCGGGAGCGCAAACGCGACCAGCGCCATCAGCACCATGCCGGCTGCGCCCACGCGCCAGATCAGCCCGCGGCGCCGGCGCAGCGCCGCGGCGACATCGCGCCAGGTCAGCAACTCCACATCGCGCATACTGCCTCCATCAAAATGGCGTGATGCCGACGCCCAGGCTGTTCACCGGGACGTTGTTGCGGATGTACTGCTCGACCACGACGTTCACGTTCGCGATCGCCGACTTCGGCACGTACACCTGATCCAGCGGCTGCAGCGCCACGTCGTTTTCGGGCGCGTCACCCGATTCCACCGGCTCGAGGTCAACCGCGTGACCGCTCACCCGCCCGTCCGCATTGCGGCGGATCACCACCACCTGTTCGCGGTTCGCGGTCTTCAGAAAACCGCCGGCGTGGTGGATCGCCTGCGACAACGTGAGGCCGTCCAGGTACGGCTGCACGCCGGGGTCCGAGACTTCGCCGGCCACGGACACGCGATGCTTGGTGAAGGTCTTCACCCCGACGTTGACCTCGGGGTGGGTGAGCTCGGCCGCATAGCGCCGCTGCAATTCGCCGCCGAGCTCGGGCGCGGTCAGGCCGGCGGCGCGCACCTCGTCGATCATCTGTGGCGTGATCATTCCGTCCGGGCGCACGATCAGCGCGTCCTCGTTGAGCTCCGGATTGCGCTCGAAGCGCAGCGTCAGCGTGTCGCCCGGCTGGATGACATATGGACCCGGCGCCGGCGGCGGCGGAGGCGGATTCGGCGGCCGCGAGCTCCCGCACGCGGCCGCGAGCCCCGCGACCAACACCGCTCCGTATCCATGCAGGCGAACGCCCATCACAGCCTCCTCACCCACCGCTCCGGCAACTCGACGGTGGTCTGTCGTTGCAGGATCTCCATCAACACCCGCACGCGGTCGCGGCCGGTCAGCCGCTCCGTCACGACGGCGGTGAGCCCGCGGAACGGACCGTCCACGATGCGTACACATGCGCGTTCCACCGCGGCGGGTCCGCAGCGAATCAAGCCGTGCTCGTCTTCGCGGTCGCGCAGAAAATCGATGACCTCGTCCCCCACCGGCACGGCCTCGCCGCCGAACGCGACGAAAGCCTTCACGCCGTTGGTGCGCACCACGCGGTGCGCTGCGCCGTCGAGCTCCACGCGCACGAACAGGTAGCCCGGGAACATCGGCGCCACCGCCGAGCCGACCGCCGGCCGCGGCCACTGCTCGACGCGCGGCAAGTACGCCGGAATCCCGCGCTCACTCAACATCGCGCACGCCACCGCTTCGCGATGCCGCTGCGTTTCGACCACGTACCACGCCACTCGAAAATCAGGCCCCTCGCCTCCGCACGGCATCGCCGGCGGCCGCGGACCGGCAGACACGGCACAGCTCCGCCCAACGAGCCGCTTTACCTCCCGGCCGCTGGGCACGAGGACACACCTCCGGTGCCGTTCGTACCAATGACGAGCGCACCTACGCGCCCGACGCATCCACCACGCGGCCGCCACAGCGGGCGAAACTCACGCGGTTATGTGGTGCTATTCAGATCTCAACCAACCTTGCGCCAGTAGCCGGGTCGCATCCCGCAACTTTCGTACCGGCGGAGCGTTTCCCGCTCCGAGCGAGACCGCGCCCTCACGCATGCAAATACTTCCGCTTCACCCCCAAAGCTTACACACCCCACGCGATCCCGGCACGCAGAGTTGCGCACGCATCATTCAGCCACAGCGTATCGACATCTTGGCAGCGCGCTGCCGTGGATCGTTTCATCGTACCGGCGGAGATGCACGGCGGATCCTGTTTGCTGCGAATCTTCGCGAAGTTGTGACTCCGCGCCGCGATCCGGTTCACAGCGCCTGCACCAATCGCACATATGTCCGTGCGTTCATTGCGCGCGGAGATAGATCCGATAAGACATGCGCCGGCTACGTATCACATGTACGACCAGCGCCGTCGGCAGCCCCCCAGCGCGAGAGCGCAGCGCGCGATGCTGGAGTCAGCTCCAAACCGCCGGGCGACGGGTGCGCCACGGGCGCGCGCGCTCCAGCTGTGCGGCGAGCGCCAGCAGCGTGAACTCGTCGCCGAACCGCGCGCTGAACATCACGCCCACCGGCACGCCCTCCGCAGTCGAATGCAGCGGTAGCGAAATGGCCGGTTGCCCGGTGAGGTTCTGCAGTGGCGTAAACGGCACGTAGTTGATGATGGGCGCGAACGCGACCATCGGGTCGCGTTCGTCGATATCGATCGTGCCGAGGCGTAGCGGCGGCGCCCCGAGCGTGCTGGTCAGCCAGCAGTCGTATGTCGCATGGAAGGCGCCCACCGCGCGGCCGGCGCGCTGTACCGCGGCGACGGCGGTGAGGTACTGCGCCGCGGTGATCCGCCGCCCCTGCTCGTAAATGCCCCATGTGAGCCCCTCGACCTCGCTTTCGCGCAGCGCTTGCCCGCTCGCCGCCGCCACGCTGTCGAGGCTCATCGCGTGGCCGGCGTACCACATGGTCAGAAAGGCGGCCGTCAGCTCGTGGCTGTCGATGGGCGGCGCGGCCTCGCTGACATGATGGCCGAGCTGCGCGCACAAGTGTGCAGTGGCCTCGACCGCGGCGACGCACTCGGCGTCCACGTTCGCGCCAGCGAGAGTCGCGGTGGAAAACGCGATGCGGAGCGGGCCCGGCAGGCCGTCCAGCGCGGCGGCGAAGGGGCGCTCCGGCGGCGCGACCATGTACGGATCGCCGATGTCCGCCCCGGAGGTGCAATCGAGCATGACTGCGGTGTCGCGCACCGTTCGGCTCACGATGTGCTCGACGACCAATCCGCTCATGATGTCGCCCCACAGCGGCCCGAGCGGGTTGCGGGCGCGGCTCGGCTTCAGGCCGACCACGCCGCAGCAGGACGCGGGAATGCGGATCGAGCCGCCGCCGTCGTTCGCATGAGCGACCGGCACCATGCCCGCCGCCACCGCCGCCGCCGAGCCGCCGCTCGAGCCACCGGTGGAGAGATCCAGCCGCCATGGATTGCGGGCGGCGCCGTACAAGCGCGACTCGGTTGTCGGCAAGAGTCCGAACTCGGGCACATTGGTCTTGCCGAGCGGCACCAGGCCGGCCGCGAGGAATCGCTTTACCAGCGTGTCATCGTGCGCCGCGGCCGGTGCGCCGGCGAGGAAGCGCGAACCCGCACGGGTCGGCACACCGGCCCAATTCCCGAGGATGTCCTTCAGGAGGAACGGCACGCCGCGGAACGGTCCGTCGCCGGGCCGTGCGGCGACGGCGCGGCCGCGCTCGTAGAGCTTGCACACGACCGCGTTGAGCGCCTCGTTGCTGCGCTCGATGCGGGCGATCGCTTCGCCGGCGAGCTCTTCCGGCGTGAGCTCCCCGCGCCGCACGAGTTCCGCGAGCCCAACGCCGTCGTAGTCCGCGTACTCGGTGAATGCCATCCGCTCTCCCCTGCCGTGGAGCGCCACGCTATGCGGCAGCGCCGGCGCAGGCAAATCGGGCTCGCGCGCCGCGCCGCAGGCGGATCGGAGGCGCACAGCACCGCGGCGTCGCGTTGAACCGCTTACCCCCCTATGGTAGCTCGCGAGCATGGCCATCACGCGCGATGACGTGCGGCACATCGCGCGGCTGGCGCGCCTTCCGCTCAGTTCAGAGGAAGAGGCGGCATTTACCGCGCAACTCGACCACATCCTCGCCGCCTTCCGCACCCTCGGCGAAGTGGACGTCGCCGGCGTCGAACCGACGGCGCACATCGCGCCCGTGACCACGGCATTTCGCGATGACGCGGTGACGACGGCTTCCGCCACCGAGGACTGGCTGGCCAATAGCCCGGCTCGCGAAGGCGCGTTCTTCAAAGTTCCGAAGATCATCGAATAGCCGGCGTGAATCCGCGCGACGCGTATATACGAGGGCCATCGCCGCTCGGCACCGATGGGCCGCGGCGGCCCCCCTGCCCCACCGTCCGCCGATCGGCGCCCGCACGGGCGGCGCGGTCGGCGGAACCAGCCGAGCGTCTCGTGACTGTCCACCCGCAGTGGGAATGAGCGCGCTCACCGACCTGACGATCGCCGAGGCGCACGAGCGCCTGCGCGCGCGCGCGGTCTCCGCCGAGGAGCTGGCGCGCGCCGCGCTCGCCCGCATCGAGGCGACGGAGCCCGCGGTGCACAGCTTCATCACCGTCACGCCGGAGCTCGCCCTCGCCGAAGCGCGCGCCGCCGATGCCCGCTACGCGGCCGGCGCGCCGCACGGCGCGCTCGACGGCATCCCGCTGGCGATCAAGGACGTCATCAATACGACGGGCATCCGCACGACGGCCGGCTCGCGGATCCTCGAGTCTTATGTCGCGCCGTACGACGCGACGGTCATGCGCCGACTGCGCGCTGCAGGCGCGGTCTGCGTGGGCAAGGCGAACTGCGACGAGTTCGCGATGGGCTCGTCGAACGAGAACTCGGCGTACGGTCCGACCCGCAATCCGTGGGACACCGATCGCGTGCCGGGCGGCTCTTCGGGCGGCTCGGCGGCGGCCGTGGCAGCCCGGCAGGTGCTCGGCGCGCTCGGCACCGACACCGGGGGGTCCATTCGCCAACCGGCCGCGCACTGCGGCATCGTGGGCCTGAAACCGACCTACGGCCGCGTCAGCCGCTACGGGGTGATCGCCTACGCATCCTCGCTCGATCAAGTGGGGCCGATGGCGCGCACGGTGCGCGACTGCGCGCACCTCCTCGCCGCCATCGCCGGGCATGACCCGCTCGATTCGACCTCGGTGCCACAGCCGGTGCCGGACTACGTCGGTGCGCTCGGCGGCGATCTGAAGGGGCTGCGGCTGGGACTGCCGAAGGAGTACTTCGTCGAAGGCATGTCGCCCGAGGTTGCGGGCGCGGTGCGCGCCGCCGTGAAGCAGCTGGAATCGCTCGGCGCGGCGGTCGACGAGGTGTCGCTGCCGCACACGGAATACGCGGTCGCGACCTACTACCTGATCGCCACCGCGGAGGCGAGCTCGAACCTGGCGCGCTACGACGGCACGCGCTACGGCTTGCGCGTTGATCCCGGTCGCGGGCTGCTCGACATGTATCGGCACACGCGGGCGGCCGGGTTCGGCGCCGAAGTGAAGCGTCGCATCATGCTCGGCACATACGCGCTCTCGGCCGGTTATTACGATGCGTACTATCTCAAAGCGCAGCGCGTCCGCACGCTGATCCGGCGCGATTTCGAGCGCGTCTTCGAGCGCTGCGATGCGATCGTCACGCCCACGGCGCCGACCACCGCGTTCGCGCTAGGCGAGAAGATCACCGACCCTTTGGCGATGTACCTCGCCGACATCTTCACGATCTCGATCAACCTGGCGGGGCTGCCCGGTCTCTCGTTGCCGTGCGGGTTCGACGAGCGCGGGTTACCGATCGGCTTGCAGCTGGTGGGAAAGCCGCTCGACGAGGCGACCGTGCTCCGCGCCGCGCACGCATACGAGCAGTCCACCGAGTGGCACCGCCGCTCGCCGATGCCATGATGAACGACGCACCACACGCCGCGCGCATGCCGGAGTCGCCCGACGGAGAGTACGAGGCCGTCATCGGCCTGGAAGTGCACGCCGAGCTGCTGACCGAATCGAAGATCTTCTGCGGCTGCCCGGCGAAATTCGGCGCCGCGCCGAACGCGCATACGTGCCCGCTCTGCCTCGGCCTGCCGGGCGTGTTGCCGGTGTTGAACCAGCGCGTGGTCGAATACGCGATCAAGGCCGGCCTGGCGACCCACTGCGAAATCGCCGCGGACAGCCGCTGGGCGCGCAAGAATTATTTCTATCCGGACTTGCCAAAGGGCTACCAGATTACGCAGTACGAGCGCCCGATCTGCCACGGCGGGCGCGTCGACATCGAGGTCGACGGCGAGCACAAGTCCGTCCGCCTCACCCGCATCCACATGGAAGAGGATACCGGCAAGAACATTCACGACCAGTGCGGCGACGCGAGCCTGGTCGACTACAACCGTAGCGGCGTACCGCTGCTCGAGATCGTCAGCGAGCCCGACATCCGCAGCGCGGCCGAAGCGGTGGCGTACCTGCGCAAGCTCCGCGCGATCCTCCAGTACCTCGAGGTGTGCGACGGCAACATGGAAGAGGGCAGCTTTCGCTGCGACGCCAACATCTCGGTGCGCCGCCGCGGTGCCCGCGAGTTCGGCACCAAGGCCGAGGTCAAGAACATGAACTCATTTCGCGCCGTGGAGCGCGCGATCGAGTTCGAGATCGAGCGGCAGATCGATCTCGTGAGGCACGGCGAGCGCGTCGTGCAGGAGACGCGCCTGTGGGATCCCGACCGCGAGGAGACCCGCTCCATGCGCAGCAAGGAATCGGCTCACGACTATCGCTATTTCCCGGAGCCCGATCTGCTGCCGCTGGCGGTCTCGCCCGCGTGGGTGGCACAGGTGGCGGCGGGTATGCCCGAGCTGCCCGACGCCCGCCGCGCGCGCTTCGTCCGACGCTACGGCCTGCCGGCCTACGATGCCGAGGTGCTGACCGCCCGCAAGGACCTCGCGGACTACTTCGAAGCGGCGGTCGGTATCCATGCCAACCCCAAGGCGATCAGCAACTGGATGATGGGCGACCTGCTGCGGCTGGTGCGCGAGCGGAAGCTCGACGAGGCTCTGGTGATCCGCACCTGGCCGGTTTCCCCGGCCCAGCTCGCCGGGCTCGTGGCGCGCATCGACGACGCGACGATCAGCGGCAAGATGGCCAAGGCCGTGTTCGAGCAGATGGTCGAGACCGGCCAGGCGCCCGACGCGATCGTGGCGGAGCAGGGGCTCAGCCAGGTGACCGACACCGGTGCGATCGACGCCGCGATCGCCGCCGTGTTGGCGGCGAACGCCGACAAGGTGGCGGAATTCCGGGCCGGGAAGGACAAACTCTTCGGCTTCTTCGTCGGCCAGGTCATGAAGGCGACGGAGGGAAAAGCCAATCCGCAGAAGGTGAACGAGTTGCTCAGACAACGGCTGGCTGCCGCCTGACCGCGGCGCCCGCAGTCCCCGAGGGAGCCACAGCATGGCGCGTCTGTACAAGGACATCACCGAAACGATTGGCCGTACGCCGTTGATCCGCTTGAACCGGGTGGCGGAAGGATGCGGCGCGGAGATCTATGCCAAGTGCGAGTTCTTCAACCCGCTCTCCAGCGTGAAGGACCGCATCGGCGTCAGCATGATCGACAACGCGGAGCGCGCCGGGCGGCTCGACGCCGACACGGTCATCATCGAGCCGACTAGCGGCAACACCGGTATCGCGCTCGCCTTCGTGTGCGCCGCGCGCGGCTACCGACTGATCCTCACCATGCCGGACTCGATGAGCATGGAGCGCCGCAAGCTGCTGCGCTTCCTCGGCGCCGAGTTGGTCTTGACTCCCGCCGCCGAGGGCATGACCGGCGCCATTCGCAAAGCGGAGGACCTGGCGCGCCAGCACGCCAAAGCGTTCATTCCGCAGCAATTCCAGAATCCCGCCAACCCGGAGATCCACCGCCGCACGACGGCGGAGGAGATCTGGGGCGACACCGACGGGCGCGTCGACATCTTGATCAGCGGCGTCGGAACCGGCGGTACGATCACGGGCGTCGCGGAGGTGATCAAGAAGCGCAAGCCGGAGTTTCGCGCCGTCGCCGTCGAGCCGAGCACCTCGGCGGTGCTCTCCGGCGGACAACCGGGTCGCCACGGGATCCAGGGCATCGGCGCGGGTTTCGTGCCCGCCATTCTCAACACCGGCGTCATCGATGAGGTCGTCACGGTGACCGACGACGACGCGCTCGCCACCGCGCGGCGCGTCGGCCGCGAGGAAGGCATCCCCTGCGGGATCTCGAGCGGTGCCGCAGTGTGGGCGGCGCTGCAGATCGGCGCGCGCCCGGAAAACCGCGGCAAGCTCATCGTCGCCATCCTGGCGAGCGCGGCCGAGCGCTATCTCAGCACCGCCCTGGTCGAAGGGCTCGCCTGACCGGCGGCGCGGGGCGCCCGAGTGCATCGGGTGCGCCCGCCTGGCCCGTTCGCGTGCCCGGCAGCACCCGCACAGGCGCGTGGACTTTCCCCTTGATCCTTGACATAGAGGAGCGCGTTCAACGAAACTGCTGCCCGCGGACGTGGTCGAGGGTTCATGAGTACGGAGGCGCGTGTAGTCACCGGGATAGCATCTGCAGCCGTCTCCGCACGCGGTCGGCGGGTTTTCCACGGGTTGGTGCTCGCGGTTGCCGCCGCTGTCGGCTCGGCCCCGGCGGGTGCCGAGGCGTTGGAGCGGGCGATTTTTCTGCTCAGTCAGAACGCGCGCGGCTACGCCGCCGAGGGCCGGAGCGTCGGCCCAGCCGTCAATGCGGACGGCACGTCGGCGACCTACACCTCGAACGCCCTCGACCTCGTATCCCCAACGATGCAGGTGGATCGCTCGCAGATCTACGCGCGCGACCTCGACCAGGTCACCTCGGAGCTGGTCAGCAAATCACCGGCCGGCGTGCCGGGTAACCGGCCGAGTCAGGTCGGCAGCTTCGCCTCCAGCATCAGCGGCGACGGGCGCTTCGCCGCCTTCTCCTCGCAGGCGACCAACCTCGTGCCCGAACCGACCAATGGGCTGGAGAACGTGTTCGTCTACGACCGCGTCGCGGGCACGATGGAGCTCATCAGCCGCGGCGTGGATGGCCCCGCTGACGGGGCCAGCGGCTTTCCGCGCCTCAGCGGCGATGGGCGCTTCGTCGTCTTTCAGTCGCAGGCCCGCAACCTGACCGCCGATGGCGATGGCCCGTTCACCGATATCTTCCTGTACGACCGGACGACCGGCGAGCTCCGCCTGGTGAGCGCGTCGTGGAACGGCGAGCCCACCGACGGGTCGAGCATCACCCCGGCGATTAGCGACGACGGGCGCGTGGTCGCTTTCGCCTCGCGCGCGACCAACCTGGTGCAGGAACCGATGCTGAGCGGCGCTTTCGAGCAGATCTTCGTGCGCGACTTGGCGGCGGGCCGAACAGAGCTGGTCAGCGTCTCCAGCGACGAACGGCCGGCCAATGCGATCAGCTTCTTGCCGGACCTCACGGCCGACGGCAGTCAGGTGGCATTCAAATCGGAAGCCTTCAACCTGGTGCCGAACGACACCAACGGCTGGCCCGACGTCTTCGTGCGCGACCGGCCGGCCGGCACCACGCAACGGGTGTCCGTGGACGACTTCGGCAACGAGTCGAACGGGCTCAGCGGCGCACCGGGAATCAGCGGCGACGGCCGCTTCGTCGCCTTCATCTCCTTCGCGTCGAACTTCGTGCCCGACGACGGAAACGGGTTCAGCGACGTGTACGTGTACGACCGCTTCCCGCCCGGGCGCGGTCAGGGGCTCATCGCGCGGGTCACGGTCGCGCTGGACAACGACGGCGAGCCGAACGCGGGCGTGTCGGATTTCCCGGTCGGCGTGAGCCGCGACGGCCGCTGGATCGCCTTCGCGTCCGCGTCCTCGAATCTGGTTCCGAACGATCTGAACAACGACTTCGACGCCTTTCTCGCCTGCAATCCGTTCGATGCATTCGGGTGCACGACCTCCCTCCCGACGCCGACGCCCACCCCGACCATCACGCCCACCGGCACGCCGGGCGTCATCCCCTGCGTCGGGGACTGCAGCGGCGACGGCGAGGTCACCATCGACGAGCTCATCCGCATGGTGAACATCGCGCTCGGGATCCGCAGCGTGTGCGGGGAGGACGGCATGGGCCAGTGTCTGGCGGGCGACGCGAACTGCGACTGCGAGATCACGGTCGAAGAGATCATCCAGGCGGTGAACAACACGCTGCGCGGTTGCATGAGCTTCGGCTCGTGCACGCTGCCGGAGCACGAGCTGATGTGCTGCGGCGGCCCATTCCCGACCGCGACCGCGACGCAAGGCGGCGCGACGCCGACTGACACCGCTACGCCGGACACGTCGCCTGCCACGCCCACGCCGACCGTCGATGGCTCGACCCCGACCCCCACCGCGACGGAAGGCGGGACGCCTCCGACCGTCACCCCGACGGCGACGGTCGTGTCCGGTACGTGCGTCGGCGATTGCGGCGGCGATGGCGAGGTGGACATCAGCGATCTGATCCGCATGGTGAACATCGCGCTCGGGCTGCAGCCGCTCTGCCCGGATGGCGGTGCCGGTTGCCTCGCCGGGGACGCGGCGTGCGACTGCGCGATCACTGTGGAGGACATCGTCCGCGGCGTGAACAACACGCTCCACGGTTGCCGCGACTTCGTCACCTGCTCGCCGAGCGAGCACCAGGCGATGTGCTGCGCCGGTTGAGGTCGACCCTCGCGCACATGCGCAGTGCCTGGCTGACCATCGCCGCGTTCGCGCTCTCGGGGGCGAGCGCCGAGGGCGCCATCCTCCGGTGCGATCCGGCCACGGGGATCATCGGCGGGCGCGCGGCGGTCACGATCGCATTGCAGCTCGAAGGCGAGGACGAGATCGCGGGTACGCAAAACGATCTGGAGTTCGACCCCGCCGTCTTTTCGGTCGAGCCGACCGACTGCGCGATCAACCCCGCCATTGGCCCGGATTCGCCCGCCGGCAAGAATCTGAGCACCAGCGTCTTGGGCACACCGCCGCGCGTGCGCAACATCGTCGTCGCGCTCAACAACAACAACCCCATACCGAGCGGTGCGCTCTACACGTGCAATTTCGCGGTGAGCGCCGATGTGACACCGGGAACGCATACGCTCGTCAACGCGCGTGCCCGCTCCAGCGATCCGCTCGGACAAACCGTGCCCGTGACCGCCGAGAATTGCGAGGTGACACTCCAGCAAGCGCCCACGCCGACGGCGACACCGGAATGTGGCGACGACGACGACTGCCCCGACGGGCGAGTCTGCATCGACGGGGAGTGCGTCGACGCGACGCCCACCGTCACCCCCACGCCGCGCGGCTTCTGCACCGACGACGAGGACTGCCCGCCGGGGCAGGTGTGTGTGAACAATCGATGCGTCACGGTCACACCGACGCCGACGCCGCCGGGCTTCTGCACCGACAATGTCGACTGCCCCGCGGGGCAGGTGTGCGTGGACAATCGATGCGTCACGCCCACGCCGACGGCCACGCACAGGCGCGGGGGCGGCGGTGGATGCAGTTGCGACATCGACCCCGCCGCGCGCCAGCACAGCTGGGCGGCGGCCCTGGCGCTTGCGGTGCCGCCGCTGATCCTGTTCGGCCTGCGGCGGCGGGCGACGGCGCGGTGAGCGGGCGCGCGGGTGGCGCTCGCATCGCGCCCGCGCGAGAGGTCAGGTGTTGCGGTAGACGATCAAGCCGTGGGTGGGATCGTACGGCGATACCGCCACGGTCACGCGGTCGCCGGGGATGACCTTGATGTGATAGCGGCGCATGCGGCCACTGATCTTGGCGGTGAACTGCTGGCCCTTGTCGGACTCGATCTTGAACAGCCCGCCGGTCATCACCTCTTTCACGGTCCCTTCGATTTGAATCAGGTCGTCTCTCGCCACACGGCACTCCTCTGCTGGTTCGGCTGATCGTCGCGCCTAGCACACCGCTCCCGCCGCGCATAGTCCCGTTCGCAGCAATCCGCGCCAGCTCGCCCGCTGTGCGCACCGCGGTGATCGCGGTTTACCCGAGGGCGGTGATATTCGACGTGTCAACGCGAAGGCGCGAACACGCGAGGTTAGGATGTAAACTCTTCGCGCCGTCGCGTTGGAAATGCGCTTAGCGCGACAGCATCCGGGCGACGTCTTTCGCGAAATACGTGAGGATGAGGTCCGCGCCGGCGCGCCGGATGGCGATCAGCGTCTCCATGATCACGCGGGGCTCGTCGAGCCAGCCCTGCTGACTCGCGGCTTTGATCATCGCATACTCGCCGCTCACCTGGTACGCGGCGACCGGATAGCCGAAGCTCTCCTTCACCCGCCAGATGAGGTCGAGGTACGCGAGCGCCGGCTTGACCATGACGATGTCGGCACCCTCGTTGATGTCCATCTCAACTTCGCGCAGCGCTTCGTTGGCGTTCGGCGGATCCATCTGGTAGCCGCGCCGATCGCCGAACTGCGGGGCAGACTCGGCCGCTTCGCGAAACGGACCGTAGAGTCCCGAGGCGAACTTGGCCGCGTACGACATGATCGCGACCTGATCGAGCCCCTCTTCGTCCAGCGCCTCGCGTACCGCGCCGACACGGCCGTCCATCATGTCCGACGGCGCCACCATATCGGCGCCCGCGCGCGCATGCGCCAGCGCCTCTTTCGCGAGGAGGTCGATGGTCGCGTCGTTGTCGACCTCGCCTTCGACCAGGACGCCGCAGTGCCCGTGGTCCGTGTACTCGCACAAGCACACGTCGGTGATCACGGTGAGGTCCGGCAGCGCGCGCTTGATGGACCGCACGGCTTGGGGAACGACGCCATCGTCGCGGTACGCGTGCGAGCCCGTCGGGTCCTTCTTGGCGGGGATACCGAACAGGATGACCGCCGGAATGCCGAGATCGCGCACCGCGCGGCATTCGTCGGTGACGCGATCGACCGACATCTGCGCGACCCCGGGCATCGACCCGACCGGCTTCTCGACTCTGCTACCGGGCACCACGAACAGCGGCAGGATGAGTTGATCCACGCTGAGCCGCGTCTCGCGGACCATGCGGCGCAGCCCTTCGGTGCGGCGCATCCGCCGCGGGCGATAGGCGGGGAACTCCATGCGGGAAGCGCTAGCGCGGATCGGCGAAACGAGCAATCGCCGAACGCGGCAGCCCTCCACCCGCGTTCGCCGCACGGAGGCGCGCAGCCGCGAAGGCGTTCATACCTCCGCGTCTCCGCGCCTTCGCGTTGAATCAGCAGTCGCCGCGAAATGTCGCACGATCGCGCCGGTCAGCGCGGCGGTCGTGTATGTCGCTGGCTGGATCGACACCTTCAACCCGGCGGCGCGCGCAGTGTCCGCCGTGATCGGGCCGATGCACGCGGCGGGCACCGCGGCCAGCAGCGCCGGCGCGTCGGCGCCGAGCAGGGCGAGGAAGTTGGTCACTGTGCTCGAGCTGGTGAACGTCACGAGGTCGATCGCGCGCGCGGCCAACAGGCCGCGCAGCTCGGCCTGGTCCGCGCGCCCGCGCACCGTCCGATAGCTCGCCACCTCGTCCACCATCGCCCCCGCGTCGCGCAGCATGGCCGGCAGCACCTCGCGCGCGACCGCCGCGCGCGGCAGCAACACGCGCGCGCCGCCGATCCCCGCGGCGCGCAGCGCTTCCGCGACTGCCTCGGCGCGAAATTCGGCCGGCACGAGATCCGCCACGAGACCGCGCTCGCCGATCGCCGCGGCCGTTTCCGAGCCGACCGCGGCCACGCGCGTCCGGTGGAGCGCGCGCACATCGCGGCCGCGGGCCCGCAAGCGGCCGAAGAACATCGCAACGCCGTTCACGCTGGTCAGCACCAACCAGTCGTAGATCTCCAAGCGCTCGATCGCCGCATCGAGCGCAGCCCATGATTCCGGCGGCGCGATCTCGATGGCCGGGCAGGCGAGGACGTCGGCGCCGGCATCGGTGAGCGCGTCGATGAAACCGCCGGCCTGCGCGCGCGGGCGGGTGACGACGATGCGGCGGCCGAACAAGGGCTTGCGCTCGACCCATGCCAGGCGTTCGCGCAACCGCACGACATCGCCGATCACCGCGATCGCGGGCGGCTGCAGACCGCGCGCCGCGGCGAGCCCGGCAATGGTGCCCACGGTGCCGGTCAGCGTCTCCTGCTCCGCAACGGTTCCCCAGCGGATGACGGCCGCCGGCGTGTCGCGCGCGATCCCGTGCGCGATCAGCCGCTCCATGTTGAAGCGCAACTGCCGCGTCGTCATCAAGAAAACGAGCGTGTTGCCCCGCCGGGCGACGGCGTCCCAGTGCACCGCCAGCTCCTGCTTGTCCGGGTACTCGTACCCGGTGAGCACGGTGAACGACGAGGCGACGTCGCGATGCGTGAGCGGAATGCCGGCATAGGCCGGCACGGCCACGGCCGAGGTGACGCCCGGCACGATCTCGAACGGAATGCCCGCCGCCGCGAGGGCCTCCGCTTCCTCGCCGCCGCGGCCGAAGACGAACGGGTCGCCGCCTTTCAGCCGAACGACCGTGCGGCCCTCGCGCGCGTGCGCGAGCAGGAGCGCCGTGATCGCCGATTGTTCGACCTGCTGCCCGCCACCGTGTTTGCCGACGAGAAGGCGCTCGGCGCTCGCGGGCGCATGATCGAGCAGGCGCGGGCTCGCGAGGTAGTCGTAAATCACGACGTCCGCGCGCCCGAGCGCGCGCACGCCGTCGAGCGTGATGAGCCCGGGCGCACCGGGGCCGGCGCCGACGAGGTAGACGGTGCCCGGGCGCCGGGTCATCCCGGCCATCCGAGATCGCGCAGCACTGCCGCGCCGCCGGCGTCGAGCAGCTCATCCGCCAGCTCCGCACCGAGCCGAGGTCCGTCGGCCGCCGCACCGCGGCGCACGCCGCGCACGAGGCGGCTGCCGTCGGGGTGCGCGATGGCCGCGTGCAGCGTCAACGCCTCCGCGCGCACTTCGGCATACGCCGCCAGCGGCGTGATGCAGGTGCCGCCGACGCGGCGCAGGAACGCGCGCTCCGCGTCGACCGCCTGGCGGCTCTCGCGGTGCTCGACCGCGCGCAGGCGCTCGGCGGTCGCGCCGGGTAGGCACTCGAGCGCCAGCGCGCCCTGGCCGATCGCGGGCACGAACTGGTGCGGATCGCACGGCGCAGCGTGGCGCGGCGTCAGCCCGAGGCGGTGGAGCCCCGCCGCGGCGAGCACCAGCGCGTCGACCTCGCCGCGCTCGAGCTTGCCGAGCCGCGTATCCACGTTGCCGCGGAGGTCCTGAACGGCCAAACCCGGGTGCAGCGCCCGCAACAACGCCGCCCGCCGCGGGCTCGAGGTGCCGACGCGCGCCGCGGGCGGTAGCCCGGCGAGCCCGCCGGGAGCGCGCGTGATCACCACGTCGTGCGCCGCTTCGCGCTCCGGGACAGCCGCGATCTCCAAGCCCGGCGCGAGCTCACCCGGGACGTCCTTCAGCGAGTGCACCGCGGCATCGATCTCGCCAGCGAGCAGCGCGGCTTCGAGCTCCTTCACGAACAGGCCTTTACCGCCCACCTGATGGAGCGGCACGTCGCGGATGCGGTCCCCCGAGGTGCGGATCACGATCAGCTCGGCGCGCAGCCCGGGATGCGCCGCTTCCAGGCGGCGCCGAATCCATTCCGCCTGCGCGAGCGCCAAGCGACTGCCGCGGGTCCCGATGCGCAGCCCGGCGCTCACTGGTCGTCCGAGTCCTCGAGGTCGAACAGCCGCCGCGCCGCATCGATGTAAAACGCCTCGGTGCGGCGGTCGTGCTGTTTCAAGCGCGCGATCGGCGAATGCAGAATCTTGTTCACCATCGCCGTAGTCATCGCTTCCAGCGCCTCGCGCTCGCGCGGGCCCAGCTCCTTCAGCTGGCCGAGCGTGCGCTGCAGCTCGCCGCGGCGGATCGCCTCGACCTTGTCGCGCAGGGCGATGATGGTTGGCACGACCTCGAGATGGTTCAGCCAGCGGTAGAACGACTCGACCTCCTCGCGCACGATGTGCTCCGCCCTTTCGGCTTCGCGCGCGCGCTCGCCGAGGTTCTCGTTGGCGACCTTCGCGAGATCATCCATGTCGTAGAGATAGACGTTGTCGAGGTCGTTGATGCGCGGGTCGAAATTGCGCGGCACGCTCAGGTCGATACAGAATATCGGGCGCCCTTTGCGCTCGCGCAGCGCGTCCTGCACCGCGTGCTCGTCGAGCACGAATCCACTCGCCGCGGTGGCGCCGATGACGATATCGGCCATCGGCAGATATTTGTGGAACTGCTCGAACGGCACCGGCGTCGCTTGGACGGCGCGTGCCAGATCGACCGCGCGCTCGAACGTGCGGTTGGTCGCGATCAGGTTGCCGACGCCATTCGCCATCAGATGCCGCGCCGTGAGCTCGCCGGTCTTGCCGGTGCCGATCAACATCGCGGTCTTGCCCTCGAGGTGATCGAAGATGGTTACCGCCAGCTCGACGGCCGCAGAGCTGACCGACACCGCGCGGCTGGCGATGCCGGTCTCGCTCCGGACGCGCTTGGCGACCGAAAACGCTTTGTGGAACCACCGGTGCAAGACCGCGCCGGTCGAGCCTACGGTCGCGGCGCGCGCATAGAATTGTTTCAGCTGGCCGAGGATCTGGGGCTCGCCGACCACCATCGAATCGAGACTAGAGGCCACGCGGAACAAGTGTCGCACCGCGTCGCGGCCCGCGTAGTTGTAGAGGTGGGGCGCCAGCACGCCCGGATGGCCATTCGGCCGGGAGAGAAAATCGGCGATGCGCCCGGCGACGTGCTCGCCGTCCCGCGTGCTCGACAGCACCTCGACGCGGTTGCACGTGCACACCACAGCCGCCTCGTCGACGCCTTCCAGCTCGCGCAGCTGGCGGTTCACGTCGTCGAGCTGCTCATCGGCAAAGGCGACCGATTCGCGGACGGCGAGCGAGGCCGTGTGGTGGCTCAACCCGACGATCAGCACGTCCTGCCGCGACATCAGCCGAGCGACCTTCCGTGCGCGAACCCGAGGTTCAGCGTGACCAGCGACACCACCAGCAAGGCGAAGCCCATCAAGGTGAGCGTCGCGGCGCGCCGACCGCGCCAGCCGAGGGTGCGGGCCTGCAGCAGCGCGGCGTAGAGCAACCACGCGAGCAAAGAGAGCACCTGCACGGGCTCCCACGACCAGAACGTGCCCCGCATCGCCTTCGACAACAGCGCGCCCGTCACGATGCCGACGGTGAACAGCGCGAAGCCCCAGGCCACGCACCGGTAGTTGAGCTCATCGAGCGTCTCGAGCGAGGGCAGCCGGCGCAGGCGTCGCGGCCGCTTGGACTTCAGCTGCCGCTCGAGCAGCAGGTAGACGACGCTGACGCACGCCGCGACCGCGAAAATCGCAAAACCGAGAAATGCCGGTGCAACGTGCGCGGGCAGCCAGGCGGTCTGCAGCTCGGGGGGCAGCGACTGTGCCCCCGAGAAGGCGATGTACGACGACAGGGTCAGCAGGAACGCGAGCGGGCTGACCAGCGCGCCGAGCACGGCGAGCGGCGCGCGCTTCTGCAGGAGGAGATAGATGCCGACGATGAACCAGGCGAGCAACGAGAGCTGCTCGTAGAGCGAGCTGAGGCCGGACGTGCCGACCGCGGCGAAGTGCAGCACTAGGGCGACCGTCTCGACCGCGAACGCCGCGCCCAAGGCGACGCGCGCCACGCGGTGCGGCCACGCTCGCCCCGAGGTCAGGTGCGCGATGAAAGCCGCGGTGGCGACCAGGAACAGCGCGAGCGCGACGGCGAACAACGCCAGGTGCATCGCGTCACAACTCGGCGCCGAGGCTCGCGAGTGAGACGCCCTGGCCGGCGTGCTCGGCGAGCAGGCGGTCGACCGCGGCGGCGTCCGGTTCGCGGAGGCGGTCGAGGAGGTCGGAGGCGACCAGCGCGCGCAGGATCCGCTGCCGCTCTGGGCTCGGCCGGGCGCGCAGGTGCGCCCGCAGCCGCACGAGCACGTCGAGGGCGCGCTCATACTCCGGCCCGAGCGCCTGCTCGATGTCCTCGCGAACGCGCCGCGCCAAGGCGGGGCTGCCGCCGGCGCTCGAGACGGCCACGGTCAGATCGCCGCGGGTGGCGACCGACGGCACGATGAAGGTGCACCACTGCGGGCGGTCCACGACGTTGAGCGGAACCCCCGCCGCATCTGCCTCGCGCGCGAGCGCCGCGTGCAGCGCCTCGTCGTCGGTGGCCGCGAACGCGAGTCGCGCGCCGTCCAGGTCTCCGGGCCGGTACGCCCGCGTCGCGTGAGCGATCTCGCCGCGGGCCGCTCGCTCGGCGAGCTCGGGGGTGAGCTGCGGCGCGATCACGGTCACCCGCGCCCCCGCCGCGAGCAGCGACGTGACTTTGCGCGCCGCCACCTCGCCGCCTCCGATCACCACGCAGCGCGCGCCCGCAATGCGCAAGAAGACCGGATAATACCTCATCAGAGCGACCCTACCACAGGCCCGTCTGGGCCGGAATCGCGCCGCCGGAGGGCGAATCCCGGTTTGCCAAGCCCAGGGGCAGCTGGTATCGGAGGTCGTTACTGCAAGCACACACCAAAGGAGAGCACGGTGAAAGCAGATCGAAAGCGCCTCGGCTTGTTCCTCGTCGCGGTCGGATTCCTCGGCGGCGTCGCGGCGGCGACGGCAGCCCTGGCCGCCGACGCCAGCTATCAGCAGATCGTCGACTACTACCGGCGCAAATCGAACCTGCCGCCCGATGTCACCGCCACGGTGATCGAGGTGAAGGAAGCTGCCATCCCCGGTGCCAAGACCGCCACATTGCAGCTCGGCAAGGGCGGGCAGACGCAGAACGTCCAGGTGCTGATGTCGCCCGACGGCCGCTACGTCGTCTTCGGGGAAGTGGAGGACGTCACCTCCGACCCGTTCAAGGCCATCGCTGCCAAGATCAAGACCGACGGCAACCCCGTGCGCGGCCCGAAGGACGCGAAGGTAACCATCGTCGAGTACTCGGATTTCCAGTGCCCGTACTGCGCGCGCGCACACCAGACCATCTCCGACCAGGTCATGAAGGAGTACGACGGCAAGGTGAAGCTCGTGTACAAGAACTTCCCGCTCGGATTCCACAAGTGGGCCGAACCGGCCGGCGTCGCGGGCGAGTGCGCGTTCGAACAGGATCCGGACGCGTTCTGGAAGCTCTACGACTTCATGTTCGACAACCAGCAGCAGATCACGCCCGAGAACGTGAAGGCCAAGTCCGAGGAAGCCCTGAAGGGCACCAAGGTCGACATGGCCAAGTGGAACGACTGCTACGACAACAAGAAGACCCTCGAAAAGGTGAAGGCCGACATGGCGGAGGGTCAGTCGGTGGGCGTCACCGGCACCCCGGCGTTCCTCATCAACGGCCGCAAGATCAGCGGCGCGCAGCCGTTCCTGATTTTCAAGGCGGTGATCGACGACGAGCTGCAGCGCGCTGGCAAGCGCTGCGCGCATTTCGGCGGCGGGCCTTCACCTAGCGCGGTGGCCCGCCGGCGATGACCCGTCCCGCCGCCCGCAACGGGCGGCGCCCCCCGGGTGGAGCGCACCGGGGACGCAGTGATCGAGCTGCTCGTTTCGGCCAGTGGCGCCTCCCGCCGCGGCAGAGCGCTCGCGTTTCTCGCCGCCCTGCCGCCGGCCTGCGAAGCCCTGCTGATCGGCGCCGGTCGCGGCGCCGTCGACGAGCTCGCGCACGACCTCGTCGCCCGGCGCGGGGCGTGCGTCGGCCTCCACCGCCTGACGCTCACCCAACTGGCGGCGCTACTGGCACAGCCGGCGCTGGCCCGCGCCGGATCGGCACACGCCACCCCGCTGGCGAGCCTCGCGCTCGCCGCGCGCAGCGTGTTCGATGCGTGGCGCGCGGGGGCGATCGCGCACTTCGCCCCGGTGGCGCGCAGCCCGGGGTTCGCGCGCAGCGCCGCCGCGACGCTGGCGGAGCTGCGCGCCGCGGGCATCTCGCCAGCCGACCTCGCCGGGCGCGGTGGCGCGGAATCGGCGCTCGCCGTCCTGCTGGACGGATACGAGGCCGCGCTCGCCTCGGCCGGGCTGGCTGATCGCGCCGCGCTGTTCAGGGCTGCCGCGCAGGCGGTTGCCGACGGCAAGGCACCGCTGATCGGCCGCCCGCTGCTGCTGCTGGACGTGCCGCTCACCACGCCCGCGGAGGCGGCGTTCGCCGTCGCCCTCCTCGCCGCGTCACCCCGCGCGCTCATCACCGCGCCCGCGGGCGATGAACCGACGCTCGCTGCGCTCGCCCCGCTCGCGCCGCGGCACCTGGCGGACGAGGGCGCGGCGATGCGCGCGACGAGCCTCGACCGGCTGCGCGCGTACCTGTTCGCGTCCGCAAATCCGCCGGCCGCGGAGCCCGATGATTCCGTTCGCTTCTTCTCCGCGCCAGGAGAAGGCCGAGAAGCCGTGGAGATCGCGCGCGCCATCCTCGATGAAGCGGCCGCCGGGACGCCCTTCGACGACATGGCCGTCCTGCTGCGCGCGCCGGCTACCTACACGCCGCTGCTCGCCGCCGCATTCCAGCGCGCCGCGATCCCGGCATACTTCGCGCCTGGAACTACGCGCCCGGACCCGGCGGGGCGCGCGTTGCTCGCGCTGCTCGGCTGCGCGGCGGATGGTCTCTCGGCGAAGCGCTTCGCCGAGTACCTGTCGTTCGCGCAGGTACCGGCGTCCGGCCGCGCGCGCGCCGATGTGCCGTGGGTGACGTCCGACGATGAAGCGCTGAGCGCCGCGCGCCCGCCGAGCGAGGACGAGAGTGCCGGTCAGGCGGAGCGGGCCGGCGCGATGGGCGAAGAGCCCGACGAGGCGTCCGGGGCCGTGGCGGCGCCGTGGCGGTGGGAGGAGCTGCTGGTGGACGCGTCCGTGCTCGGCGGCGCGGCGCGCTGGGAGCGGCGGCTCGCGGGGCTGGCGGCCGAGCTCGCGGCCAAGCGCGCGGCTATCGCGGAGGACGACCCGGCGTCGCCGCGGGTCGCAGCGATCGCGCGCGACCTTCAGAACCTCGCGAACCTACGCGCGTTCGCGCTGCCGATCGTGCAGCAGCTCGCGGCGTGGCCGGCCGTGGCGACGTGGGGCGAATGGCTCGAGCATCTCGCCGAGTTGTGTCCGCGCGTCCTTCGCCGGCCGCAGGGAGTGCTGCGCGTCCTGGCCGAGCTGGCGCCGATGGCGGACATCGGTCCGGTCTCGGTCGACGAGGTGCGCGACGTGCTCACGGAGCGACTGGCCACGCTGGCCGAAGATCCGCCGGCCAGCCGCTACGGGCGCGTGTTCGTCGGCGGCCTGGACGAGGCGCGCGGGCGCAGCTTCGCGGTCGTATGCGTTCCGGGTCTCGCTGAGCGCGTCTTTCCGCAGCGCCCGCGCGAGGACCCGCTGCTGCCCGACGAACGGCGCCGCGCGCTGCACGGGGCGTTGTGCACACAGCGCGAGCGGGGCGCGCGCGAACGCCTCTTCCTGCACCTCGGTGTCGGGGCCGCGGGGCGCCGCCTCTACCTCTCGTATCCGCGCGTCGATGTCGTCGAGGCGCGCCCGCGGGTGACCTCGTTCTACGGCCTCGACGTGGCGCGCGCGGTCCGCGGCGGGATTCCCGACGTCGAAGCGCTCGCCCGCGACGCCGAGGCGGCCGTGCACGCCCGCCTGGCATGGCCGGCACCGCCCGTCCCGGCGCGCGCGATCGATGCGGCGGAGCACGATCTGGCGACGTTGGCCGAGCTGCTCGGCCCCGCTTCCAGCGCGCGGCGCGGCGCCGCGCGGTACCTGCTCGAGCTGAACCCGCACCTCAACCGGGGGCTACGCGCCCGGTACGCGCGCTGGCAGCGCGGCCAATGGAGCCATTACGACGGCTTGGTGCGCACCACTTCGGCGACGGAACCGGTGCTGGCGGCGCAGCGCCTGAGCGCGCGGCCGTATTCGCCCTCCGCGCTCGAGCAGTATGCGATCTGCCCATACCGATTCTACCTCGGCGCCGTGCTGCAGCTCGCGCCGCGGCAAGAGGTCCAGCCGCTCGAACGGCTGGACCCGCTGACGCGCGGTCGCCTCTTTCACCGCGTGCAAGCGGAAGTGTCGCGCGCGCTGGCGCGCGCCGGCCTGCTGCCGCTCGATGCCGAGCGGTTGGAAGAAGCCGATCGCCTGCTGACCGCCGTGCTGGACGCCGAAGCGACGCGTCTGGCCGATGCGGTGCAGCCGCCGATCGCGCGCGTCTGGGACGATGCGATCGCCGCTGTGCGCACCGACCTGCTCGCCTGGTTGCGGCAGCTCGCCGCGCCGGGAGCGGTCTGGCAGCCGCTTTACGTCGAGCTGGGCTTCGGGCTGCCGGTCGATGCCGAGCGCGATCCAGCGAGCCACGCCATGCCGGTGCGGGTGGCGGATCGCGCCCTGCTGCGCGGCGCGGTCGACCTCGTCGAGGAGCGCGGTGGCGGCGAGCACCTCCGGGTGACCGATCACAAGACCGGCCGGGATCGCACCGCGCCCGGCATGGTCGTCGGTGGCGGGGCGACGCTGCAACCCGTCCTCTACGCGCTCGCCGTGGAGGCGGTCACCGGGCGACCCGTCGACGAGGCGCGCCTGTTTTTCTGCACCGCTCGCGGCGAGTTCCGCGAGCGCATCGTGCGCATGGACGATCGCGCGCGCGCCGCCGCGCACGATGTGTTGGACGCCATCGATCGGGCCATTGCGAGGGGGCAGCTACCGGCCGCGCCGCGCAACCAGCAGGTGCCCGGGCAGCGCGCCGAGCGCCCGGCCTGCGACGGCTGCGACTTCCGCATCGTCTGCGGCCCCTACGAGGGGCAGCGCATGCGGTTGAAGGACCCCGCGTTTCTGCGCCACTTGCTGGCGCTGCGGGCGAAGGCATGACCGATCTCGCCGACAGCGCCGCCCGTGAGCGGATACGCACCGGTCTCGACCAGACGCTGGTCGTCGAAGCCGCGGCCGGCACGGGCAAGACGACGCAGCTCGTGGACCGCGTGGTCGCCATGCTGGGGAGCGGCCGCGCCACGGTCGAGGGGTTGGTCGCGGTCACGTTCACGGAAAAAGCGGCCGGGGAGCTGAAGCTGCGGCTGCGCGCCGGGCTGGAAGCGGCGCGGCATGCCGCGTCCGAGCCGGCGGAGCGCGCCAATCTCGAAGCCGCGCTGGCGCGGCTCGAGGAAGCGCGGGTCAGCACCATTCACGGATTTTGTGCCGACCTCCTGCGGGACCATCCGGTCGAAGCCCGCGTCGACCCGCAGTTCCGCGTGCTCACCGAAGGAGAAGCCGAGCGCCTGCACCGCGAGGCGTTCGGCCGCTGGCTCCAGCGCCAGCTGGCCGCGCCCGGCGAAGGCGTCCGGCGCGCGCTGCGGCGCGCCAACTCGTCCGACGACGACACCGCCGCGAACCGGTTGCGCCACGCCAGCTGGACGCTCGCGAACTGGCGCAACTTCCCCTCGCCCTGGCGGCGCGCGGCATTTGCGCGCGCGGCGGCGCTGGATACGATCCTCGACGAGGTCTGCGCGTTCGCCGACATGACTGAGCGCGGCGCGGCGAACGATCCGCTCTTCCTCGACACGGAAGCCGTGCGCCGCCTGCGCGGTGCGGTTGGGCGCACGGCGGGGCTCGCGCCGCGCGACGACGATGGAGCCGAAGCGGCGCTGGTTGCGCTCGCCGCCGATCCCAAGTTCGCCCGTCCGCGCGGCGGGCGCGGGCGCTACTACGCCAAGGCCATCGCGCGCGAGTCCGTGCGCTCCGCGCACGCCGAGCTCTGTGCCGCGCTTGGCGCGTTTCGGCAGGCCGCGGATGCCGATCTCGCGGCCGCACTGCGCGACGAGCTGCAGGGCTCGCTCGACGAGTACGAAGCGCTGAAGGCGCGCCTCGGTGCGCTGGACTTCTTCGATCTCCTGGTCCGGGCGCGCGACCTCGTGCGCGTGGATCAGGGGGTCCGCGCACGCTTGCAGCGGCGGCTGACGCATTTCTTCGTCGACGAGTTCCAGGACACCGACCCCCTGCAGGCCGAGATCCTTCTGCTCCTGGCGGCCGACGACCCGGCCGAGCAGGACTGGCGCGCCGTGCGTCCGATCGCGGGCAAGCTGTTTCTGGTCGGCGATCCGAAACAGTCGATCTACCGTTTTCGCGGCGCCGACGTCGGCGTGTATCAGGCGGTCAAGGAGCTCGTGCTGGCGAGCGGCGGCGAGCACGTGCAACTCACGACCAGCTTTCGCGGCGCGCCCAGCCTGCAGCAGTTCGTAAACGCCACCTTCGCCCCGCTGATGACCGGCGACGCGGCCACCCTGCAGGCAGAGTACGTCCCACTCGCCGCGCACCGCGCCGAGGCGGAGGGGCAGCCGTCCGTGATCGCGCTGCCCATCCCCCGTCCGTACGGCGTTCGGCAGATCGCGAAGACCGCGATCGAACGATCGCTGCCCGACGCGGTCGCCGCGTTCGTCGATTGGCTGGTGCACCAGAGTGGATGGACGGTCACCGAGCGCGAGCGGCCCGGTGACCGCGTGCCGGTCGCCCCGCGCCACATCTGCCTGCTCTTCCGAAACTTCGACAGCCGCTGGGCCGGCGACATCACGCGCGCGTACGTGACCGCGCTGCAGGCGCGCGGGCTTCCCCACCTACTAGTCGGCGGGCGATCGTTCCACGACCGCGAGGAAGTGGCGACCATGCGCGCCGCGCTGGCCGCGATCGAGTGGCCGGACGACGAGCTCGCCGTGTACGCCACGTTGCACGGATCGCTGTTCGGCATCGGCGATGAGGCGCTCCTGCTCTACCGGCACGCGCACCGCGCGCTGCATCCGTTCCGGCGGGTATCCGGTCCGCTCGACGCCGAGCTGGCGCCCATCGCCGACGCGCTCGGGGTGCTCGCCCAGCTCCATCGCGTGCGCAACCGCCAGTCGATCGCCGATACCATCGCGCAACTGCTCGCGGTCACGCGCGCGCACGCAGGCTTCGCGCTGCGCCCGTCCGGCGAACAGGTGCTCGCCAACGTGCTCCACCTCACCGAGCTCGCGCGCACGTACGAGCGCGCCGGCGCGGTATCGTTCCGCGGCTTCGTCGAGCGGCTGATCGAGGATGCCGAGCACGGTCGCGCCACGGAAGCCCCGATCCTCGAGGAAGGCAGCGAAGGCGTGCGCATGATGACCGTGCACAAGGCGAAGGGGCTCGAATTTCCCGTGGTGGTGCTGGCCGACCTGACCACCCGCGCGACGGGCAGCGTAGACCGGTGGGTCGATGCGGACCGGGGCGTCTGCGCGCTGCGGTTGTCCGGTTGGGCGCCGGTGGAGCTCGCCGAGCACGAGCGCACCGAGGCGGCGCGCGACGAGGCCGAAGCCGTCCGCATTGCGTACGTCGCCGCGACGCGCGCGCGCGACGTGCTGGTCGTGCCCGCGGTCGGCGACGAGCCGTTCGCGCGGGGGTGGGTGAGCTGTCTCAATGGCGCGCTCTATCCGGGCGCCGACCAACGCCCACGGCCAGCCGTCGCGCCGGGGTGTCCGCCCTTTGGCCGCGATACGGTGCTCGAGCGCCCACCCGAGGTCGCGCTAGATGCCGACGGCGTCAAGCCCGGTGCGTATGCGCGCGACGGTCATTGCGTCGTCTGGTGGGACCCCGCGGTGCTCGCGCTCGGCGCCGCGCCGCAATTCGGCCTGCGCCAAGAAGAGTTGCTGGACAAGCGCGTGCCGCCGGCCGTACCCGCCGAGCGGCTCGCCGCGTACCGGACCTGGGAGGCGGCGCGCACCGCGGCTCGCACGCGGGGCGCCGAGCCGCGGCGCCGCATCGAAACCGCGACCGCGCGCGCCTTGGCAGCGACCGATCCGAGCCCGCAGGTGGAGCTGCTGGAGCTGCCGCGTGCCGAAGCGCGGCCGCGCGGCCCCCGCTTCGGCGCGCTGGTGCACGCCGTCCTGGCCACGATCGAGCTCGGCGCGGATGGCGCCGCCGTCGCCGCCGCCGCCGCATTGCATGGCCGGCTGCTCGGCGCGCGCGCCGAAGAGGTCGCCGCCGCAGCCGATGCGGCCGCCGCGGCGCTCGCCCATCCCCTGCTCGGATTGGCGCGCGCTGCACGGGCGTGCTGGCGCGAGACGCCGGTGAGCTTCGTCGCTGCAGACGGTGCGTTCATCGACGGCGTCGTCGACCTCGCCTTTCACGCGGATGGCGAGTGGGTAGTGGTCGATTTCAAGACCGGCCACGAGCTCGCCGACCGCCTCGATGCGTATCGACGCCAGGTGGCGCTATACGCGCGCGGCATCGCCGAGGCCACCGGCGAGCCTGCGCGCGCGGTGCTGTTGCGCATCTGAGCCGCGCCGCGAGTGTGCGCGCTCGCGGCGCGGGATCGCCGAGGTCGGTTGACGGCCCACGGGTTGACTCGCCGCGCAGCAACCTCTTTTGTCGCGAGCGATGCCCGCACCGCATCGGCTCACGTTCACGACGTCAGACGGTTTGCTCTTGGTGGCCGATGCCTCGGGCGATCCGGGTGGGACGCCGGTCCTGCTCGTGCACGGCGGTGGACAAACGCGGCATGCGTGGGGCGGTACGGCGCGCGCGCTGGCAGCACTCGGCTGGTACGCCGTGGCGCTCGACCTCCGCGGACACGGCGAGAGCGGTTGGGCACCGGACGGGGACTACTCGCTGGATGCGTTCGCGCGCGACATCGTGCAGGTGGCGCAGGCTTTCGACCGGCCGCCGACGCTGGTGGGCGCGTCGCTCGGCGGCCTCGCGGGTCTGATCGCCCAGGGCGAATCGGCCGGCGATCTCGTCTCGGCCATGGTGCTGGTGGACGTCACGCCGCGGCTCGATCCACAGGGCACGCGGAACGTCGTCGAGTTCATGCGCGCCCACCTCGACGACGGCTTCGCGAGCCTGGAAGAAGCCGCCGATACGATCGCCGCCTACATTCCGCACCGCATACGGCCGCGGAATCTCAGTGGGCTGTCCAAGAATCTCCGCCGGCATCCCGACGGGCGCTACCGCTGGCATTGGGATCCGGCCTTCGTGAGCGGGCGGAAGATTTCCCTGCACGACAACCAGGAGCGCCTATTTCGCTGCTGCCGGGCACTGCGCCTGCCGACGCTGCTCGTGCGCGGCGGGAGGAGCGATCTCGTCACGATCCAAGCGGCACAGGAGTTCCAGCAGCTCGTTCCGCACGCGCAGCTCGCCGACGTCGCCGGCGCGGGACATATGGTCGCCGGTGATCGGAACGACGCCTTCACGCGTGCGATCCTCGGATTTCTCGCGCCGATGCACGGCCGCAGGATTACGGGAGTGCGGGGTTGAGGAGCTCTTGAGGCTGACACGCCGTTAGCTGGCGGCGCGAAAAGGCGATCGGCGCGTGGAGGTTCGCCGCCGTGAGTCAGTGGGCGCTCCCCCTGCCCCGGCGACCCACGTCACAGATCGCCGCGCTCGCGGCGGCGGCCACGCGCGACGAACAGAACACAGCCGAGCACGATGATGATTCCCGCAGCGATGCCGAACCAGCGCCACAGCGTGCGCGGGTCGTGTCCGGGCTGGACATAGAACACGACCCAAAAACCGGCGAAGATGATCGCCAGCACCAGCAGCGCGGCGATCGTCATCGTAGCGTATTCGGGCCCCTGGTCGGGCATGGCGACCGTTTCCCCCACGCGGCGCAGCGATGTCAACGGTCGTGTCGTCGGCTGCCAGGTACGGCAAAGCAGCGTCACACCAGGCGCCTCTCCATCACCGCTTACGCCTCTGGCCGCAGCAGGCTGGCCGCGGGCGGATCCACGAGTAGCAGCGGCCGCGGCGTCGATCGAAGCGCCAGCGCCACGGGCAGCGCGGAGTCCGGCGTCTCTAGTGCTTCCCGGATCGCCGCCGCTTTCGCGGCGCCAAAACCCGCTACACAGATCATGCTCGCGAGCTCGAGAGGCACCATGGTGAAGGTGAGCCGCCGCGGCGGCGGCTTGGGCGAATCGGTAATCGCCGCTACGCGGCGCGCGCGTTCGCGCAAGAGCGGGTGGCCCGGAAACAACGAGCAGACGTGCCCGTCGGGACCGAGGCCGAGCAGTATCAAGTCGATGCGCGGCGGCTCGCCGAGCACACGCACCATCTCCTCCTCGTACGCGGAGGCTGCTGCGTCGAGGTCGTCCGCCTCTCCCACCATGCGGTGCACCCGCCGGAGATCGACCGGCACGTGATCGAGCAGCAGCCGCTTGGCAAGTCCGTAATTCGAATCGGGATCGCCGGGTTCGACGGCGCGCTCGTCGCCCCAAAAGAACTCGACCTGGCCCCACTCCACCGGCGTCCGCGCGAGCACCGGAAGGAATGTCTCCGCGACGGAGCCGCCCGGAAGCGCCCAGGAGAAGCGCCCGCGCGCCGCAATCGCGGAGCTCGCCTCGCTCGCGAAGCGGGTGGCGAAGGTTCGCGCCAGCGCGGCCGGCGTGTCGATGACGATTTCGGGCTTCACGGCACGCTCACTCATCGCGCATCTCCTGGTGGTTATTGGAGCGGGGTCGAAGACCCGATTGCTCGAACCGCGCCCACACGCAGCGATCGCCTGATCACCTTCTACCGTAACAGGATAACAGCGTAACCACCTCACTGCGTTCCGGCTGGCGCTACCGCTCCACGGCAAAACTCGCTATGCCTCGCCGCGAGATCACGGATGCCCTGGACGGTCCAAGACATTCCCGTTCTCACCGGCAAGACCATCCTCATCACCGGCGCGAACAGCGGGCTCGGTTACGAGGCAGCGCTGGCGCTCGCCGGCAAGGGCGCGCACGTGATCCTCGGCTGTCGCGACGAGGGCAAAGCGCGCGCAGCCGAGCGCCAGATTCGCGCCCAGCATCCGCATGCCAGCACCTCCGTACTCGCCCTCGACCTCGCCAGCCTCGCGGAGGTCCGCCGCGCCGCCGACGCCGTGCGCGCGGCCCATCCGCGGCTCGACGTCTTGATGAACAACGCCGGTGTGATGGCCCTGCCCCGCTGCCGGACTGCGGACGGATTCGAAATGCAATTTGGCACGAACCATCTCGGCCATTTCGCCCTCACCGGCCTGCTGGTCGAGCGACTCTGTGCGACACCGGGGGCCCGCGTGGTGACCGTGAGCAGCACCGCGCACCGCATCAGCCGCGTCCGCTTCGAGGATCTGCACGGCGAGCACCGCTATCGCAAGTGGCTGGCGTACGGCCAGAGCAAGCTCGCGAACCTCCTGTTCGCCTACGAGCTGCAGCGCCGGTTGGCGCAAGCGGGCGCCGAGGCGATCAGCGTCGCCGCGCATCCGGGTTACGCCGGCACCAACTTGCAGCTCGCGAGCGCGCGCATGGCCGGCTCGGGGCTGATGGAGCGGTTCTGGGCCGCCGGCAACGCGCTGGTCGCGCAGAGCGCCGCCAAGGGAGCGCTGCCCCAAATCTACGCCGCCGTGGCGCCCGGGGTGCGCGGCGGGCAATATTTCGGGCCCGACGGGTTGGCGGAGCTGTGGGGATATCCCAAGGAGGTGACCTCGATCGGTCGTTCGCACGACCGCGCAGCGGCCACTCGCCTGTGGGTACTGTCGGAACAGATGACGGGAGTGCGCTACGATGCGCTCCACCGCGGGTGAGCATGCGACGGATCTGGATTGCGATCGGGGTGGTGCTGCTGATCGGCGCAGCCGCGGCCTTCACGGTCCGGCAGCGGCTGGATGAGGCGCTCCGGCGCGGCATCGAAGAGCGGGGTTCCGCGCTCACGCAGACCGCGGTGCGGGTCGACTCGGTCTCCGTATCGCTCCTCGGCGGCACCGCTGCGGTTCGCGGGCTGAGCGTCGCGAACCCGCCCGGCTACAGCGCGGCGAGCGCTCTGACGATCGAGGAGGCGATGCTGGACGTCCAGCTGGGCACGATCCTCGCCGATCCGGTTTTCGTGCGCACGATCCGCATCACGGCACCGCGGGTGTTCTACGAAGTGGACGCCCAGGGCACCGCGAACATCGACGTGATCCGCAACGCGATCGAGCGCGCACAGGAGACGCCGGCCCGCGACCCGGCCGCCACCCCCGAACCGCGCCGCCGCGGCCATCCGAAAGCAGAACGGCGCTTCATCATCGCGCGGTTCAACCTGGAACGCGGCGAGGTACACGTCGACGCGCGCGCGGTCGGCGGGAAAGATCTCGCGCAGACGCTCGAGGCGTTCGAGCTCACCGGTATCGGCGCGGAGCGGGGCGGCGCGACTCCAGAGGAGGCGGCGCTCACCATCGCGACCGCAATGGCCCGCGACGTCGCCCTGAGCGTCGCCGCCGGGCAGCTCGAGCGGGCGCTCGGAAAGAAAGTCGGCGGCCCGCTGGGCGACGCGATCAAGAAGGGCGGCGCCGAGGTGCTCGGCAAGGACTTGGGCGGCATGCTGGACAGGATGTTCGGCGGCGGCCGCCGCGGTCGTAAGGCCGAGACCGATCCATAAGCCGGAGCGCGGACAGGGGTGCTCGCGGGGGGAATTTCACCTACGGCGCGGACGCATTACTCCATGTAGCCGCGGCACCTGTGCCCACACGGCATCGCGCAGCGGTGTCGCGTGCGGCACCGATGCCGACAGTCCGAGTGGCAGACAGACGCCGCATGCGTGCCGGAGCGCCTCCCCGGGGCGGCGCTCCGTGCCGCGGCCACGGGTGCCGCTGCACCGCATGTCGCTGGGTAGCTCGACGAAGAGGCGCGCTCTGCGCGCGCCGGGCCGCCACAGGGCCGGCAGTTATACTTGGAGCAGTTGCACGCAATTGCGGCGGCGGCGATCCGCTTCTCAATCGTAGCGGCTGAAGCGGAATTGCTCGCGGCCCTCGAGCATCTTCGGCGTGATCACCTGGGAGCCGTCCACGAGCCCATGCACATCGCTCGCCGCATGCTCATCGCCGCCGGTGAGAAACCCGGTCAGCCCGCCGAGAAAACCACCGCCCAGCGTCACCACAAGGCGGACCGGCACGTACACGACGTTCAGCGCCGCCGCGCCGAGCGCGGTGCCAGGATTCGGCTGGTGGCGCTCGGTGAGCCCGTTATCGAGATCGCCATCCGCTGCGCGCGCGCCGCTCGCCGTGGCCAGTACCAGCGCGACCGCCACGGCAATCCGTCGCCACGATTGGGTCATGATCTCTCGCTCCTTTTTCGGTTCTCGTCCGGCTGCTGGCGCCGGCGACGTCGTTCCGGCGGGCGCTCCGGTTTTCGGCCCACGACCACTTTCGATACCAGATGGGGCGTGCTCGCCTCCAGCGCGAAGCCGCATTCGCGCATGACCTCGCCGAGATCGTCGCGCAGGTAACCGGCGTAATAGGGCTCGTGGTACGACGCCGGGAACCGGTGCAGCACCGGCTCGATGTCGCGGCTATCGCTCAGTTGGGCGGAGTCGCTCACCACGAACCGCCCGCCGGGTTTGAGCACCCGCCACACCTCGCGCATCACCCGGCGTCGCGCGTCCGATGGCAGCTCGTGAAAGAGGAACACCGAAGTGACCGCGTCGAAGTGATCGGCGGCCCATGGCATCGCCTCGGCATTGTCGTTCACCAGGCTGACATCGTTCCCGCCCAGCAGCTCTGCCGCGCGCCGGAGATAGGGCGCACTCAAGTCGAGGCCGAACAGCTTCGCGGCGGGCAGCGTTTGCTGCAACTGCCACAGGAAGCGCCCCGTGCCGCAGCCGACGTCGAGAATCCGCGGGCGAGCGCGATCGCGCAGCGCGTCGACCAGCGGCGGAATGGCCATGCGACGCATGATGTCGGCGGTACCGCCGAAGAGGAACTCGACCCCGAGGTCGTACAAGCGGGCCGAGCGCTCGCTCAACCAGCCGTCGGTCTGCCAATGAAACGTGCGCAGGTAGTACCGCGGGTAGCGCGTGCGATCGATCCCGGCCGGCAGATCGCCGTAGCGCGCGTTGTAGCGACGCCACAACACGCGCGGCAGGTCGGCGAGGGCCTCTGGTACGGCGCGTAGATAGCTGACTGCGGGCAGCTGATGGAGCAGCCGGCGGGGATAGTACCCGCCGTCGACGTTCGCCAGATCTTGCTCGAGTAGATCGGCGAACCGCTGCCGCAAACGCGCGCGCACGGCGGGCTCGATCGCCTCTTGGTCCGGGGCGATGAGCAGCCCCCACAGCCGTCCCGCCCCGGCCAGCCATGCGCTGAGGCCATAGTGCCGTGCGCGATAGACGCAGCGGTCGACGGCACGCACCACGTCGGGCATGCGCCCGGACTCGCCGCCCGTGCGCAGGGCTGAAGCGGGAACCGGCATGGGCGCATTGTAGACGGGTTCACGCCGGGGGCAACGCGGGCCGCCAATGGCCAGCGGAATCGAGCTCGGCAAGTCCGGGCGTCCGAGAGCGCGGCGCCAAGCGACTCGACGCTGGCCAGGCCAGTGCGACCCGCTCTCGCGTCGCAATGTGACGGCATGGTCTTCGCCGTCGTGCGCAATGCGCGATCCGCACTGGATCGAGGGGCCCTGATGGGCCACTCCCGTCGTGGATGGCCGCCGCGCGCTGCTCAGAACTCTCTAAGCGTTTCGCGCAGCGTCGCGTGCTTGTACTCCGTCCTCACGAGGCCCCGGCGCTGCAACGCCGGAACGAGTCCCTCCGTCACCTCGAGCACGTAGCGCCGGCTCACCGCCTGGTTGCTGGACGTGATGAGGAACCCGTCGCCGCCGATCTCGTCCATGATCGCAGCCATATCGTCGGCGACGCTTTCCGGTGACCCGATCAGCGGGACCGAGGAGGCGAATTCCGAGGAGTCCTCCACCAGCTGGCGGAGCGTCTTGCCGCTTCCCCACTGCTGGAATTTGTCGAGGCTGGCCTGCTCCCCCTGGGTGGTCAGGTGGGGCAGCGGTTTGTCCATGTCGTATTTCCCGAAGTCGACGTCCGTGATCGCCGAAATGAGTCCCAGCGACTGCTCGAGAAAGTCCTGCGAATGCACGAACCGATCGCGCTTGGCGTAGGCGTCTTCCTTCGTCTCGGCGAGCGTCGGCACGACGAGGAACAGCACCTTGATGTCCTCCGGATTGCGGCCGTGCTTCTTGGCGCGCGCGCGAATGTCGTCGCGGTATTCCTTCATCGCCTGAACGCCGTCCGCGATGGTGATGATGGAGTCGGCGTGCTTGGCCGCGAAGTCCCGGCCCTTCGGCGATCCACCGGCCTGGACGTACACGGGACGCCCTTGCGGCGACCGGCACGTGTTCAGCGGCCCGCGGCATTTGAACCACTTTCCGTGGAAGTTGATCGGATGGATCTTCTTGTAGTCGGCATAGACGTGCTTCTCGCGGTCCATGACGATCGCATCTGCTTCCCACGAGTCGAAGAGCTGGTTGACGAGATCCATGTACTCGTCGGCCACGTCGTAACGCAGATCGTGCGGGGGCAACTTGTCGAGCCCGAAGTTCTGCGCCGCGGCGTTCTCGGCGCTGGTCACGATGTTCCAGCCAAACCGGCCCTTGCAGATGTGGTCGAGCGTCGCCGAGAGCCGCGCCAGCAGGAACGGCGGATAGCCCAGCGTCGACATCGTGATGACGATGCCGAGTCGCTTGGTCTCGTAGCCCATGACGGCGGCGAGTGGCGCCGGGTCGTGCTTCGGGACCGTTCCGTGGGCGACCTTCGCATAGATCTCCGCCGTGCCACCGTACGCCTCGGAGACCGACAGCTTGTCTTCGACCATGATGTAGTCGAAGCAGGCCCGCTCCAGCATGTGACACATGTCGACGAAGAATTCGCCGGACCACGGCGACCCGCCGTTGGCGAACGGTTGGTTCCACCAATCCGCCGTGAAGTTCATGAACCAACCGAGATGGAACTTCTTCGGAGCCATTGGCCGGGCCCTCCGTTGCGAGCGTTGTCAGACAGTGTGAGCCGACATAACCCAGATCGAACGGCGACGCGCGTTGCGACGGATTCCTATACCGCTTGGGCGGGTTAAGACAATGAGCTCTATAGTCCGGCGGCGGTGAGCCGCCCCCCGCGTCGGACTGCCTCGCGTAAGGCCCGGAGGACGCCTCGAGCGTTGTTCCGCCGGACCGCTGCGCGCAACGTCGCGCGCCTCAAGATCGCGAGCTGCGGCGATCCACGGTGTCGCTCGACGGCTTCGATCGCCTGGCGCCGCTCGTCGTCCGCGCCCGCGGCGGCGGTGCGCTCGCGAACGCGATCACCTGAACGTGACCACCGCGCACGGCGCTCCGGATGCCGAGATCGACCAGCAACTGCTCGAGCGCGGCTTGATGCGTCTCCTCGACGGCGATGAACAGCATGATCTGGCTGCGCCGCTTCGTACGACGGTGGGCGAAGTATGTCAGCCGCTCGTGGCAACGCGGGTTGGTGAGGTCTGTGGCCAGAATCGTCTGGCCATACACCAGGCGGCCGCGCACCGGGCTGATGCGCGCGATTTCGGCCGGCGGCGCACCTACCCGCGTCATGACGCGATCGGCGGTGTAGCCGAGCGCGTCGAGGTGCGCCTTCAGCCCGCGCCGGAGCTGAAAGCGGACCTGCGTTTGCGACATTCTCTTAAAACCGCCCCCAGCCGCCACGGCCACCACCGCCGCCGCCGCCACCGCCGCGACCGCCGCGATACCCGCCACCGCGGCCACCACCACCACCGCCGCCGCCGCCGCCGCCGCCGCCGCCGCCGCCGCCGCGGCTGTCGTCGCGCGCTTCGTTCACGCGCAAGGTACGGCCCTTGAACTCCTGACCATCGAGCTGCTGGATCGCGCGCTGAGCATCATCCGATGACGCCATCTCGACGAAGCCGAACCCGCGCGATTGCCCGGTGCTGCGATCCGTGATGACCGCTGCCGACTCGCAGGCGCCTGCCTGCCCGAACAGCTCCTGCAGATCTTCGCTGGTGGCGCTGAACGGAAGGTTCCCGACGTAGAGCTTCTTCCCCATCTCCCTTGACTCCTTTTGGGCCGCGTTCGCGGCACTCTTCACTGCAGCTTTCTGCTGCGACGCTTTCCTACTACTGACTGCGGGGTGCGGGAGGCGCCACGGGGCGCCGGCAATTTAATGGGGAACTCTCGCGCCGAGACAACCAGTAACTAGATGTTAGCAGCGCCGCAAAGATAGCACAATCCTCGTAGCGATTTCTCAGGACCCGGTTTGTTTGACACTTGACAGAAGCGGGACACCGACGAGCGGGCGCACCGGTGCAGCGCGGCACGTCGAGAACGCGGCACGCGGGGTTGCCCGACCGTGGAGTGCGACCAACCGGCGCGCCCGAGCGCATCGCATCACTCGCCGCGCGATCGCAGCGATATGCCGCGGGCACCAGCGATATTTCGGAGATTCCGACACCCGTGGGGCGCGCAGTCCGGCTTGCGGCGCGCCGGTGGGATCGCGTCCGGTGGGTGTCCACGGACCGCCTGCCGCTTCGCGCTCGCATACGGGCGCCTTCACGCCGGCCTCGGAACCGGGCATCATCGCCGGGCGAGGAGACTGCATGAGTACGATCAAGATCGGCATCGGTTTCGGCACCGCTCGAGTAGAGATGCCAACCCCCCAACAAATTTGTGCCTACGCCGAACACGCCGAGGATCTGGGGATTGATTCCGTATGGCTCTCCGACCGGGTGGTGGGCGCGCAGCTCGACATCGTGGCGGTGATGGCACTGTTCGC
This sequence comes from Binatia bacterium, assembly GCA_050176585.1. Classification (GTDB taxonomy): domain Bacteria; phylum Desulfobacterota; class Binatia; order HRBIN30; family CADEER01; genus CAYYWP01. The sequence goes on from JBFXHX010000010.1 coordinate 62,456, forward strand.
GGCGCGTACGAAACGCATCAAGATGGGGCCGAGCGTGATGACCCTACCGGCGCACCATCCGGTGCACGTCGCGCGCAGCTACGCCACGCTGGATTACCTCTCGGGTGGCTGCCGGCGAGTGATCATGGCCGTGGGCATCGGGAACGATCCACACGAATGCCTGGCCGTCGGCATTCCGCCAGACGAGCGCGGGGCGCGCATGGAGGAAGGCGTGGCCGTGCTGCGCAAGCTCTGGTCGGCGCCGAACGTGACGCACCGCGGCCGCTACTACCAGTTCGAAGACGTGACCATCGAGCCACGGCCGGCGCACGGTCCGCTGGACGTGTGGATCGGCGGGCGCAGCGACGTCGCCTTGAAGCGGGTGGCGCGCTACGGCGACGGCTGGTTCCCGTCATTCGTCACCCCGGCGGAGTTTCGCGACGGCATGCAACGTATGAACGCGTACGCCGCGGGCTACGGCCGCGCCATTGACCCGCGCGAGGCCGGCGTCCTGTTGCCCTCCTACGTCACCGACGACCGCGGCCGCGCGGATGCGCTGCTGCGTCAGCTCAGCGACACGTTCAAGGTGCCGCCGGACGGCATGTCGCTGAGCGCGGCGATCGGCCCGGCGAGCGCGTGCGCGGCGAAATTGCGGGAGTTCGTCGAAGCTGGGTGCACGAAGTTCGTCTTGTTCCCGTTCTGCGCGGCCAACGAGCTCGTGGAGCAGATCGAGATCTACGCGCGCGACATCATGCCGCGCGTATGAGGGCTGAAGCCGGAACGGCGGCGCGGCGCTGATGCCTACTCCAACCGGCGGGCCAGCGCCAGCACCGTATCGATGTACGCGTCGGAGTGGTTGTAGCTCCAGATCACCCGTCGCCGGGCGTCCGGACTGAGCCCCGGCCGCCACCCATGCGCGCGGAGGTAGTTGGCCGCCGAAGCAATCGCGTCCGCGGCATCGTAGAGGCTCACGCGCCCATCGCCATTGCCGTCCACGGCGAAGCGCAGATAACTCGAGGGAAGGAACTGCGGCAGGCCAAATGCGCCAGCGTTGGAGCCGCGGATCGCGAACGGATGGATGCCGTTCGCCGCCGCGATCTGCAGTGCGGCGGCGACCTCCGGGTAGAAGGTCCGCTCCAGCTCGCGCGCGCGGTCGCGCACGCGCGCGGCGATCGCTGCGTGGCGGTGCCGCGGCACGCCGGCGCTGTGACGGGCGATGTTCCAGCGCACGTTGGCGGGGTCGTTGGCCATCGCGAGCTTGGCGACCTGTGCGAGCACGAACCGCTGGCCGGTGTTGCGACCGCACTGCGTCTCGACGTGGAGAATGGCGGCGACCACGCTGGCCGCTACCCCGTACCGCCGCTCCGACGCGCGCAAGGCGCGATCGTGCTCGGCGCGACACTCGCGCGCACGCCGCACGCTGTCGGCGCGCAGAAATCCGCGATACAGCGACGCGCGCTCGCGCGGGTACAGGGAAAACGCCAAACCGCGAAACGGATCCATACGCGGGTCGCTGAACAGCCGCCGCAGCCGATCCGCGTCGTGACCGTCCGCGGCCAAGCGGCCCACCAACCGCCGCCACGCGGGATCATACGGCTGCGACGCCACAACTGGCGTGGCGATGATCAGCACCATGAGCAGACCCAGCACTGAACGCGCGCACATGCACGCCAGCTTACGCGGGCAGCCCACGCAGCGCCACTCGATTTATGGTGACCGGCGCAACCGCGCGGCCGCCGGCTGCACTTGACGCCCTGCTTCGTTCTGGACCGCTTGGAGACCCTTTGTTATCGTTCGCCAATGGGTACACGCATCGTTCAGGGGTTCTGTCCGCTCGATTGTCCCGACACCTGTGCGTGGCAGATCGAGGTCGACGAAGCGGGAAAAGCCGTCGCCATCCGCGGTGACCGCGAGCACCCATTCACCGCCGGTGCGCTCTGCGGCAAGGTCAACCGCTATCTCGAAGCCGTGTACAGTCCGGACCGCCTACACTACCCGCTGCGGCGCGCCGGCCGAAAGGGCGAAGGGCGCTTCGAGCGCATCTCCTGGGACGAGGCCATCCGCGCGGTGGCGGATGGGCTGCACCGCGCGATCGACCGCCACGGGCCGGAGGCGATCCTGCCCTACTACTACGCGGGCACGATGGGCTTCATCCAGGGCTGGACACTCGGGCCGCGGCTGTTCCACCACCTGGGCGCTTCGCGTCTGATGCTCAACCTCTGCGCGGGCGCCGCGTACGAAGCGTCCGTGACGACGCTCGGCGGATCGGTCGGCTTCGACCCCGAAGACATCGTCCATGCCAAGCTGATCATTCTGTGGGGCACCAACCCGCTGAACGCGAACGTCCATCTCTGGAAGTTCGTGCTCGAAGCGCGCCACCGCGGCGCGCATCTGGTCGCCATCGACCCGATCCGTTCGGCGTCCGCGGCGCAGTGCGATCAGCACCTGGCGCCGGTTCCGGGCACGGATGGCGCGCTCGCGCTCGGGCTGATGCGCGTGGTGCTCGACGAGGGCGCGGAGGACCGCGAGTGGCTCGAGCGCCACACGATCGGTTGGCCGCAGCTGGAGGCCCGCCTCGGCGAGTGGCCGGTGGAGCGCGCGGCAGCGGTGTGCGGGCTCGACGCGGAGGTCATCCGCGCGCTGGGCCAGCGCCTCTGCACCACCCGACCGACGGCGATCAAGCTCGGCCTCGGGCTGCAGCGACACGGCGGCGCCGGTGCGGCCTTCCGCACGATCCTCGCGATTCCCGCGCTCACCGGCGATTGGCGCCACCTGGGCGGCGGCGCGCTGGCGATGACCGGCGGCCACTTCCCATACAACACCGTGCCCGTCGTCACGCCGCCGGGGATGGCGGTGCCGAACGCCCGCACCATCAACATGGCGCGGCTCGGCGAAGCGCTGACCCAACTCGACGACCCGCCGGTGACAGCGATGGTCGTCTTCAATGCGAACCCAGCCACGAGCAACCCGAATGCGAATCTCGTGCGGAAGGGACTGGCGCGCGAGGACCTCTTCCTGGTCGTCCTCGAGCAGCGGCTCACCGATACCGCCGATTTCGCCGACATCGTGCTGCCCGTCACCATGCAGCCCGAGCACCACGACCTGTACGGCTCGTACGGCCACAACTATCTGCAGTTCAATGAGCCCGCGATCCGGCCGCCCGGCGAATGCATCAACAACACGGAAGTGTTCCGGCGGCTCGCCGCGGCGATGGGACTCCAGGAACCCCGCCTGTACGACAGCGATCTCGAGATCGCGCGGCAGCTGCTCGACACCGACGCCGCGCGCCAGCGCGGTATCGACGTCGACCGGCTGCGCGAGCGCGGCTGGCTGCGGGCTGCTGGCTTCACGCGCGGCACCGCTCCCTTCGCCAACGGCGGCTTCCCCACCGCCAGCGGCAAGGTGGAGCTCTATTCCGAGGCGCTGGAGAAACAGGGCAAGGAGGCCCTGGTGGGCTTCGTGCCGCCGCACGAAATACTCGACCAGCATCGCGCCGCGCGCTACCCGCTGGTGCTGATGGCGCCGGCCGGGCGCTTCTTCTTGAACTCCACGTTCGCGTCGATCGGTTGGCATAGACACAAGATGGGCCGCATTCAGGTGCACCTGCACCCACAGGACGCGGCCGCGCGCGGGCTCAAGGCCGGCGATGCGCTGCGCGTCTTCAACGACCGCGGCGCGTTTCTCGGCGAGGCGGTGATCGACGACGCGGCGCGCCAGGGCGTGGCGTTCATGTACAAGAACCACTGGCCGAAGCTCGTCGAAGGCGGCGCGAATGCGAACGCGACGACGCCCACCCGCGACGCCGACTTGGCCGGCGCGCCGACCTTCCACGACAATCGGGTCGAGATCGTCTCCGCGACAGCGGCCTGATTCCCGCGCGGGCGCGCCGCGGTTCCGCGCACCAGCGCACAGCGATTTCGTAGATACGCGCTGCCGGCAGCGCCCGGCGGCGACAATGCGTCGCGCATGTGGCGCAGCGCACATGCGCTGCGCTTCACGCTGGAGGTGACGGCATGATCTTTCCGGAGTTGACCGCACTCAGCGATATCGCGCTGTTCGCCCTGCGCCTGCTGATGGCCATTCTCTTCGGCACCAGCGGCTGGTTGCACGCGACGAGATCCACCGAGCGGGCGGAGAGCGTCGGTCTGTCGCCGCGAGCCACGGTCGCGCTCGGCGTCGCGGAGCTGGTCTGCGCGGTGTCGCTCGCGCTCGGGATCTACCAGCAGCTCGGCGCGCTCGTGCTGATCGCAATCATGCTCGGCGCCATCCAGAAGAAAGTGATCGTGTGGAAGCTCGGGTTCTGGGGCGATCGCGGCGAAGGCTGGTTTTACGACCTGCTCTATCTCGCCTGCAACCTCGTCATCCTGACCACCGGCGGCGGAGCGATCGCGCTGACCTGAGCGTTCTCCGATACCGAGCGGTCTTCGCGGCTCCGCGTTGACGTGCTTGTTATGGCGCGCCGCCGCCGAGCAGGATGAACACGCACGGCACGTCGGCCGCCGTCACGCTCCCATCGGCATTGCAGTCCGTGTCACAGCGCAACCGCGCGCGGCGATCGAATATGGCGATGCACGTGGCCGTGGCATCCTCCTCCTCGAGGGCGAAATCACAGTCCGCGTCGCCCTGCGGATTCCCTTCCCGGACCGTCGGCGTCCGCGTGCGGCTGGGCGTCGCGGTCGGGGTGGCCGTGGGCGTCCGCGTGACCGGGAACGGATCTCTGGGATCCGCGGGGTCGGTGCCGGCGTCGAGCTCGTCGCGGTCGAAAAGGCCATCATCGTCGCGATCGAGCCCGATCCGCATGCCCTCGCCCGGGGGCACGCACGTGTAGGTGACCTCCTGGCCATCCGCAACCGCCAGCCCGCGCAGCTGCGCATCGGTCAGCGGCGCCTCCGCAGCGCGATCGCTCCGGAACTCGGCGTTCGCGGAATTCAGCAAGTACCCGCGCGCTTCGCCGCCGATCACCGCTTTGGCCACCAGGTCGCACTCGCGGGCACCGGGCTGGCCGATCAATTCGAACGCCGTACCCGCGCGCGCGATCAGGAGGTCGATACGCGGTCCGACCACCGCCGCATTGTCGCTGCTGAGCGTGATTTGCTGCCCAACGATCGGCGCGTAGGTGGTGTCGAAGGCGAGGATGTACTGCTCGAGGTCCTCGCGCTGATGGTCGGCCATGGTGAAGATGCGCGCGCGGAGAAAATCGAAGACCGTCGCCGTGCTTCCGTCGTGGAGAAAGCCGAAGCCGCGAATCTGCTCACCTTGATGCGCCGCATGCGCGGGCAGGATGTCGGCGAAGCGCGTGTTGGGCGTCCCGAACATCCCGATCTTCTGATATGCGTTCTTCAGCTGCGGAACCTTGAACTCCTGGGGTTCGTCGTCGAAGGTGGTCCCGCCGAGCGTGCCGAAGTTCCCCTCCGACGCCTTGAGCGTGTGGCACCCGGCGCAGTGTGCCGCCGGATCGGTGAACAGGCGCCGGTCGAGAAAAATCGCGCGGCCGCTCGCCTGTGAGATCGTGAGCTGGTTGTCGAGGGCGCGCACCGGGTTCGGCGGCGGCATGATCTCCAGCGCGAAGTCGGTAAACGCCTGCATGTCCGCCTCGGGAATCTCGCCTTCGTCGCGCCCCAGCAAGCTCTCGAAGGCGGCGTTGAACGCCTCGAAAGCGAGCTCCGTGTCGAACCCGCGCGGGTCGCCGAGGAACGTCGCGCCGGTGCGATCGCCGCGCCAGTGCATCGGGCCCTGGTGTGCGAGGCCGCGGAGTGTCTGCGTCGTCATCGGCCCTTTCAGCGGGTGGAACGGGAGCCGCTGCCCGGTGGGACCGAGCGGGTTGAAGTTCGGCGCCACGTGCTCATCGGGGTTGCCGAGATCCCACGCGAGGCTGTCGACGTCGCCAAAGACGTGGCAGGTCGCGCACGAGGCCTCGCCGTTACTCGAGGTCGAGCGGGCGTCATACAAGAACGGCCGCCCCCCCACCACGCGCGCCGGCTCGGGGTTGTACAGCCGATGCTGCGCGATCTCGCGTCCCGCGGCCGTGTCGATGACCTTGATCGCATTGTCGAAGCGGGTCAAGGCGTACAAGCGTTGATTGCTCTCGTCGAGCGCCAACCCGGAAGGTCCGCCACCACTGACCTCGATGCGCGCCGCGGCGGACGGCACGAAGCTGTCCGCCTCCAGCTCGACGGTGTCGAACACGCCGATCGCGCTCGACCCGAACGCCGCGACGTACAAACGGCCGTCGGCCGCGAGCGCCATGTCGAGCGGCGTCGCGAGGCTCGCCTCGTTCACGCCCGGTGGCATCGGCGCGGTGCGATAGCCCTGCGGCAGCGCCCGGATGTGCTTGTTCAGATGGCGCGGCAAGACGTTGGCGCCATCGATGACGGTGATTTGCGTTTCGTGCAAATCGCCCCGCAGGCTGCTGCCGACCTGGCGGGCCCCCTCGAAACGCACCTCGTTCCGCGCTTCGGTGTTGCTCACGTAGAGTGTCCCGTTGGACGGATGCACCACCATGTTGAACAGAACCGTCCCGACATGCGCGAACGCGCCCGTCTCGCGCGGCGGATTGGCAACGGCGTCGATGCGAAACACGTCGCGGTCGGGAAGATCGAAGCGCACGGCGTTCGTCCAGTTGCGGCCCAGCTCGTCTTCCCACACCCCGGTCGCGCGGTTGCGCTTCACGATCAGACCGACTTCGGGAGCCGGCGTGCCCTCGACGTTGGCGTTCGGCGCGGGCACACCTCCCGGCACTCGTGCGGCGGAGAGACCGCCCGGGACCTGCACGCCGTCGACGGCGCATTCGCCTCCGCTCGCGCCGCCGTCGCACACGGCGCCCTCGGTGACAGCCGTCGTCTGATTGCCGGACTGAAACACGGCGGCATAGACGGTGCGCCCGTCGGGCGAAGCGGCGAGCGCGCGCGGCGTGTCGCCGAAGAGCTCCAGAACGGTCTCCGGACTGCCGCCGGCGCTCTCGCCGAGATCGAGCGCGTTGAAGACGAACACGAGCGCGCGCGGCGTGCCGGGGGTCGTGAGCGCGAGCGGCACCGACGCCGGCAGGTTCTGCCCGAGCCGAGCGGTAGTGATGAAGGCGCGCGTGAAAAACCCCGCGCCGTCGGTTGCTCCGGCAAAGACGATGTCGCGCGGCTCATCGCCGACCAGCAGCGTGCGCACCACGCGCGGCGGCGTCGCGCCGATGTTCACCACGCTGATGCTGTCCGACAGGTGGTTGACGACCCACACCTCCTCGTTTGTCCGCGCGGCGACGGCTACCGGCTCGAGGCCGACCGGCACCGAGCCCACACGTGAGATATCGGCGCCGTCGAGGCGGAACACTTCCAAGCGTCCGTCCGGCGTATTGACGGCCAGCAACGAGCGGCGATCCGGCGTCAATGCCAGCGGCCTGACCTGTCCCGATTCGAAGGTGACGAACCCCACCGCCGTCCGCGCCGAAAAGACTCCGGCGAGCAGCGACCCGACAATGGCTCCCGCCGCGAGCCCGTACCGCATGCCTCCGCGCATCACCCCTCGATCCGACCGCCGGCCATCATGGCAAGTGCCACGAGCAGATGACAGTCAGAAAAACGCGCGGCTGGCTAATTGGTTCGTCTCCGACCTGCTCATGTTGACGACCCGCGGCGGAGCCATAGCCGTCACCTGTCGCCACGGAGGGCGCGAGTACCGGGGTGTAGCGGATCCGATCTCAGCGCAGAGACGTGGAGGCGGTTGATCACAGGAGCAGCCCTGCACGTGCTCGAACGGCTCCGCGTTCCCTCGCCTCCGCGTTGCACGGCGCCCCACCGAACCCCGGTAACCCGCTGAGATCATCGCTCGGGAATCCGTCGAGGCGCTACGGCGACGGCGGCGGCATCCAGTTTGCCGTCACGTCTCCGATTACGATTCCGCTGTAGTCCTGCCCCGCCACGCTGTCGCTCAGCGGTGCGTAGGCAATGTTTCCCATCTGGCACATGCCGGGGCTGAGTATTGGCGGCGAGGCGGTCTGATCCGGCACGGGGCTGGCGTTCGGGGTGAAGAGCCACTCGGAGTCACAGGCCGTCACAGCTGCGAATGGCGATAGGCTTCCTGCGATGCGCTCCAAAATGCGCGTCGCGTCGAGCGCGCTGCAGGTGCCGTTGCCGGTGACGTCGCAAGCCAGGAGCTGCGCGGGCGAGAACGGCCGCATGGCGGGATCTGCGATGAACTGGAGGATGAACGTGGCGTCGAGCGCCGAAATCGCGGCGTCCGTATCGCCGCTCTTGTGCGGCGTCAGCGTCCAGTCGGCTTGTGCAAGCGGTGCGGCGGAATAGGCTCCGGCCGCATCGCTACCGAACGACTCCGTCCCGGAACCGCCGCTGGCCTCGACTGTCGCCCCCCCGATCGGGCGGCCGCCGGCGTAATACAACAACGTACCGCGCGCGCCACGTGGGCAGCGAACGAGCCGCACCGAGCCGTTCAAGGTGCCGCTCAGATCCATGCCGGTCGCGGTGCCACCGCCGCCGCTGAACGGGTTGTTCTGCACGTCGACTCGCAGGCGATGCACCCCCGTCCCCAGAGCGAAGCCGGGTATTGTCGCCGCGGTGGTGAACCCGATGGTGGCGGGCGTGGTGGCAACGGGGTTGGCGTCCAGGAAGACGCTGGCCGTGTTGTCGGCGAGAACCATGAGCGGGGACGGCATCAGCGCTCCACACTGCTCCCAACACATTTCGTATGTGTACAGCCCGCCTGGGCAATCGCTGGTGAGCGTGCTCGTGCACCCCGCGTTCGCCGAGATCCACTGGGTATTCGCCAGCGTCGCCCACGCGCCGTTCGCGGCGATGACCGTTGCCGGACCGGGCGAGAACCCCGTGGTACCCGCCGGTGCCGCGATCAGCGACCATATCGGATCTGGATTGCCGAACGTCTGCTGCCCGGTAGAGATGTCTATGCCGATCGGTTCGTCGCACGTCGGCGTCGCGGTAGCCGAGGGCGTCGCCGTTGAGGTGGCTGTCGGCGTGGCCGGACGGGTCGCGGTCCGCGTAGACGTCCGCGTACTGGTGGAGGTGGGGGTCAGCGTCGGCAGCACGCGCGTGCTGGTCGGCGTGGGGGTCGCGGGCCGGCACTTGCCGCTCGCGCCCGCGGCGAAGATGACCACGACCTCCTGAAGCGTCAGCGCGCGGGCGAACAGCTCGAGCTCGTCGATGGCGCCCTCGAAGAACTCCGAAGCCGGCGCGCGGAAATCATTCGTGGATGCGATGATCAAGTTGCCCGTATTGTCCGCGCTCAGACCGGCGAACGGGGTCGTGCTGAACGTCGTGACGATCGCGCCGTCGACGATGAGGGCTCCCCCCGTCGCCGAGGCGGGATTGCGCTGGGTGACCACGGCGACCTGATGCCAATTGCCGTCGGCCAGGTTGATCGTCGTGTCCTGCACCTGGATCGAGCCATGCGGCGTGGCATTGACGTCGTTGCTGATCGAGAAGCCGAGATAACCGTCCTGCAGGTAGAACGCGTAGCCATAGAGCGCGTCGGTCGGCCCGGCGATGCGCTTGTCGACGATCGGCATGTAGCCGGTGCCCGGCGCGGGGACCAAAATCCAGGCGTCGATCGAGAAATCGCCGGTCCCGAAGTTTAGGTTGGCGGCGTTGGCGACCTGTACGGAATCCGTCGACCCGTTGAAGCTCAACGAGCCGCCCACCATTCCCCCTCCCGGCACTGGTCCGCCCTGCCCGACGGGACCAGTATGCGGGATCCCGTGATTGCCATCGCCGATGTCCGCGACCAGCGTAGCCCCCGTCCCCTCGTCGAACGGCCACCACGAGACCATGTTGGCCGGCGGATCGATGCACGGCGGGTCATTCGGCACGACCGCGACGTCGTCGATGTAGTAATAAGCGAAGTTGAACGCGCCGCCCTGCCCCATCAATGGCGTGGTCAGAGTATCGTCGGCGAAGTTGCCGAAGGTCACGTGGCTCTCGCCGCCGCTGGCGACGTAGGTACCGGACACGAGCGTCCAGTTCACCTTGTCGGTGATGTAATTGCCGACCGGGTGGTGCACCTGTGGGGTGAACGGAAGCGTGTAGGAGACCAAGGGCATGTTGATCGCGCCGGCCGATAGATAGGCGCCGAGGCGGTCGATGGCCCAACGCGAATTGTCCACGAGCGACACGTAGAAGGACACTTGATAGCTCTGTCCCGCGGTGAGCGGCGTAACCAGCGTGGCCTGCACGTACTCGCGATACTGGTTGGCCGGGCGCAGGTGGAACCCAGCGTACGCCTGACCGGTCTTCGCTGGCTGGTTGCCGAACCCGTTCGCCGGCACGCCGACGATCGGTGGGGCCAGCGCGTGATAGTAGTCCGGCGAGCTGCCGGTCGGCGAGCTCCAGCCGGTCGCCTCGTTGAAATCCGCCGCCGACTGGCTGACGGTGGTCGGGATCCCGGTGTTCACCTCGAAACTGGGATTCGACACCAGGTTTTGTGCCTGGGCGGCGCCCGCCAGGAGGAGTGCCCCGGCCAGAGCGCGCCAGAGGGCCAAGCCCCCCACCCCGAGAACGCGCGCGAGTTGCAGGAAGTGACGCGCTTCAAACACGCCAGCCTCCTTGGCTGTGGAGTAGGTAGTAAAAACTTGCTGCGATATGTTCAGTCGTCCGATCTTAATCGCATCGGGATGCAGAAGGCAAAGGCTTTTCGCGATTGTTGCGACGAGGGGCGCCGCGGCCGCTTGGGTGTGGCGAGACCAACCGCGGACGCGGTTAGCGCCCCGCGGTGGCCAGATTAGAAGCTGGCGCGATGCGCGCCCCCAACACGCGCACGGCGCCGTCGTGGACGAGATCTTGTATCGCAGCCTGAAAGGCGTCGCGGATGCGCGAGCCGACGCGCTGGTGGCCAACGTGATTTGCCGCCGCGCGGATGAGTGCGTCTGGCGGCATCGCACCGGAAGCGTGCAACACAGCGAGGATCGCTTCTCGCCGCATGGCATGGGTCACCGTCGCGGGGTCGATCGGTTCGCCGGTGGCGCGCACCGGCACGGCCGATGCGGCGGTACGCAGCGGCGGGGAGTGATCCTGCACTCGAGCGGGCGCCTCGTCGGCAGTCTCCAGCGGCCGCAGTTCGCGGTTCGCACCCATGCCGGCCGGGCGCCGCGGCTGAGCGAGGGCCGCGGCATACGCCTGCTGCAGGCGTGCGATCTCGCTTTCGCGCGCTACGCGCCAGTCGGTAGACCAGATGCGATGCAGCGTCCAGCCGAGGTTCTCGAGTACCGACTGACGCAGTCGGTCCCGATCACGCGCCGTCGCGGCGGAGTGGTAAGTCGCGCCATCACATTCGATGCCCAGTACGTGGCGCCCGGGCAGGGCTGGATCGCGCGCCGCGAGATCGATCCGATAGCCCGAGCAGCCGACCTGCCGGTCCATTCGCCAGCCGAGGCTCTCGCACACGGACAGCACGTCCTGCTCGAAAGGCGATTCGCACTCCGCAAGCGAGTCGATAGTGGCGCTTGCGTGCAGTGCGCGCTCGCCATCGCGCGCATAGGCGAGAAAATCGCGCAGATGGCGTACGCCGAGCGAGGCGGTACGGGACAGGTCGATCTCCTCCGGATCCATCGACGTGACGACGACCAGGCGCTCGCGTGCGCGCGTCACTGCGACATTCAGCCGCCTTTCCCCGCCGTGGCGGTTCATCGGACCGAAGTTGAGCGAGGTGCGGCCGCTCGCATCCCGACCGAATGTCGTCGAGAAGATCATCATGTCGCGCTCGTCGCCCTGCACGTTCTCCAGGTTTTTCACGAACACTGGTTCTGGCGCCGCGGCGCTGAAGTACGGTTCGATCTCGGGATGGGCGAGCCGTTTCGCCTCGAGCAGCGTGTCGATGAGATCCTGCTGCTGCACGTTGAACGTCACCACCCCGATGGAGCGCTCGCGCAGCCGCGGGTCGCGCAGGCGCTCGAGGATGAGATCCACCACGCGGTGCGCCTCCACCTCGTTGCGGCGCGACGCTCCGCGATCGAAGACGCCCGCCACACGAACGAACTCGACACCGCACCCCTCCGCCTCGGGATCGGCAGCGGGGAACGTCACCAGTCTGTTGTCGTAATAGTGTCGATTGGAGAAGGCGATCAGGCGCTCGTCGCGGCTGCGGTAATGCCAGGCGAGCATCAAGCGCGGCACCCCCGACACGAATGCTTCGTCGAGCACGCTCTCCGCGTCCTGCGGCACCCCCTCCAATGCCGCGTCGTCGCCGCCCTCGCTGGTGAAAAAATCGGTAGGCGGCATCTGTTTAGGATCCCCGACCACGATCACCTGCCGTCCGCGCCAGAGGGCGCCGACCGCGTCCGCCGTACGCACCTGCGAAGCCTCGTCGAAGATCACCGCATCGAACTTTTCGCAGTCGACCGGGAGAAAGTGCGCCACCGCCAGCGGGCTCATCAACAGGCAGGGCGTGAGGCGCGGCACCAGCGTCGGCAGCTCGGCGAGCAGGCGGCGCACGGGCATCCGCTGCCGAGGCCGAGTCTGCGCCTGGCGGCGCAGGATGCCGAGCTCGCTTTGCGCGTGTGCGGCGGCGCCGGGCTTCGGCCGGCGGCGCAGCACCTCGCGCTGCGCTCTCGCCGTGCCGGCCGCCAGCAGCTCGCGGTCGGCGCGGCGGAACGCCTCCACCACGCGATCGTGCTCGCGGCCGCGAAACCGCGCCAGCACCGAATGGGCTTCGCTCATTTCGGCGACCCAGCTCTTCAGGAAGCCCCGCTCGTAGGCCCGGGCGATGCCATGCTCGGGCACCTGGCCATCGCGCAGATCGGCCACGAAGGCTGACAATCCGAGCTGCTCAGCTGCCGCCGCCGCGGCTTCTGCGGCGGTTTTGTCGCGCAGGCGCGGCAGCGCGGCGAGCGCGGCGGCGGCGAAGGTCTTCGCCTCCTCGACCTGCGCGGCGGGATCCTCCCCGCCGAAGGCCCTGACGCGCTCGAGCGCCAGCACCGCATCCGCGTGATCGGCCGCGGCTCGCATGCCGGCGACGGCGTCCCGCAGCGCCGTCGCGTGTGCCGCCGCCCGTGCGGCATCGAGCGGCGGCATTGCTGCCGGTATCGCCGGCTCGGCAATGTCCCGACCGCGCGCCGCCGCAGTGAGCGCCTGGACGAGATCGCTCCACCGCGCAGCATCGTGGCCGCGGGCGAAGGTGTCCGCCGGAGTGCGAGCGCCGCCGAACGCCGGCCCCATTATCTGCGCAATCGCCGGCGGCGCGTTATCGAGCGCCGCGGCATCGGCGCGGGCGGCGATCGCGAGGTCGAGATCGGCGAGCAGTGACGGTACGTCCCCGAGCCGCGCCGTCGCCACGCGGCGCAGGGCCAAACGCGGCGTGCGCAGCTTGAGCCAGCGCGTCACGAACCAGCGGTCCCGCGCGGCGCGGATCTGTGCCGCGAGCCCGGGGAGGTCCAACGCGAAAAAGCCCTCCGCCCAACGCTCGGCGAGCACGCCGCGGCGCTCGGCACAGCGCACGGCGATGTCGCCGAGATCGGCGAGCGCGGCGAGATAGTCGGCGCGATCGGGGCGCCCAGCGAGCTCGCGCACCCAGGCGGGCGGCGCCTCGGCCAGCAGCGCGAGCATTGCGGCGACGACCTCCGGCGCGCTGCGGGCGACCCCGCGCTCGATGCCGACCAGGCCCGCGGCGGCATCGATCGCGGCCGCCGCGCTGTCGGCTTCGCGCGCGAGCTCGGCGAGTGCCGCACGCGCGTCGTCCTCGCGCCGTTCGGTCCACGTGTCGAGCCGCACCGCGCGCAGCGGGTGGTCCATCCACCCGCCGCAATCGCGGATCGCATCCTCCAGGGCTTCGAGAGCGCGCAGGCGAGCCTCGAAAACTTCGCGCCGCGTGTCCAGCAGGCGGGTGTGCTTGACCACGGGCGCAGCGACGTCGCGCAGCGCATGACACCGCGCGGCGGCGCGAAAGAACGACAGCCCGAGCGGCGTCATGGCGTGTAGGCGTTGGACGAATGTGTTGAGCCGCAGGCGTGTCTCATCGACGCGCTGCGCGGTCTGATCAAAGGAATCGTCAACCTCGCGGGATTCGCCGTCGACCGCCGCGACGAGACTGGCGGCGACCCGGCGCGGATCGGCCTTCTCGCTGTGTAGCTCGAGGCAGGCCGGCCCGAGCCCGGCTCGCGAGAGGCGGTCCGCCACTACCGTGAGAGCGGCGCGTTTTTCAGCCACAAACAGCACGCGGCGCCCCGTCGCGAGCAGGCAAGCGATGATGTTGGTAATGGTCTGCGACTTGCCCGTTCCCGGCGGCCCCTGCAGGACGAAGGATCTGCCGTCCATCGCCGCCCGCACGGCCGATAACTGACTGGAGTCACAGTCGACCACGAGCGGCAGATCGCCGGGGCGGATGAGCTCGTCGAGCCGGCGGAGCTCCGGAAACGGCGTGCTGCCGGCTTCATCGCTGCCGCGGTTGATGCGGTCACCGGCGAGCCTCGGCTCGAGCATGGCAAGAAAATCGTTTGGTGCGGGCTCTCCCGAGGCAAAGATCGCCCTGAGATCCTTCGCCATCACCTGTTTGCGGTAGTCGAACAAGCCGAGCGTCGCCAAAGCGACGACCTCGAAGCGACGCAGGCGGAGCACGGCGCTCGACACGGCGGCGAAGACCGCGGCGACGTCGATACCGCAGTCGTCCTCTGGCAACTCCGTGGCGAGACCGGAGAGGTCGACGTCGAAATCGCGCCGCAGCTTCTGCACCAGCGCACCGTTCAGCACGGCTTCGGCGTCGGCCATCTGCAGCGTGAAATCCCCGCCGACCGAGACTCGCTCGAGGTGCGCCGGCACCATCAGCAGGGGCGCATAGCGCGCCTGCGTCGAGTTTTCGCTCTCGTACCAGCGCAGAAATCCGACGGCGACGTGCAGGGCGGAAATGCCCTTCTCCTCTATCGCCTGCCTGTGCTTCTTCCAGAGCGCCTTGATCCTTTCGGGCACCGCCCTGCCGCCCGGGTCGGCGACGATGACGCGGCGCTCCTGCTGTTGAGTGAGGAATGCCTGGAACGCCATGGCGGCGTTGCGATCGGTTGCCGGTGGCGGCGCCGGAGCATCGCCCGCCAGGCGAAAGACGACGCCGTCGGAGAGATCGTTCTCCAAGGCTGGCAGGTCTGCCACCGCGATCGCGATCCCGCGGCGCGGGCGTAGGCCGCCCCACGCACCGGGATCGTCGGCCATCGTGCCGCCGATCAGCTCGTTGCGCAGCGTGAGGTCGACCAACGCGTCGATCCACGCCTCAATGCGATTGGTCACCGTCCGCCGTGCGGTACCCACCTCACCGGACAGCGGTGTGGTGGCGGGCAGGCTCAGGTCCGGTCGGTCCACCGGCGACCCGTCCGACTGCGCGACTCCGCCGTCCACCGCCGCGTTCAGGGGCTTGATGCCGAGCGCGCGCGCCGCGGCGAGATCGATCATCTCCTGATAGGCGGCATCGGTGATCTGGGCGAGCGCCACCGCGCACGCCTCCGCGAACGATACTGGTGGGCGAGTGGTGGCGGCGGTCGTCTCCACCAGCACCAGCGAGCCGAGGCCGGCGGCGGCGCCGGCGAAATTCCGCACCGCAGCCGCGTCGGTTTCGATCGGATCGAGCGCGCGCCCCCCATCCGTGAGCCAGAATCCGGCGAAGGCATGCCCGCGAAGGAGGACGAGCACCGGGTGCAACCCGCACGCTTCGAGCGCCGCGGCGTACCAGGCGGCCACTTCGATGCAGTTGCCCTGCTTCTCCTGGCGCAGGGCGTCGGGAAACCGCACCTTCTGGCTCCCGTGCTCGAACGAGGCCGGCATGCCGAGGTAGGTGATGCCGCGCAGCTGAATGGCGCCGTACACCGCGGCGGCCTGCTGCTTCACGCGCTCCGCCGAGCCCGATTGGTACCCGTCGAGCTCCGTCCGCCCGAACTGCTCCTGCTGCACGCGCGAGGCGTCGGCCACCAACTCGCGGATCGCCGGATGGTTGGGCATGACGAACGCGGCGATGAGGTCGCGGCGGATGCGGCCGTCCCACTCGTTATGCGCCAGCACCGTCAGCGCCTCGCACGCCGCCGCGATCTCGCGTTCGCGCCAGAAGAGGCGCCCGGTGAGCGTCGCGCTGTCGGCCTCGATCAGACCCTTCAGGCGGGACAGATCGGGCTGCAGGGCCGGCTCGCGGATGCCCGCCTCGGCGCCGGGATTGAGCGGAGCGAGCGCAAACCGCGCCGAGCGCAAATACGGCGGGTCGCAGGAGACCTCGATCATCAGGTCCCGCACCACCACCGGCGCACTGCTCGCCACCGTGACTTCGGCCACCGGAAAGACCCCGTGCGCAGCCGCCGCCCAATTGAGCGGACCGCCGACCTGAAGTCGTACCGTCAGTGATCCAGCCAGAACCTGCTGGCTGTCGTTCGTCTCGGCTCCCCCCACGCGGCGCGCAGTGTACACAGGACCAGCGGAGATGCGCTAACGCCCGGACGACGTTGCACGCAGACTGTCCAGACGCTTGACCCGTAGACGCACGACATCACTCACGGTGAGCTGCGCAGGAGGTGAGCGCGGAAGCGCGCACAGGTAGAGCTCACGCAACCCGAGTAGTACCTGCGTCTCACCTCCGCGTCTGCGCGCCTTGGCGTTGGCCGTCTTCGCGACGGGGATGAGTAACCACAAATCCGGCGCGCCATTGCGCAGAAGCCAGGCACAGAGTTCTCAAACCTCCTCATCGGCCCAGCCGCAGTACGAGATTTTGCCGTCAGGGCTTTCGATCCTGTCGCAGCCGTCGTTCCGCACCCGGTACATGACCAGAACGCGAGGAGCATGGCGAGAAGGGAACGGCCGCGCAGCAGTGATCGAGTGATGCGTTTGCATGTAAGCCCATTCCTTTCCGTTGGCGGAGGAGCGGCTCGAGCGTTCAGCATCGGCTCGTGACTGACCTCTCGTTG
>JBFXHX010000010.1:79410-122027 GCA_050176585.1 Binatia bacterium
CGGCGCCGGCAGGCTGACCACTACACGTGTCACTGCTGGAGCTTAACAATCGCATGGGGCAGCCGTGGACAGCTCTCCTCTGGCGGGATCTCCTGCGCGAGCTGGACAGGACATCATGCGCGAGCTGGCGGTTCGCGAACGTACGACTTACCGTGCCGGCGTCCCAGAGCTCCCGCTCGCAAGGCAGTCCGACGCAGCAGTGGCTCCGACCCAACCTGCTTCAGCAGCTCAACGATGAGGTGGTGCGCCACCAGCACTACTGCCCGAAGTCCAGTCGCGTACACTTTCCGACGGCGAGGCTACTGAACAGTTAACCGCGAGCTGATCAGAGATCCGCGCGCGCCCGTCGCTCGGTCGTTCGCGGCTGCCGGACGACCTGCCCTCCGCCGTCCTGCGGCGCGGCTCAATTGTCCGAGGCGATCGTAGAGACGAGGGTGCGGGCCGATCAGGACAGAATCGGAGCGCCGACACAGGCGGAACGACCTGACGAACCGCGTGCAGCGACGGGGTGACTAGAGAGTGGTCGCACCTGGACTTGAACCAGGGACCTCCTGCATGTGAGGCAGGCGCTCTAACCAGCTGAGCTATGCGACCGTCGCCGTGGGGAGAGTCTGCGGTACCACGGCACCCAGGGCGAGGCAAGGTCGCGCTAACGCGGCGACCGCCGCGGACGGCCCCACCCGCCGCCGCCCGGGGTGGCGATGCGAATGCGCGCGCCCGCTGCCACGGAGATGGTCGCCTTGGCCGGGAGCCGGCGGGCGCCGCCCCGCTCGACGAGCTCGTCGACGCCGGCCGCGCCCGGGCCGCCGCCCGCAACGCCGTACGGGCGCGTGCGCCGGCGCTCGGTCAACAACGTCACCTCGGTCGGCGCCAAAAACTCGAGCTCGCGCACCAGGCCATCGCCGCCGCGGTGGCGGCCCCGGCCGCCCGAGCGCGGGCGGATCGCGTAGCGCGTGACCCGCACCGGCAGCTCGGCCTCGAGCGCCTCGATCGGCGTATTCATCGTGTTCGTCATGTGCGTGTGGACGGCCGCACAGCCGGGCCCCGACGGGCCGCCGCCGGCGCCGCCGGCGAGGGTCTCGTAATACGCGAACTGCCGCGGTCCGGAACCCCGCTTCGGCTGCCGCGCGCGATCGCCCAGCGGCGGCAACACGCCGCCGAACGCGAGGTTGTTCATCGACCCGGAGCTCGCGGCCGGCACCCGCGCGGGCACCGCGGGTGCCAGGGCGCGCAGCAACACGTCGACGATGCGCTGCGAGGTCTCGACGTTGCCGCCCGCAACCGCGGCGGGAAACGCCGCGTTCACGACGCTGGCCTCGGGCGCGCTCACCGCGATCGGCCGCATGAAGCCCGCGTTGGCGGGAATGTCGCGCGCGGCGATGGCGCGAAACACGTAATACACCGCCGCGAGCGTCACCGCGTAGTTCGCGTTTACGCCGCCCCGCACCTGCGGCGCCGAGCCGGCGAAATCGACCCGCGCGCGGCCGCCGCCGAGCTCGATCGTGACGGCGATCCGGATGTCCGCAGTCCCGAGCCCGTCGTCGTCGAGGACATCGGCCGCGCGGTACGAGCCGCGCGGCAGTGCGGCCAACGCGGCGCGCATCAGGCGTTCGGCATAATCCTGCAGCGCCCGCATCGCCGCCTGCGCCCCCGCGGCACCCGCGCGCGCGACGAAAGCCTGCAAGCGCGCCGCGCCCACGCGCAGCGCCGCCACCTGCGCCAACAGATCGCCGCGGCGCTCAGCGCTCACGCGCGTATTGGCGAGAAAGAGCTCCATGACGTCGCCCGCGATCGCACCGCCCCGCACCAGCCGCACCGGAGGCACCCGAAAACCCTCCTGGTGGATCTCCGAGGCGAGCGCCATCGAGCCCGGTCGCATGCCGCCGATGTCGGCGTGATGGGCGCGGTTGGCGACGAACCCCACCAGACGACGGCCGACATGCACGGGCGCCACCGCCGTCACGTCGGGCAGGTGGGTGCCGCCCGCGTACGGATCGTTCAGGATCACCACATCGCCCGGCTCCATCGGCTGCGCCGCGATGGCCGCGCACACCGACAGCGGCGTCGATCCGAGGTGCACCGGGATGTGCGCCGCCTGGGCGGCGAGCCGGCCCTCGGCATCGAACACGGCGCACGAGTAGTCCCGGCGCTCCTTGATGTTCGGGGAAAAGGCGCTGTGGCAGAGCGCGACGCCCATCTCCTCCGCGATCGCGGCCAATCGATGGTTGGCGATCTGCAGATCGATGGGCGAGAAGCGTGCGCCGGCCGTCATCCGGCACCGCTCCTTGCGGCGGCGCCACCGGTGCGGCTGCGCGCGAGCAGCAGGTCCCCGTGCGCCAGCACCCGCACGCGCCAACCCGGCGCCACCACCGTGGTGGCGCTGAGCTCGGTGATCACCAGCGGGCCCGCGACCGGCCCGCGGCGCGGGAGCGCCTCGCGGGCGATACGCCGCGCCGCCCGCCAGCCGCCCGCCCAGCGCAGCCGGTGCGGTGCGGATGCCGCCGGCTCCGCGCGCGCGGGCCGCAGCGCCGGCGCGGGCGACGGCGCGGTGGCGCTCAAGCGCACGTTCACCACCTCGACCGGCCGGTCGACGTCCGCGTAGCCGTAGCGGCGTCGATGGGCGGCGTGAAACGCGGCGCGGTAAGCGGGCCCCAGTGGCACCGAGAGCTCGTACGACTGGCCGCGGTAGCGCACGTCGAGGCGCGCCGCGCACGACACGTCCCGCGCGGCGGCGCCTTCCGCCAGCAGCTCGCGGCGAGCGCGCGTGGCGAGGGCGCGCACACGGCTGGACAACGCGCGCGCATCGGGCTCGGTCAGCCGGACCGTCTGCACGTAGTCGCGCCGCAGATCGGCGGCCACCGCGCCCCACGCCGACAGCAGCCCGGGATGGCGCGGCACCAGCACCTGCCGCATGTCGAGCCCCTCCGCCAGCTCGCATGCGTGCATACCGGCGGCGCCGCCAAACGCGACCAGCACGTACTCGCGCGGATCGAAACCGCGCTCGATCGACACGCGGCGGATCGCGCGCTCCATGCTCGCATTGACCACGCGCACGATGCCTTCCGCGGTCTCGTCGACGTCGAGTCGCAGCGCGCGCGCCAACCCCGTGACGGCGCGGCGCGCGCGCTCGACATCGAGCGCCATGCGCCCGCCGAGGAACTGCTCGGGCACCAACCGCCCGAGGAGCAGGTCGGCGTCGGTCACCGTGGGGCGTTCGCCGCGGCCGTAACAGGCCGGGCCGGGATCGGCCCCGGCGCTCTCCGGACCGACCGCCAGCGCCCCGCCGGCATCGCGGTACGCGAGCGAGCCGCCCCCCGCGCCCACGGTGTGGATGTCGAGCGCCGGCACGGTCACGGCCAAATCGCCGATCGACCACTCCGTCCGCTGGCCCGGTTGCCCGTCGAACAGGCTCACGTCGGTGGACGTGCCGCCCATATCGAAGGCGATCAGGTGCCGCAGCCCGGCGCGACGCGCCGCGGCGAGCGCGCCGATCGCGCCCGCCGCGGGCCCGGAGAGCAGCGTGCGCACCGGCTCGCGGCTCGCCGTGGCCGCCGACGCCGCGCCGCCACTCGACTGCATGACTCGCAGCGTGGCGCGACCGACGCGGCGCGCCAGCTCGCCCAGATGGCGGCGCATCACCGGCGCCACGTACGCGTTCAGGACCGTCGTGCTGGTGCGCTCGTACTCCCGGTACTCCGACACCAGCTCGTGCGCGAGCGAGGTGTCAGCGCCCTGCGCCCGCAGCGCGGCGCCCAGCCGGCGCTCGTGCACCGGGTTGGCGTAGCCGTGCAGCAGGCAGACGGCGACCGAATCCGCTCCGGCGCGCCGCACGGCGCCGAGCAGACGGCGCACTTCGGCGGGCGACAGCGGGCGTAAGACCGCCCCAGTGTAGTCCAACCGTTCCGCAGCGCCGAATCGCCGCGCGCGGCCGACCAGTGGCACCGGCCGGCACGGTTCCAGCGCATAGAGGTCGGGCCGATTCTGCCGGCCGATCTCGAGCACGTCCTCAAACCCCGCCGTGGTGATCAACGCGACGCGCGCGCCCTTGCGCTCGAGGACGGCATTGGTGGCCACGGTCGAGCCGTAGGTGATGTGCACCCCGTCGGTACCGCGGCCGCCGAGGATCTCCGCGAGCCCGGCGAGCACCGCGCGCGCCGGATTGTCCGGCGTCGACGGCCGCTTGTGGACGCGGAGCCCATCGGGCGCAAAGCAGACGAAGTCGGTGAATGTACCGCCGGTATCCACTCCGATCAGGATCGGCGCGGCGCGACGGCCGCGGGCGCGCGGCATGCGGCGTGCTCTACCGGACGCGGCGAGGAGAGCAAAGGCGCGGCCGCGAGGCGGTTACGCTGTCGGCGGTTAGGGACAATCCCCCGAGACTCTCAAGCGCGAATCTTACCGACCTTAACAGCGCAACAGCTAACAGCGTGATAGCCTGAGGCGTCGTGGCAGCCGCTATGCGGCGTCCGCCGCGGATGCTTTCGCGGAGCCGGACTTCGGCTTGGATTCGGCTTTCTTGTCCGCCTTCGCCTCGCCGCCGCCCTCGCCCTTGGCCGAGCTCTCGCCCTTGCTCTCGCCGGCGCCAGCGTCGCCAGCCTTCGCGCCGCCGTCTTCCTTGGCGCCAGCGCCCTTGCGGGCGTAGTCGGTGATGTACCAACCCGAGCCCTTGAGCTGGAATGACGTGTTCGAGATCAGCTTGCGCACCTTGCGCCGGCAGGTGGGGCATTTCTTCAGCGCGTCCTCGGTAATGCGCTGCGTCACCTCGAAATCCCCGCAATGATCACAGTGGTACTCGTAAATCGGCATCGATCCTCCGGACGGAGCGGGCCGGAAGCTAATCAACGCCCGGTGGGCTGTCAACGCACCTGGCGCGCGTAAACCGCTGGAACGGCATCTCTTTTCACTCCGCCAAGCCCGCGATCAAGCACTCGATGCGGGCCGCCAGCGGGGCGGGAGCAGCGGTGGTGATCTCCACGACCTTGTCGCGCCCGCGCGCGCCCCGCATGAGCGTCACCGAACGCCGAGGCACGCCGACCCACTCGGCCAACGCGGCGATCAGGGCGGCGTTGGCCGCACCACCTTGCGGCGGCTCGGATATCTGCACCTTCAGGGCGGCGCCGATCCGGCCGGCGATGCGCGTACGCGCGGCCCGCGGCTGCACGCGCACCGCGATGCGCACGCTCCCGGCGGTGAGCGTGAGCACGGCGGCTTCAGCGCAAGCGCATCGCGAGATCCTGGAGGCTGCCGACCAGGAATGTCTGCAGGAAATAGATGCCGACGATGACGACGAGCGGCGAGAAATCGATCCCGCCGATCTGCGGTAGCAGCTGTCGCACTCGCGAGAGCAGCGGCTCGGTGGCGCTGTACAGAAAGCGAACGATCGGGTTGCGCGGGTCGGCATTCACCCAGGAAATGATGGCGCGCGCGATCACGATGTACAGGTACAGGGTGAGCACCAAGCTCAGCGCACCGGCGATGGCGAGCAGCAAGTTGGCAAGCATGAACATGATCCAGCGCTCGGCGCGGAAACTATCGTCGGCGGTGTGCGCGCGCAAGGCACGGTCAGCCGCGCCCCAGCTCCTCGGCGCGCCGCGCCGCGGCGGCGACACACGACCGGATGGCAGCGGCAAATCCACATCGATCGAGCTCCGACAGACCGGCCAACGTGGTGCCCCCCGGTGAGGTCACCGCCGCGCGGAGCCGTTCGGGCGTCTCACCGGTTTCCTCGAGCATCGCCGCAGCGCCGGTGAGGGTCTGCAGCGTCAGCTCGCGTGCCGCCTCCGGATCGAGCCCGACCGCCACGCCGCCCGCGATCATGGCCTCGGCGAACAGATACACGTAGGCGGGCCCGCTGCCGCTGAGGCCGGTGACCGCGTCGAGCAGCGCCTCGCGGTCCACCGCGCGCGCCTTCCCGACCGTGCGCAGGAGTTTGAGCACCAAGCGCATGTCGGCCGGTGTCGCGTGCGCGCCGCCGACGGCGACCGCCATGCCCTTGCCGAGCAGCGCCGGCGTGTTCGGCATCACCCGCACGACCCGCGCCGCGTTGCCAAGGCCGGCTTCCAGCCGCGCGGTTGGCCAGCCCGCGGCGATGGATACGAACAGCTTGCGCTTGGTGACCAGCGGGCGAAGGTCGTCCAGGACCGCGCTCATGATCTGCGGCTTCACCGCGAGCACGATGACATCGGCCGCGCGGACCACCTCGCCATTGTCCGCCGTGGCGGTGACCTTGAGGCGGCGGCGCAGCGCGTTCCGCTTGTCCGCGTCGACGTCGGACGCGATGATCTCGTCGCTCCGACACACGCTGCCGGCGACGAACCCCTTGATCAACGCGGTCGCCATGTTGCCGCCGCCGATGAACCCGAACCGATGTGCCGGGCGGCGTTCGCTACTGCGCGCCGCGCGGTTGCGCCCCGCCGCTGCCCGTGTCGCCTGCTTCTTGGTCGCCATGCCTGCCCCTCCCGAGGCCTGTTCGCCTTCAGCGTGCCGCCCGTGCGCCAAAGATCGCTCGCCCGATGCGCACCATGGTCGCTCCCTCCTCGATGGCCACCTCGAAGTCCTCTGTCATGCCCATCGAGAGCTCGGGCAGCCCGGCGCGCTCGGCCAGCGCCCTGAGCTGACGAAAAAACGGCCGCGCCGCTTCCGGATCGCCCGGCGGCGGCACGGCCATGAGACCGCCGACCCGCAAATGCGGATCGCGTAAGTCGGCCAGCAATGGCATGAGCTCATCGGGGTCGACGCCGTGCTTGCTCGGCTCGCCTCCGAGGCGCACTTCCACGAGCACGTCCGCCACCCGGCCGCGCGCGGCAGCGGCGCGGGCGAGCGCCGACCCGAGCGCGGCACTGTCGACGGTCTGAATGACGTCGCACGCTTGCAGCGCCTTCGCCGCCTTGTTGCGCTGCAGATGCCCGATCAAATGCCAGCGCGCGGCGCTGGCCCCGACCTCGGCGCGCTTGGCTGCGGCCTCCTGCACGTAATTTTCGCCGATGTCCGTGAGTCCCGCGGCAATGGCCGCGCGCACGAGCGCCGCCGGTTTCGTCTTCGCTGCGCCGATCAGGCGGATACTCTCCGGGTCGCGTCCGGCGCGCGCCGCGGCGCGCGCCATGCGCGCGCGCACGGCGGCGACATTGGCACCCACGTCGACCACGGCTCAGCGCGACTCCGCCACCGCCGGCGCGCGCAGTCCGTGACGATCCAGCATGGCGCGGACTTCGTCCATCGGAAAGCCGATCACGTTGGTGTGCGAGCCGGTCACCCGCCGCACGAAGCCGGCGGCGCCGCCCTGGATGGCATACGCCCCCGCCTTATCGGTGGGCTCGCCGCTTGCGACGTACGCGGCGATCTCGTTCGCGCCGAGCTCGCGGAACTCGACCCCGGTGCGCACCGCGCATTCTTCGACGAACTCGCTTCCGGGCGCGAAGAGCACCACTGCGGTCACCACCTCGTGCGCGTGGCCCGACAGGCGCCGGAGCATGCGCTGCGCGTCCGCCTCGTCCTGCGGTTTGCCGAAGATCTCCCCGTCCATGGTGACCACGGTATCGGCGCCCAGCACCCATGCGGAGGGATCGATCCGCGCGACCGCAGCCGCCTTGTCGCGAGCCGCGCGGAGGGCGAATGCGGCCGCCGCTTCGCCGGGCTCCGGCATCTCCGGGACGTCGCTCGGCTGCACCGCAAACGGCACTCCCAACTCGCCGAGGAGCGCGGCGCGGCGCGGCGACGCCGAGGCGAGGACCAAGCGCATGGCGCGTGTGCTCGCTGATGGGCGCGCGGAAGTCAACGCCGCTTCGAGCCCGCGGCGCAACGCGGGCAGCGCGCTCGCGCGCGACATCGCGGTTGGATAGGACGGTGTATCGACATGGAGGCCCACACCCGATGGGTGACCGGCTGGCCGCGCCGCCTGATGCCACTGCTGGCTGTCGCGTTGCTCACGGCGGCCGCGGTGGTCCTGCATCACCAGGTGCGCGCGTACCACTACGAGGACATCCGGCGGAGCCTCGCCCGCATCCCGGGATGGAGAATCGCGGCGGCGCTCGCGCTGACGGCGTTGAGCTATTGCATCCTCACCGGCTATGACACGCTCGCGCTGCGCTATCTCGGCCGCCCCCTGCCGTATCGGCGCATGGCGCTCGCGTCCTTTCTCGGCTACGCCTTTTCGCACAACATCGGCGTGTCGGTGCTGAGCGGCGCGGCGCCGCGGTATCGCCTCTACTCCGCGTGGGGCTTGGCGGCCGCGGACGTCGCGCTCCTCGTCGGTTTCACGGCGGCGACGTTTTGGCTCGGCATCATCGCCATCACGGCTCTCGCGCTCGCGCTGGAGCCGGCGGTGCTGCGCTCGCTGGCGCCGCTGCCCACCGGCGCGGTGCGCGGCCTTGGAGTCGCGCTGCTCGTGCTCCTCGCCGCGTATCCGATCGTCGCCGCGCGCTGGCGTCGCCCGCTGCGGATTCGCGGATGGATGATCCCGCCGCTCCGTCCCGGTCTTGCGCTCGCGCAGGTCGCGATCGCCATCCTCGACTGGCTCGTCGCCGCGGCCGTGCTGTACGTCCTCCTGCCGGCGGCGATCCCGTTCACGCACTTCGCCGCGCTGTTCGCGATTGCCCAGCTCGCCGGAGTGACGAGCCATGTCCCGGGCGGGCTCGGCGTGTTCGACACCATGATGCTGCTCGCGCTGGGGCCCTACGCGCCGGCGCCGCCGGTGATCGGCGCGCTGCTCATTTACCGCGTCGTCTACTATTTGCTGCCGCTCGGCATCGCGACCGCCCTGCTGGCCGCCTACGAGGGCCTGCAGCGGCGCGCGCAGCTCGCGCTCGTCCGCGCCTTCGCGGGGCGCTGGCTCCCGCAGATCGCGCCCCGGGTGCTCGCGCTGTTGATCTTCGCCGGCGGCGCGCTCCTGCTGCTGTCCGGCGCCGTTCCGCGCCATGCGGGACGGCTCGACCGGCTGCAGCACGTGCTGCCGCTGCCGGTGCTGGAGGCGTCACATTTTCTCGCCAGCCTCGGCGGCCTCGGCCTGATCCTGCTCGCCAGCGGATTGCAGCGCCGGCTCGACGCCGCGTATCACCTCGCCGTCGCGCTGCTGGCAATCGGAGCGCTGCTCGCGCTGCTCAACGGCTTCGATTACGAAGAGTCGCTGATTTTGCTGGTCATGCTCGCGGTGCTGCTCCCGTGTCGGGGCGAGTTCTACCGGCATGCGTCTCTCATCCGCGAGCGCTTCACCCTCGGCTGGGCCGTCGCAGTGGTCGCGGTGCTCACCGCGGCGCTATGGCTCGGGCTGTTCGTCCACAAGCACACCGAGTACGCGCACGAGCTCTGGTGGGAGTTCAGCTTTTTCGGCGATGCGCCGCGGTTCCTGCGCGCCAGCGTCGGGGTTGGTGTGGCGGCGCTGGTGCTCGCCGGATGGCACTTGCTGCGGCCCGCGGTGCTGCGCGCCTCGCCGCCGGATGCAGAGACGCTCGCGGCGGTACGTGCGATCGTCGCCGAATCGCCACTCGCCATGTCCCACCTGGCGCTGCTCGGCGACAAGTCGTTCCTGCTGAGCGAGGACCGCCGCGCGTTGATCATGTACGCCGTGTCCGGGCGCAGCTGCGTCGCGATGGGCGACCCGGTCGGTGCTCCGGCGAGCCGCGGCGAGCTCGTGTGGCAGTACAAGGAGCTCTGCGATCGGCACGGCACCTGGCCGGTCTTCTACGAGTGCAGCGCGGCCGCCCTGCCGTTGTATCTGGACGTCGGGTTGACGCCGCTCAAGTTCGGCGAGGAGGCGCGCATCCCGTTGGCCGACTTCACCCTCGCGGGCGGCAACCACCGCCCGCAGCGCCACGTGCTGAACCGCCTCGAGCGCGACGGGGCGAGCTTCGCGGTCTATCCGCCCGAGGAGGTGGCGGCGCTGTTACCGGAGCTGGCGCCCATCTCGCACGATTGGCTGCGCGAAAAGCACACCCGTGAGAAGGGGTTCTCGCTCGGCTCGTTCGACCCCGCGTTTCTGGTCCAGTGTCCGATGGCGGTCGTCCGCGCACAGGGCGCCATCGTCGCCTTCGCCAACCTGTGGTGCTCGGCCGACCGCGAGGAAGTAGCGCCCGATCTCATGCGGTACTGCCGCGCTGCCCCGCTGAGCGTCATGGAGTATCTCTTCCTGCGCATCATCCTGTGGGGCCAGGAACAGGGCTACCGCTGGTGCAACATCGGCATGGCGCCGTTGTCCGGGCTCGAGGCCCGCGCGACGGCGCCGTTGTGGAACCGCCTCGGCGCGTTCGCCTTCCGCTATGGCGAGCACTTCTACAACTTCCAGGGCCTGCGCCAGTTTAAAGAAAAGTTCGACCCCGAATGGCGCCCCAAGTACCTCGTCTACCCCGGTGGCATCGTCCTGCCGCGCGTGCTGGCGAACGTCGCCGTGCTGGTGTCGGGAGGCCTGCGCGGCGTGGTAGCGAAGTGAACCGCCGCGTCACGCGCTACCGTGCCGCTGCGCGCGCGTCCGCAGGCGCCGGCGGCCTCAGCCGAGGCCGGCGGCGCGAACCCGTGCGCCCGCGAGGATGCGCTCAGCGAGCGCCTTGTAGTCGCCGTCGAAGTGATGGCCGCCGCGCGTGCGGATGATCTCGCCTGCGGGGAGGTGCGATTCCCGGCACACCGTGTCCTCTTCTTCGGCGCCATACACGCATTGCAGCAACCCCGGCGGCAAACGCTGCACTTCCGGGAGCACGGCGGGAGCATCGACGGGCGCGGCGCCGAGCCACGCGGTCACCGTGAACTCGAATGGCGCGTGATGCTCGAGACCGAGCAGGGAGAGCTGGATCACGCGCGCGCGCGCATCGGCCGGCAGTCGGTTGTAGGCGAACGGCAGGATGCCGGCGCCGAACGAGTACCCGATCAGCACCACGTGCCGCGCGTGCCAGCGTGCGCCGTAGTACGCCAGCACGCGCTCGAGATCGTGCGCGACCTGTTCGGGCGCCTTGGCCCGCCAGAAGTAGCGGAGACTGTCGACGCCGACCACCGGCATGCCACGCGCGGCCAGGTACTCGCCGATCTGTTTGTCGATATCCCGCCACCCACCGTCGCCGGAGTAGATCACCGCCATCACGTCGCCGCCGTGCGCGGCTGGCAGCTCCACGAGCGGCAGTCCCACGAGCGCGTGCGCCGCATCGGCAGAGCCGGCGTCCGCAGCGAGCGCGCCGGCGACCACGGTCAGGAGGCGGGTCGTCGGCGCACCGTCAGCCGCCGCGGGCGTGGCCAAGCCCCGCAGTGGGGGCGCGACCGCATCACCGGGCGAAACCCGCCACCACCCAGGGAGGCTGGGCGCGGAAGCGTAGCGAAAGCCGGCGCCAGGTTGCGGTTCGCTGGGGGCGCCGGGGCAGAGCGGCACTTTGGTCGGCAGCGCCGGTGCGGGATCGACGCTCACCGCACCGGCGACCGTCGCGGCCGGAGACTGCGCCAAGGCGGCGTACGCGAGCGTGCCCCCGACGCCCACGCCGCTCAGGATCGGCGCGTGATAGCTCGGAGCACCCAGGTCGCGCTGCACGCGTTTGCTCAAATCCTCCACCTCGGAGATCAGGTAATGGCAGCCGTCGTCGCTGGCCGCGAGGCCGCGCAGATAGCTGCGCAGGTCGATGCCCACCACCGCCGCGCCGCCCGCGGCGAGCGCGCGGCCGTCGGCGTCCAGGTCGCCCGTCCATCCACCGGTGTCGGAAAACACGAACACCATGCCATTCGGCGGTGTCGTCGGCGCATAGATCGCCACCTGCCCGAACCGGCCTTCGGCGCGCTGCTGCACGGTGACCGCGGGTCGGCACGCACTCGCCAAGGCGAGGAGGGCGAGCGCGAGGGCCTGCCGGGACATCGCCGGCCATCTTGCGGGGCCGCGCGCAGCGCCGCAACATGCGACGCGGAGCGACACCCGAGTGCGATGAGCACAGAGCGCAGGCCCGCGCGCGAGCGACGCGCATCGCCTTTCCCATCCCTGCTCGCCCGTGGTGTTCTCCATGACTGAACGGCGGCGGTAGCGGATGCGGCTTCCGGTGGTGCTGGTGGCGGTGGGTCTGGTGGCGGGTTGCGCCGCGTCGGCCCCGCGCGATCCCGTGTCGTCGCGCCCGCCCGATCCCGCCTCACCGCCGGGCGGGCGGGTCGCAGCGCCGCGCGACCCCGCGCCCCAGCGTGTGCCGGCGTCGCCGCCACCGATCGCGGGCGCGCGTCCAGCGCCGACGGCGGCGCCGATACCCGAACGCGATGTGCGCGCGCGGTTCGCCGCTGCGCGTGCGCGGCTCGCGAGCGGCGACGCCGCGGGCGCGCGCATCGAGCTCGAGTCACTGCGACCCCGCTATCCGGAGCTCGACGATTACGTGCTGGACGACCTCGGCCGCGCCGCGGCAGCTGCCGGCGATGCAACCGCGGCGGAGGCGTACTGGGCGGAGCTGCTCGATGCGCATCCGCGCAGCGTACTAGTCCCGCGCGCTCAGCTTGCGCGCGGCCGTTCGCAAGCCGCGCGCGGCGCCGCGGCGGAGGCAGCCGCTTCGCTCGCCATCGCCCGCGATGCCGGCGATGCCACCACGGCACTGGCGGCGTCGCTCGCGCTCGCCGACCTGGCGCTCGCGCGCGGCGACCCGGCTGCCGCGCACGCCTATTTGATGGCGGCGCGCCAAACCGCGCCCGGAACGCCGTTGGCGCGGGACGCCAAGCGGCGCGCGCTGGCGTTGCGCGCGCAGATGTCACAACTCGCCCCGACCGGTCGCGATCTCGAGCGCGAGCTCCGCCTGCTCCTGCTCGAGCGCGATTACGAGACCGCCACCGTCACGGCCGATGCGCTGCTGGCGCGCGCCGATGAGCCGCGGTGGCTGCGCGCGCGCGCCGATGCCGAGTACGGCGCCGGCCGCGTCGACGAAAGCCTCGCCACCCTGCGGGTGATCAGCGCGCGGTACCCGCGGACGCCGGAAGCCGCGGACGCGGAGTTTCGGTACGCGTCCGTCCTCTGGAACCGCGATCGCAACGATGAGGCGGGCGCGGCATTCGGCGCGTTTCTCGCCCGCTATCCCGGACACGCGCGGCGGGCGGAGGCGCTCTACGCGCTGGCGCGCATCGCCCAGAGCGCGGGGCGCGACGAGGACGCGGTGGCGGCGTACGAGCGGCTCATCACCGCCGCGCCCGCTTCGCCGCAGGCCCGGGAAGCGCGCGGGCGGATCGGGTGGATCCGCTACCAGCAGGGCGACTGGCAGCGCGCGGCGCTGGCGTTCGCCTCGGCCGCGCAGGGGCGCGGAGCGGCGGAGGCACCCGAGCCGCATTACTGGCGCGCGCGCGCGCTCGAGCGCGATGGCCAGCGGGAGGCCGCGGAGCAGATCTACCGCCGCCTGCTCGCGGAAGCGCCCGGGAGCTACTACTCCCATTGGGCCGAGCAGCGGCTCGGCGCACCCGCGCCAGCGCGCCACCAGCTCACCGCCTGGCACACACCGCCGGCGCTCGGCGCCCCGCCGCCGGGGGCCGACCCGTACCATTGGGTGCGCGCGCGCGAGCTGCACGCGATCGGGTTGCGCCATGCGGCGTTCGCGGAGATGCGCGCGTTCGAACGCGACCACGCGGGGCAGCCCGCGGTCGCCGACGCTTTGCCGTCGGCGTATCAGGCCGTGGGGGGCTATCGCGATGCCATCCGGCTCGCGAGCGCTCGCGGCAGCGGCGACCCCGACCTGCTCTACCCGCTCGCCTTCTGGGACGAGGTGTCGCGCGCCGCGCAGGGCGAGCGCATCGATCCGCTCCTGGTCGTGGCCCTCATGCGACAGGAAAGCCTCTTCGATCCGTCCGCGCGCTCGCCCGCCGACGCGCGCGGGCTCATGCAGCTCCTGCCCAGCACCGCCGACCGGGTGGCGCGGCAGCACGGCATGCCATCGCCGACCGATCAGCTCTACCAACCCGAGACCAACGTCGCGCTGGGGGTCACCTACCTCGGCGAGCTGCTGCGCCGGTACGGGGGCGATCCGCTGAAAGCGTTCGCCGCGTACAACGGCGGCGAGCAGGCCGTAGCGCGTTGGCAGGAGCGCTACGGCCATCTGCCGCCGGATGAGTTCGTCGAGAGCATCACGTACCGCGAGACGCGCGACTACGTGAAACGCGTGATCGGCAACTACCGGCGCTACCAGCAGCTCTACGCGCGCTGACGCGCGGCAGCGACCGTGTTGCGCCGCCGCAGCACGCAGAGCCGGCGCAGCCAGAAGAGCGCGCCGACCGCAGCAATGCCGGCGGCGACGCGAATCTCGTAGCGCTCGATATGGCCGAGCAGCTCCTTGGCCGCGCCGCCGACGTACCAGCCGAGGCCGGCCACCGCGATCGCCCATACGGCCGCCGCGATGGCGTTCAGCACCGCGAACTTCGCCACCGGCACGTCGCTCATGCCGAGCGCGAGTGGCGTGACGTTGCGCAACCCGTACAGAAAGCGGAACGAGAGGATGAGCAGAGCGTCGTAGCGCCGCGCCAGGCCGCGCACACGCTCCACGCCGGCCGCCAGGCGCGGGCGCTTGGCGACGAATGCCGGGCCGCACCGCCGGCCGATGCAGAAGAAGAGCTGATCGCTGGCGAGCGAGCCGATGAACGCGGCCAGCATCACGCCGGGCAGGGACAGGAGGTGGCGGTGCGCGGCAAAGCCGCCGAGCACGAGGATCGTCTCGCCCTCGAGGAACGTGCCGACCAGTATGGCGAGATACCCGTAGCGGCTGATCAGCGATTCGAGCACGACGCGGGTCTAGCCGTGCGCGCCAGCCTCTCGCAAGCGGGCAGGCCGCGCTGCCGTGCGGCCGGGAACCCGCCAGCGCTTCGCGCGGCGCCATGCGACAGCCCCGCGCGCGCGCCGCAGTGCTCGTCTCAGCGCAGCGCTGCAATGCGGCTAGACGCCGCGTCGCGTTCGGCGCTATACGGGTCGGCGATGTCGAACCCGCTTCCGGTCAAAGACTGGTCGCGCGCCGAGCGGCCGCGAGAGAAGCTGCTCGACAGCGGCGCCGCCGCGCTCAGCGCCGCCGAGCTGCTCGCGGTCATTCTGCGCACCGGCAGCGAGGGCCACACGGTGCTCGACCAGGCGCGCGCGGTGCTCGACGCGGCAGGCAAATCGCTTCGCGGGCTCGCCCGTTTGTCGCTGGCCGACCTCTGCGGCGCGCGCGGCATCGGCCCGGCCAAGGCGGCGCAGGTGCTCGCCGTCGTCGAGCTCGCCAAGCGCTTCGGCGAAGAGGAGTTCGCCCCGGGTGTCGCGTTCACCGGCAGCCGCGATGTGTACGCGCACTTTCGCGAGCGCCTCGCACACGAGCGCCACGAGTGCTTCTACACCGTGCTGCTCGACACCAAGCACCGCAAGATTCGCGACGTCTGCGTCTCGCAGGGGTCGCTCACCGCGAGCATCGTGCATCCGCGCGAGGTGTTTCTGCCGGTCATCCGCGAGTCGGCGGCCGCGGTGATCTTCGTCCACAATCATCCGAGCGGCGACCCGACGCCGAGCGCGGAGGATCTCGACATCACCCGGCGGCTGCGCGAGGTCGGTGAGCTGGTGGGCGTGCGCGTGCTGGACCACATCGTCATCGGCCGCGGCCGCTACGTGAGCTTCGTGGATGATGGGTACTGGTAAGGCCGAATGCCCCGGCGCGGCCTGGTCCCCACCCCACCTTCGCACGCGAAGACGCCCAGGCGCTGAGGGGTTTGATTTCCTTCGCGTCTTCTCGCCCCGCGTCGAAGCGTCCGGGGCGCGGTGTTCTCGGAGTGCCCTGCGAGCTCCTGCCTCCGGCACTACGAGCGAGCTAGCGCGCCCAACCGCGGAACAGCCTAACAGCTGACCGCGTCAGTTCTTGATCTCCTGCACGATGCCGTTCTTGAAGATGATCTTGTTCGGGAACTCGTCGGGGTCGCCGTCGTCGTCGTAGACCCATTCCGCCATCGGGATGCGCGCCGCATCCATCATACCCTCGTCGTCATCGCCGGCCGGGATGACCTCCGTCCATTCGCGACGGCCATCGGGGGCGCCGCAGAACTCGGCCACCATCTCCATGCTGTCGCCCGGATTGATCAGGCGGGTCCCGCAGCGCATTGGCTGCGCGAGCGCGGGCGCGGCAGTCAGGACCAGTAACGCGGCAATCCACTTCGACATGAGCACTCCTGGCGCGGTGACGCAGTATAGCGGCCGCCGCGGCCTGGACAATGGTCAATCGACGCGTGCCAGTATGCCGTGTAGGTACTCGCCTTCGGGATGGGCGAGCGCGACCGGATGGTCGGGCCCCGGGCCGAGCGTCTCGAGCACCGCCAGCGATCGACCTGCGTCGGCCGCCGCGCCGGCGATGATCTTGCGGAACAGCACGGCATCCACGTGTTGCGAGCAGCTGAAGGTGAGCAGCAGCGCTCCCGGCAGCGCGCGCCGGAGCGCCCACAGATTCACGTCCTTGTAGGCCCGCACCCCGCGCGGCAGATCCTTGCGCTGCTTGGCGAGCGCGGGCGGGTCGACGATCAGGAGGTCGAAGCGCTCCTCGGTGTCGCGCAAGAACCGCCCGACGTCGGCGTCGGCGAACCGCACGTGGGCGGCGGGCAGGCCGTTCAACGACCAGTTGCGCTCGGCCGCCGCCAGCGCCCCGGCGGCGCTGTCCACGGCGACGACGTGCGCCGCCCCGCCGGCGCCGGCGTGCACGGCGAAGCCGCCGCTGTACGCGAACGCGTCGAGCACGCGGCGTCCCGCGGCCAGGCCGCGCACGCGGGCGCGATTCACGCGCTGGTCGCAGAAGTGTCCGGTCTTCTGTGCGCCGCCGGGGACGACCGTGAAGACGAGCCCGTTCTCGCGCACGAGCTGCTCGTGCACGGGCTCGCCGATCAACGCGCCGCTCGCCGGCGGCAGCCCCTCGGCGCCGCGCACCGCCCCCTCGCTCCGCTCGATGATGACACGCGGCGAGAGCTGCTCAACCAGCGCCTGCACGATCAACGGCTTCAGGCGTTCGATGCCGGCGGTCAGCGCTTGCAGCACGAGCACGTCGGCATAGCGATCGACGACCAGGCCCGGCAGGCCGTCGCCTTCGCCGTTGATCAGCCGGTAGGCGTCGGTGTCCGGGGCGACCATGCGGGCCCGGAGCGCGATCGCATGCCCCACCCGCCGGGCCACGAACCGGGCGTCGATCGGCTCATCGCGGCGGGACAGCATGCGCACGGCGATCGTGCAGCTCGGGTTCGCGTACCCGACGCCGAGCGCTGAGCCGTCGGCGGCGCGGACCCGCACCACGGCGCCCGGTGTGAGAGCCGGGGAGAGATCGCGAATCGCACCGGAGAAGATCCACGGATGGCCGAGCCGGACCGGGTGGTCCTTGCCGGAGCGCAGATGCAGTGTCACCGCGGCGCCGGGCTCGTCCATACTCATCTTGCGCGCGGCTGCCGACGGCACAGCCACGGGCTCGACGCGCTGAGCGCGGGGCGGATCGCGATCCATGTCCCTGCCCGTTACCATCCGTCAGGCCCGTTCCGTCCCGCGATGTGGTCGACCTACGGCTTACGGAGCCAGGTTCCACTGCGGCCGCCGCGCTTCTCGAGCAGGCATACGTCGGTGATGACCATGCCGCGGTCCACCGCCTTGCACATATCATACACGGTGAGCGCGGCGGCGCTGACCGCGGCGAGCGCCTCCATCTCGACCCCGGTCTTCCCGGTCACTTTCACCGTCGCCGTGATGCCGAGCCGGCCGCCCCGGCCGGGGGTGAAGTCGATGGCGGCTTTTTCGACCGGCAGCGGGTGGCAGAGGGGGATCAGATCCGCGGTGCGCTTCGCCGCCATGATGCCGGCGATGCGCGCCACGGCGAGCACCTCGCCTTTGGCGATCTGCCCGCTTTGAATGAGCCGCAACGTCGCCGGGCGCATGTGGAGCGTGGCACTCGCCACCGCGGTGCGCTCGGTCACCGCCTTCGGGCTGACGTCGACCATGCGCGCGCGCCCGCGCTCATCGAGATGCGTCAGCCCTGACCCAGTCGTCTTGCGATCGCGTACCTGCCCCATTAGCCTCCCCCGGGTATGTTGCATCACCATCTGGTCATCCTCGGCACCGGTCCCGCCGGCCTCACCGCGGCGCTCTACGCGGCGCGCGCCAACCTGGCGCCCACGGTGATCGAGGGGATGCAGCCCGGCGGCCAACTTACCATAACGACCGAGGTCGAGAACTATCCCGGCTTTCCGGACGGCATTCAGGGGCCGGAGCTGATGGAACTCTTCCGCCGGCAGGCGGAGCGCTTCGGTGCGAAGCTCCTGTTCGGCGAAGTGAGCAGCGTCGACCTCTCGCGCTATCCGTTCGCGTTCACGCTCGGCAAGGAGCTCCACCGGGCGGACGCGCTGATCATCGCGACCGGCGCCTCCGCGAAGCTGCTCGGGATCGAGTCGGAGAAGCGTTTGATGGGTTATGGCGTCTCGGCGTGCGCGACCTGCGACGGGTTCTTCTTCAAAGACAAGACGGTCGGCGTGGTCGGCGGCGGCGACACCGCAATGGAGGAGGCCCTTTTCCTCACCAAGTTCGCTCACCAGGTGCACGTCATTCACCGGCGCGACAAGCTGCGCGCCTCCAAGATCATGGCCGAGCGCGCCCAGCGGCATCCGAAGATTCATTTTGACTGGAACGCGGCGGTCGCCGAGGTGCAGGGCGACCCAGAGGGTCCGGGGGTCACCGGGGTGATCCTCGAGGACACGCACAGCGGGGCGCGTCGCGAGATGCCTCTGGATGGGCTGTTCATCGCCATCGGCCACCAGCCGAACACCGAGCTCTTCAGGGGCCAGCTCGAGCTGGACGAGTACGGCTACGTGATCACGCAGGGCCGCACGACCTACACCAGCGTGCCCGGCGTGTTCGCCTGCGGCGACGTGCAGGACCGCAGCTATCGCCAGGCGGTGACCGCCGCCGGCACCGGTTGCATGGCCGCGATCGACGCCGAGCGCTGGCTCGATTCGATGGCCGCGCGCGGCGAGCTTCCGTAACCGCAGCGCCAGCACGCACACGAGTCGAGTGTAGCCGCGGCACCTGTGGCCGCTCGGCGGCGCGCAGCGCCGTCCCTAGAACGTCGCGCGAGACGTAGAACACCAGGGAGGCGCCGCTCACCGCGGCGCCTCCCTCCAAACTTACTGCGGGATCGCGGGGCACATGAGCAGCTCCGGAGCAAAGCAGCTGGAAAACATCATTGGCACGCCGCCTTCCGGTGTCACGGTGACGCCGTCGGGCGAATACCTGACCCGAGCGTCGCCCGCGATGCTCAGCACATCCACCACGCCGGCGGTGGGGCAAATCTCGCCGCCGGGAATCATAATGAGCTCGGGTGTCGACAGGCTCACGCTGCCGCCGAAACACGAGGAGGTCATGCTGCCCGTCATCTCTACCGTGGCGGGATCCATGCTCGCGTCTTGCCGCAAACGGAAATTCGTGAACGTGACGTCGAATCGTTCCTCGGCCGGAAGACCAGCCGGCCCGCTCGGGGCGATCGGCGTGAACGCGGCATCGCCATTGAAGGTCAGCGTGTAGGCCAACGGCACGCAATCCTCGTTGAAGGTGATGTCACTGATCGTGGCTGCGGTGTTGTCGAACGACACCTGGACCCCGTGCCCGTCCGCCGACATGGAACTCAGGAATCCGTCGAGCGTGAGGTCGAGCTTGTCGACCAGACAACTGCCGAAGAAGTCGGGCGTGATGCTCAGCGTGCCCAGCATCGCCGGAATTTGTACGCGGAGCAGGTTCTGCATCGACGCGTTGCGGAAAGTGATGCTCAGATCATTCACATTGAATGTGCCGGCCACGAATATGAGCGGTTCACAACTGTTAAAGACAGATGAGTTGGAATCGACAGTGATCGCGTCGGGACCGTCGAATACCGCCGACCCCCCCGCGGGACCCGACGTGACGCACTCATCGGCGCCGAGCACGAGATGGATCACCGGCCCGTTCGTGCCCGTCATCTGCGTGCAAGCACGTGAGATCGTCCCGGATACAGAGCAATCGAACGTCGATCCTACGCCGCTGCCCTGCCCTTCCGACTCGGACGGCATGCCGAGCGCCGTCTGGAAGCCGGCGGCCAGTCCGCCCGAGCCCTGGTTGGTGACCATCGAAATCACCGCACCGACGACAGATTGAATCCCGCCGAGACCGGTGGACACGACCGCCGCGCGGCCGGCCACGGCCTCACCCGGATCGATCGGAGTCCCGGTGGCGGTCGCAGTCGCCGGTGCATCGGTATTGGTCGGGGTCGCCGTGGCGGTCGCGCCGGTGGTGGAGGTCAGTGTCGCGGTGACCGTCGCCGTCGCCTGCGGGCTGGCTGTCGCCGTGGCCGTGTCGCCGGGCGTGCTACTGAGGGTGGCCGTAGGCTGGGCCGTGTCCGTCGCGGTGGCAGTGGCCGCCTCGGTCGCGGTTGCGGTGGCCGCCTCGGTCGCGGTTGCGGTCGGCGGCGGCGTGCCGGTCGCCGTGGCCATGGCCGTGGCCGTCGCCGTCGCCACGGGGGTCGGGCAGCCGTTCAGGGCGTTGTTCACGCCAATGATGAGCTGCGCCACCGTAACGTTGCCGTCCATGTCCGCGAATGCCGGGCACGCGCTCACCTGGGCATTGCCGAGCGCGATGTTCACGCCGAGGACGAGGTCTGGGACCGTCACCGCCCCGTCGCCCGCGCAATCGCCGACGCACTGCGCGGCCACCGGCGCGCGCGCACAGAGCACCGCGATCCCCAGCGCGACCGCGGCCATGCGCGAGCGCGAAACAACAGTCTTCATCGATGCGGTCATACCAGTCTCCTCCTGGTCAACGGCGAGCGCCCTTGGGTCTTCAGGCCAAACGAGGATCGGCAGAAATAGCGCTAAGCCGACCATAGCACGTGATTTAGCATGGCGCCGCCCCCACCCCCAGCGAGATTCGTGCGGAGCGACGGTCTCTAACGCGCATCGTCGCGAGGTGCACCGGCCAGCAACGAAGCCAGGGCGCCGGCGCCAAAATCCCGTTGACAACCGACCGATCGGTCGATAGCCATGCACCGATCGTCGGTCGTGATGGCAGCGCGAACCCCGGCAGCAGAGGTTACGGGCTCGGCACGCGAGAAGATCCTCGAGGCCGCGGAGGCGTTGTTCGCGCGGCGCGGGTACGCGGGCGTCGGCATGAGCGAGATCGCGGAAGCGGTCGGCTTGAGCAAGTCCTCGCTCTTTCACCACTTCCCCGCCAAGGCTCAGCTCTACGCCGCTACCCTCGACCGCATTCTGCGCGAGCTGGAAGCCGCGTTGATGCGCGCGCTCGCCGCCGGCGGGACGCCGACCGAGCGGCTCGACCGCTGGGTGGATACCATCTGCGATCTCCTCGGCGAGCGCCCGGCGCACGCGCGCCTGCTGCTCCGTTCGCTGTTCGAGGACGACGATCTCAGCGAGACCTGTGCCGAGCAGCGCGCCACCGAAGCGACGCTCGCCCGCATCATCGGGGCGGCGAACCAGCTGCTCCGCGAGGGCATGCAGACCGGCGCGTTGCGCGCCGCGAGCCTACCGCACACCATCCAGAGCCTGATCGGCATGCTCGTTTACCACTTCGCGTCGGGCGACTTCGGCGCCGAGCTGCTCGGACAGCCCGTGTTCGCGCGCGCCGAGGTCCGCCGCCGCAAAGACGAGATCAAGGCGCTGTTGCACCACGGGCTCGCGAACCCGGCGACGGCGCGCCACAGGAGCTGACCATGCATGCGCGCGAGAAGATCCTCATCGAGCAGCGCCGCCAGCTCGGCGATTTCGAAACCGTCGACTTCGTGGACGCGGCCCAGGTCGCGCGCCTGCGCGCGCAGCTCGACCTGGAGGTCCCGCTCGACCTGCACTGGACCTGGGAGTACAGCAACGAGATCGAGGAGCTGCGCGACCTCTACGAGAAGGGCAAGCGCGGGCAGTGGAACGCGGAGCTCGACATCGACTGGGCGCATCCATTTCCGCGCGACGAGTGGTTCGTGCCGCCGAAGGGCGCCCTGCTCCTACCATCCATGCTGGCCGAGATGGGCGCCGACGAGGCCACCTGTCGGGCCGCCGCCTGGGAGGAGTTTGCGCACCTGCTCTCCCAGCTCCTGCACGGCGAACAGGCGGCGCTGCAGCTCTGCGGCCAGCTCACCAACACCTGTCCGACCATGGACGCCAAGTTCGCCGCCGGCGCGCAGGTGATCGATGAGGTGCGCCACATCGAGGTACTGTCCAAGTTCCTGCAGCGGAAGATGGGCCGGCTCTATCCGATCAACCCGACGATCAAGGTCCTGCTCGACAAGCTGCTCGCCGCGCCCACGTGGCAAATCAAGACGCTCGGCATGCAGTGCCTGTTCGAGGGCATCGCCGTCGGCATCTTCGATCAGATCGCCGCAGCGACGACCAACGCGTTGGTCGCCGACATCATCCGGCGCGTCCAGATCGACGAGGCGCGGCACGCCGCGTTCGGCGTCCTCACCATGCGCCGCCTGGTGCGCGAGGCGAGCGAGGCGGAGCGCGCCGAGATGGAGGATTTCGCCTTCTCGGTGCTCGAGTGCCTGAACGCGAACCAGCAGCTCGACATGCTGCGCGTGCTCGGCCCGCGCTACGGTCTGGACCCCGAGAACATCGCGCAAATGACGCTCGCCATGCCCGACTGGCCGGTCGTCAACAGCGAGATGTACATGCACACCGTCATCCCCAACTTGCGGCGGCTCGGCTTGCTCACCGAGCGCACGGCGCCGGAGTGGCGGCGACTGGGGATGATGGTGGAGGCAGGCTGTTGAGCTCTTACGCTATCGCCAGGGCACAAAACCCGGCCTAACAGCCGCAACAGCCAACAGCTCTCACCGACTGAGGATGTGCACGACCGTGGCGGCGGATTCGCCGCGCACCAAGCCGCCGCCGTTGTGCGCGAGCCCGACCCGCGCGTCCGCCACTTGGCGCTGCTCGGCTTCGCCG
This sequence comes from Binatia bacterium, assembly GCA_050176585.1. GTDB lineage: Bacteria > Desulfobacterota > Binatia > HRBIN30 > CADEER01 > CAYYWP01. The sequence goes on from JBFXHX010000010.1 coordinate 102,280, forward strand.
CGCAGTTGCCAGGTGAGCTCGCACACCTGGGCCACGCCCGTGGCGCCGACGGGATGGCCGCGCGAGATCAGGCCGCCGCTCGGGTTCACCGGAATGCGGCCGCCGAGCGCCGTCTCGCCGTCGGAGATCAGGCGACCGGCCTCGCCCACCCCGCACAACCCGAGCTTTTCGTAGGCGAGCAGCTCGGCCGTCGCCGCGCCGTCGTGCAGCTCGACGACGTCGATGTCCTGGGGGCCGACGCCGGCTTGCTCATAGGCACGCCGCGCCACGCGCTCGTCGATACCGGGGTCGCCCTCGGCGCGCTCGCTGCCCGAGCCCATCACCGAGGCCTTGATCCAGATCGGGGTTCTGCCGAGTTGTCGGGCGCGCTCGGCGCTGGTCACGATGACCGCCGCCGCGCCATCGCCGATCGGCGAGCACATGAGCCGAGTGAGCGGGTCGACGATCAGCGGCGCCGCGAGCACCTCCTCCACCGTGCAGAGGTTCCGGTACTGCGCGCGCGGGTTCAGGCTGCCGTGGTGGTGGTTCTTCACCGCGACCGCGGCGTACTGCTCGCGCGTGGTGCCGTACTGCTCCATGTGGGCGCGCGCGAGGTCGGCATAGTAGTCCATGAACATGCTGCGCGACTCTGGATATGCGGCGACTTCCTCCACGTCGGCCGCACCCGCGAGAGCGCGGAACGAGCGCTGCTTGTCCTCGTGGTAGAGCTTCTCCATCCCGAGGGCCAGCACCACGTCGTAGGCGCCGGAGGCGACGTAGAGCCACGCGAGGTGCAGCGCGGTAGACGAGCTCGCGCACGCATTCTCGGTATTGATCACCGGGATCGCGCCGATGCCGAGCTCGCGCAGCACCACCTGGCCGCGTACGCACTCCTGCCCGCTCAGCAAGCCGGCCAGGGCGTTGCCGACCACCGCCGCCTCGAGGGCCGAGCGCTCCAGCCCGGCGTCGTTCAGCGCGCCGTCGACAGCTTCGCGCGCCAGGTCCTTCAGACTGCGGTCGAGGAACTTCCCGAAGCGGGTCATGCCCGCTCCCACGATTGCAACGTCGCGCATGGCGTTCAATGCTTGTAGAAGCCGCCGTCGACGACGATGGTCTGGCCGGAGAGAAACTCCGCATCGTCGGAGGCGAGGAAGGCGGCAGCGCCGACCAGGTCGCGCGGTTCTTCCGGCCGCTTCACGCTCTGGCCGGCGACGTAGTAATCGCAGAGCTCTTGCAGCCGGTCGCCCGCCGTTTCGACGACGGCGCCGGTCATGGTGAGACCCGGGGCGATCGCATTCACCGTGATACCCGTGCCGCCGAGCTCGGTCGCGAGCGAGCGCGTGAGCGCGACGACGGCGCCCTTGGACACGCAGTAATGCAACAGCAACGGCGTGCCGGCGAAAAAGACCACGGAGGAGATGTTGATGATGCGGCCCTTCTTTTGACGCCGCATCGCGGGTGCCACGGCGCGTGCGCAGAGCCACGGCCCCTTGACGTTCACCGCCATGACCTTGTCCCACTCGCGTTCGTCGATCGTGTCGAACGGCGTGCTCTGGCGCAGCTCCGCCATCATGGCCGCGTTGTTGACGAGGATGTCGATGCGCCCGAAGCGCTCGACCGCCTGCGCCGCCATGCGCTCGACGCCGGCGCTGTCGCTGATGTCCACCTCTACCGGCAGGCACTCGCGCTCCAGCGCGCGCACCTGGGCCGCGGTATCGGAGCAGTCCAGGCGGTCGGCGGCGACGATGTGCGCGCCCTCCGCGGCGAAGCGCAGCGCGTATGCCTGACCGATGCCGCGGGCGGCACCGGTGATGATTGCGACGCGGTCTTCGAGCCTACGGGCTCCCACCCCCATCAGCGCAGGCTCCGGGGCAGCTTCCCCGCCTTCTCCAGCGCCGTGAAGTGCTCTTCACATCGAATGGCGTGCTGCATCATGGGCGCGAAGAGCTCGTCGCCGTACTTCTCGGTGTTGCGCATCTCCCACACGACGGCTGACTGCGCTTCGGGCGTCGTCGCCATCTGGTCGAGCGCGTAGCTGCCGAGGTTGACGTGGAAGCACTCCTCGTCGAGCTGCGAAAGGAACGAATCGGCCACGAGCGGATCGGCGACGCAGCCCATCGCCAGGAGCGGGCCGAGGAAGGCGCGCTCGCCGAAGTACTGGTTGGCGGCGCGTCCCGCCGGATGCACGTGGCGGAGCTTGAGCAGCTTGCCATTGATCGTCCACAGCATCGGGGTCCGCTGCGTCCAGTCGAGGTACTCCTCGTCGTAGATGCCGCGATCGTCCTCGATCAGGCCCTTCTCGATCAGCACGTCGAGGAAGACTTTGGCATGCTTGCCCTCGTCGAGCGCCTGGCGCGCGAGGCCGGCGTGCCAGTCGAAATAGCCGGAGTGCCAGAGGTCGTTCACGCCGTGCATCCAGTTGGTCATCTCGCGGATGGCCAGGTACTCGACGTCGGCGAGCTGGCCGAGCAGCGACAGCCAGAACCAGTCGCCATGGCGGTTCATCTCCATCACCATGTCGACGTAGTAATCGTGCACTTTGAAGGGATCGGCGACGCCGCGCTCTTTCTGGCCGCGGTCGAGCTCCTGGCGGAACTTGGCCCCGGGGCCGCTGCGGTCGCGTTCGAAGAACAATCGCTCGCGGCCGAGCTCGAGCACGTCAGCGAGGCGCTTGCGAACCTGTGTTTCGTTCATCGTCCCCTCCTCATGGGCGGCGCGCTCACGCGCTGCCGCGGCAATCTGTCCAACGTTGTCGTTTTAGCAGGCCGTCCCGGCTCCCGTCCACGAGAGACGGCCCGTCGTGCGGGCGCACGGCGAAATGCAGCCCGATGCGCTGGTGCAGCGCGTCGCCGAGCTGGCCGAGCAGGGCCGCGCGGGTCTCGTCGGGCACTTCGCGCCGGAACTCGACTCGGACGATGGCCTCTTCGCGGCCGGTCGCCGGATCGAGACGCACCTCGCCCTGGTACTCGAGCACTTCCGGGGGCGCGAGCACCACGGCGTCGATGGCATCCGGCCAGACGTTTACCATCTTGATCTTCATCATGTTGTCGAAACGCGCGACGCTGCCGGCTTCGATGCCGGCGAGCGGCCGCCCGCAGGAACAGGTCTCCGGCGGCAGCCAGCGGACCCGGTCGCCGGTGGCAAAGCGCAGCAGCGGCGAGGCTTCGGCTTGCAGCGGCGTGATCACCAGCTCGCCTTCCTGCCCGGGCGCCACCGGCGCGCCGGTGGCGCGGTCGATGACCTCGCAGTACACGAGGTCTTCGAGCATGTGGATGAGGCCGCGGCGCCCGCCGGGGAGCGCGCCTTGTTCGCAGGTCCATCCGATCGCGCCCTGCGTGCAACCGTACTGCTCGAAGAGCCGGGCGCCCCAATCGCGCTCGATGCGGGTCGCGGTGGCCACGCTGTACGCCTCCCCAGCCACGATGATGCTTTGGACACGCGGTGTCCACCCCACCTCTGCCGCGGCGGCGGTGAGCCGGCCCAGATACGAGGGCGACGCGATCAGGACCTCGCAACCATACCGCTCGAGGTACTGGAGCTTCCGCCGCGTGTCGTAGTTGCCGAGCGGCAACACGATCGCTTTGGTGTCCAGCAACGCGGCGTAGTACCATTGCCCGGCCGCGGTGGTGGTGAGCGGAAACGTGAACGCCACGACGCGCCCCGCTCGGATGCCGGCCCAGTCGAAGCCGATGCGCTCCATCCGGTGGTAGACGGCGCGGTCGCGCGCGGTCTTGGCATAGACTTCCTGCCCGGCGCCACTCGTGCCGCTGGTCTCGGCGAGCCCGGCCAGCCGGCGGCGCGGCACTTGAAGCCGGTGGCCGAACGGCGGATGCGCGGTGAGGTCCGCAAGCACGTCTTGCTTCGCGGTGGTCGGCAAGCGGCGGTAGTCGGCGGGCGTGCGGATCGCCTCCGGCGTGAGCCCGGCGGCGTCGAAGACCCGCCGGTAGTACTTGTTTCTGCGGTAGACGTTGGCGAGGTGGCTCGTGAGGCGCGCCCACTGCGCCGCAAGCAGCGCCGCGCGGCCGCCCGAGCCAGCCGCCGACCAAAAATCCGCCGCGCTCTGCCCGGCCATCGCAGGATCCTACGAGTCGCGCAGGAGATACTTCTCGAGGTGGTACCGCGGCATGATCACGCACACGTGCAGGTATGGCTCTTTGGACGTGATGCGGAAACGCGCGCGCGTGCCGTTGATGATCAGGTAGGCCGTGCCCGGCCCCGCCGTCGCGGTGTGGATGCGCTTGTGCGTCGGCGGCAGCGTGTACTCGATCTCCGCCTCGCCGCTGACGACGTAGTGCGTCTCGGCGTGGAAGAACGCCCAGTCGACGGTATCGCCAGGCGCGAAGGTCTCGAAGGCGATCGTGCCGGCGGGATCGTTGATGGCGAAATCCACCCGCATGCGCGAGGTGGTGCCGACGACGGGGCCGCCGAAGACCTGTTCCGGCTGGGCGGCGAGCTTTTCGGGATCGACCTTGCTGAAAAACATATCTGTATCCTCACTGCGCCGCCGGCGCGGCCGCGCCGCGGCGCTCCGCCCCCAGGCGCGGCAGTAAATCCTCGGCGAAAGCGCGCAAGCGCGCTTCGCGGCCCCCCGAGAGCAGGGTGAGCGTCATCCGGTCCGGCCGGAGTTGGGCCAAGGCGGAGAGGCGGTCGGCGCATGCCGACGCGTCGCCCGCCACGGCGAGCGCTTCCGTGAGCGCGTCGCCGACGACCCGCGCGTGGTCGGCGCCGACCGAGAGGTGGTGGCTGAAGTCGTAGTCGCGCGCGGCGGCGATCAGCTCTTCGCGGTGGCGTTCGAGCGAGGGCGGCAGCGTCTGGCGGCGGTTGAGCCAGCGCGCGTTGGCCGATGCCCACGAGCGCACGTCCTCGAGGGCGCGGGCGTGGTCGCTCTGCATCGACACCGTCACCCACAGATCGATGAACGGCGCGCCGGACGGGCGACCCGCGGCCGCGGCGGCGTCGCGGACGGTGCCGATCTGCTCGGCGGCGAAGGCGGGATCGGCCGGCCCCATCACGATCACCCCGTCCGCCAGGCGGCCCGCCAGGGCCAGCATCTTCGGATGTGTCGCGGCGACGAAGACGGGCGGCGGCGGGTTCACCGCCGTCGCCAGGCGCACAGTCTGGCCGTTCACGGCTGCCGTCTCGCCCGCGCCGAGCGCTTTCACCGTGCGCACGACGTCTTCCATCTCGGCCAGTCGTGCGGGCTGCAGCCCGAGTGGAAAGACCGCGCTGTCGCCGGCGCCGATGCCGAGCAGGGCGCGCCCGCCGCTCAGGTCCTGCAAACTCGCGAACGTTCCGGCGAGCAGGGTCGGGTGGCGGGTGATCGGGTTGGCGACACCGATGCCGAGCTCGATGTGTTTGGTCGCCAGCGCCGCCGCCGTCAATGCGACGATCGAATCCTTCATGATGAGGTGCGAGTCGACGACCCACACCGCATCGATGCCGGCGGCCTCCGCGGTTTGTACGAGACCGACGAAGCGCGCGAAGCTCTCGCGCGGGCTCACGCCGATCGAGACGCCGAACTTCATCGCAGCGAGTCTTCGTCGAGGCCCTCGACCCGGCCACTCGGCCCTTGGATGATGGCCTCGGAGGGACAGAGCCGGAAGCACGGCGCGCGGGTGAGCCCGCCGCACTCGAAGCACGCCTCGATGTCGATCTCCCACCGCACCTGCACGGTGTCGATGCGCGGGTGCGCGGCCTCCCAGGGGCAGGCGAGCCCGCAGGCGCCGCAGTACGTACACTTCGCTTGATCGATTGCCAGAGCCATAACAACCGCCCGTCAGCTCGCCGCCGCCTCGGCCGCGGCGAGACCGCGCCGGCCGATCTCGCCCAGTGCCTTGGCGATGTTTTCAGCGCCTTGCTGGAAGGCGAATTCGACCTCCTTCGCCTCGACCGCGCTGCCGTCGTGATGACGGCCGATGGCGATCATGGCCATGTAGACGTGCCCGCGGAGCGCGGGAAGCTGCGATCGGAACATCGCGCTCATGGCGCCCGGCGCGACGGCCGCCAGGCGCTCCTTCCACGCCGCCTCGACCTGGCGCTGGCCGGCGAGCGAGGCGAAGCGGATGGGGGGTTCGAACTGCGCGTTCATCTCCTGCCAATCGACGAAGCGGCCCGCGCTGCCGAGGAACTCGGGCAGCTTCGCATACTCGTTGCGGACCAGCTCGCGCTTGTGGCGGGCAAGCCCCTGCTGAATGAGCACCTCGGTATAGAGCGACAGCTCGCGCCACTCGTCGAACAGGATGCGCGAGATCCAGTACTCGAGGTCCATGAAGCGCCGCGGCGGCGTGTGATTCACCCACGTGCCGTAGATCGTGTACGACCAGCGCTTCAGCTCCCAGAGCGCCTCGATCGCGCCCACCCACTGCCCCGGCTGCAGCGAACCGCTCTCCGCTGCGGCGAGAAACGGGTCGGCCGCCAGCAGGTCGGGCAGCGCCGGCGCGTGCGCGGCGCACGAGGTGACGAGCGCCAGCCCCGGCCAGTCCGGGCGCGTCGGCGGAAAGGCCCGGAGCTCCTGCACGCGCTCGGGTGAGTACGTCGTGCGGACGGCGTCATCGACCGGGCAGAAGGCCAGGCAGGGCGCGTCGGCGCACTCGACGCAGCGGTCGGCGACGATCTCGTATTGATGGATGGCGCGATCGCGCCGGTGTCGGATGGCGTGCGGCGGACACATCTCGCGGCAGATGCCGCACTCGATGCACGCCGCTGCGTCGATGGTGAATGCCATATGCGTCAGCTTCGCGCTGTCCCCGTGCCCCGCGCAAGTTGAAAGACGGCCTCGGGCGAGAACGGGAGCACTTGCGGGCGCGCCCCAAACGGCGCCAGCGCATCGGCGAGCGCGTTGGCGATGGCGCCAAACGGCGCGATCGCGCCGCCCTCGCCCGCGCCCTTGAAGCCGCCGGGGATGAGCGGCGTCGGCGTCTCGACGTGGCCGATCTCCATGAACGGCACATCGCAGGAGCTCGGCACCAGGTAGTCCATGAGCGACGTGGTCAGCGGCTGCCCGTTCTCGTCGTAGACGATGTGCTCGTAGATGCAGCCGCCCAGGCCCTGGGCGACACCGCCGTGAATCTGGCCGTCCAGCACCATCGGGTTGATGATGCGGCCGCAGTCCTCGACCACGATATAGCGCAGGATCTGGAACGCACCGGTGTCGCGGTCGACCTCGACCACGGCGATGTGCGTGCCGAACGGATACGTGACCGGCGGCGGGTCGAAATACGCCGTCGCTTCGAGACCGGGCTCTTCGTCCGCCGGCCGATCGGAGGCATCGCTGAACACGATGCGGTCCGCGATGGTCGCGAGCGTGACCTTGCGTCCGGGCACGCCCTTCACCCGCGCCTCGCCGTCCACGAGCTCGATGTCGTCGGCCGCCGCCTCCAGGTAGTGGCCCGCCATCTTGCGGATCTTGGCCGCCAGCTTGCGCGAGCAGGTCACCACGGCGCCGCCGCCGCTCGCCGCGGCGCGGCTGCCCCACGTGCCCCACCCGTAGGGCGAGTCGGAGGTATCGCCGAGCCGGACCGTGATCTTGTCGAAGGGTACGCCGAGCTCGTCGGCAGCAATCTGCGCGTAAATGGTCTCATGCGCCTGGCCGTGCGAGTGGGTGCCGCACCACACGGTCACGTGCCCGGACGGATCGACCTTGATGTTGGCGGACTCGTACGACGACATCGGCACGCCGTTCGCCTTGAAGTACGCCGACCCGATACCGGTGATCTCGTTGTAGTTGCTGATGCCGATCCCGCGGTAGACGTTCTGCTTCCGCAGCTCGGCCTGCTCGCGGCGGAAATCCGCGTACCCGACCATCGCCGCGGCCTTCTCCAGGCACTCCTGGTAGCCGCCGGGCTCGTAGCACATGCCGGTGACCGACGTGTACGGGAACTCATCGTTGTTGATCAGGTTGCGCCGGCGCACGTCGAGCGGATCGATCCCGAGCTCGGCCGCGCCGAGATCGAGCAGGCGCTCCATGAACATGGTGCCGATCGGCGCGCCGACGCCGCGGTACACGCTGGACGTCATCTTGTTCGTGACCACCGAGTCGGCGACGAACGCGTAGTTGCGGAAGCGATAGGGGCCGGGGAACATCTGGCAGCAGTGCAGTGCCTCGAACGCCGACGTCCACGGGAAGGCGTTGTATGCGCCGATGTCGGACAGCTCCTTGACGCGCGCGCCGAGGATGCGCCCGTCGGCATCGAAGGCCATTTCGCCTTCGATCAGGTGCTCTTTCGCATGGTAGGACGCGACGAAGCTCTCGCGCCGGTCCTCGATCCAGCGCACCGGCTTCCCGACCTCCATGGCCGCTACAATGGTGAGCGCCTCTTCGGGGAAGCAGTGCGATTTCTGCCCGAAGCCGCCGCCCATGTCGGGGGCGATGACGCGAATCTTGCTCTCCGGCCAGCCGAAGCGCTCGGCGAGCTTGGTGCGCACCATGTGCGGCATCTGGGTGGCCGAGTAGAGGGTCATCTCGTTCCGCACGCGGTTGTAGGTGGCGACGCAGGCGCGCCCCTCGAGCGGCAGCGCCGTGTGGCGGTTGCTGCGCATGCGCTCGCGCACGACCACCTTCGCACTCTTGAACGCCCCATCGACGTCCCCAGTGCTGAACTCGGTGTGGCACAGGACGTTGTCGCCCCAGTCATCGTGCACGAGGTTCTGCTTCTCGGTGAGCGCCTGCTCCATGTCGTGGATCGCCGGCAGGGGCTCGTAGTCGACCTCGACCAGCTCGGCCGCGTCCTCGGCGACATAGCGGTTCTCGGCGATGACCAGCGCGACGCCCTCGCCCACGTGACGGACCTTGTCCCACGCCAGCATGTACCAGTCGCAGGGCTTGTAGTTCGGGTGGATGGCGGGATCGAGCACGACGCGCAGCGGTTTGAGGCGATCCTTCAGGTCGGCGCCGGTGATCACCTTGATCACGCCCGGATGCTCGAGCGCCCTGTCGATGTTCACGCTCTTGATGCGCGCATGCCCGTGCGGGCTGCGCACCACGGCCATCTCGACCATGCCCGGCATCGTCTGCACCGAGACGAAATCGCCCTGACCGGTGACGAGCCGCGGATCTTCGACCCGCTTCACGCGTGCACCGACCATCTTTGCAGTTCCCATCACCGCCATGATGTCTCCTTTTAGTTTCGAGGCGCAGCGGCGCTACGGGGCTGGGCACCCCGGGCCACAGCTCTGTGTGCCCGCAGCATCCGCGGTTTTCAAGAGCGCGAGCGCCGCGTGCGACTGAACCGAATCAACCGCCCCTTCACTCAACGCGCCGCGCGCTCCCGCGCCCGCGCGATCGCGCGGCGGGCGTACACGGAAAGCAGATGGCGCCGGTACGGCGCCGATGCGAACAGGTCTCCGAGTGGATCGGCTTCCTCGATCGCGGCGCATGCGGACGCGACGTCCGCATCGGCGAGCGGCGTGCCGGTGAGCTTTCGCTCCGCACTGCTGGCGCGAAAGGGCACCGCATTGATGCCCGTCACCCCGAGCGCGATGTGCTCGCACCGGCCGCGCGCATCGAGTAGCACGATGGCGGCGACGCCGACCACGGCGAACCCGGAAGCCGGCTGGCGCATTTTCACATAGGCGCTGCCGACCCGCCCGGCGCGCGCGGCCAGGGTGATTTCAGTGACGACTTCGTCCGGCCCCACGGCCGTGCTCAGCATCCCGGTGAAGAAGCGTGCCGCGGGCACCGTGCGCTCGCCCTGCGATCCGACGACACGCGCGTCGCCATCGAGGGCAAGAAACACCGCCGGCCAGTCCGCCGCCGGGTCCGCGTGTACCAAGCTGCCCCCGATCGTCCCGAGATTGCGGACCTGCAGGTCGCCGATCTCGTGCGCCGCCTCGGCCACCAGGGTGAGCCCTTCGAGCACGGGGCTGATGCCGATGGCGGCGTGCGTGGCGCGCGCGCCGAGCACGAACCGCTCGCCGCGCCGCGCGATGCCGTCGAGCCCCGGCACACGCCCGAGGTCCACCAGCAACGGCAGCTCGAGCAACCGTTGCTTGAGCGCGGGCAGGAGGCTCATGCCGCCGGAGAGCACCTTCGCGCCGGGGGTGGCGCGAAGCAGTCCGAGCGCATCCGCGAGCGAGCGCGGCGCCTGATAATCGAATTCTGCCGGGATCATCGCGGAGCTCCTGGCGCGGCGGCGATGGCTTGCCAGACGCGCTCCGGTTTGAGCGGCATGTCGAGTTGTGTGACGCCGAGCGGCCGCAGCGCGTCGAGCACGGCGTTCACCAGGCACGGCGCGGCACCGATCGTCCCGAGCTCGCCGACGCCTTTCGCGCCGAGCGGGTTCAGCGGTGTCGGCGTGACTGTAGTGTCGAGCTCGAACCGCGGGAACATGCTGGCGCGCGGCACCGCGTAATCCATCAAGCTCCCGGTCACCAATTGGCCGCCCTCGTCGTACCGAATCTCCTCGACCCAGGCCTGGCCGAGGCCCTGCACGATGCCGCCCAGCCGCTGCCCGTCGACGAGCAGCGGGTTGATCACGTGGCCGACGTCGTCGACCGACACGTAGCGCTGAATCTCGATCTGCCCCGTGTCGGGGTCGACCTCGACCTGGCAGATCTGGGTGGCGAACGGAAACGTGAAGCCGGCCGGATCGAAGCGGGCCACCGCCTCCAGGCCGGGATCCTCGTTCGGCACCGGGCGGTTCCACACGTGAGCGGCCATCGCGACCTCGCGAAAGGTGATGCGCGGGCCGCCGCCGACCGCACTGAACATGCCGTCCGCGAACTCGAGGTCGCGCTCGTGTACTTCGAGGAGATGCGCGGCGATGCGGCGCGCCTTGCCGAGGACGCGATCGGCCGCCATTTTCACCGCCGACCCCCCGACCGCGAGCGCGCGGCTGCCGAACGTGCCCACGCCGTGCGTGACGACGTCGGTGTCGCTGTGCAGCACCACGACGTCCTCGAGCGGCAGGCCGAGGATGTCGCCGACGATCTGTGCGAAGGTGGTCACGCCCCCCTGGCCGTGCGGCGAGGTGCCGGTCATCACCGTCGCGCTGCCGGTCGGTTCGACCCGCACGTGCGCCGACTCCCAGAATCCACTGCGCATGCCGGGCAACGCCAGCGCGCTCGGCCCGAACGCGCAGACCTCCGTAAAGCTCGCCACGCCGATGCCGACCAGGCGGCCCTCGCCGCGCGCCTGGGCTTGCGCCCGCCGCGCGCCCGCATAGTCGAACAACTCGCAGGCGCGGTCGAGGGCGATCGGATAGTTGCCGCTGTCGTATGCGGCGCCGGTCGGCGTCGTGTACGGAAAGGCATCCGAGGGGATGAAGTTGCGGCGGCGCACCTCGACCGGATCGCGCCCGAGCGCCGCCGCCACCGCGTCCATGACGCGCTCGATGATGTAGGCCGCCTCCGGACGTCCGGCGCCCCGGTAGGCCTCGACCTGCATGGTGTTCGTGTAGACTTCCACCAGCTCGGACGACACCGCCTGGATGTTGTAGCAGCCGCACACCATCATCGGGGTCTCATTGGGCACCATCGCCCCGACGAACGACGCGAAGGCGCCGACATCGGCGACGGTGCGAAGGCGCAAGCCGGTGACCTCTCCATCCGCCGTGTACGCGGCCTCGACGTACTCGACATGGGCGCGGCCATGCGTGGTCGCGAGGAGATTCTCCGCGCGCGTCTCCGACCACTTGACCGGCCGGGCGAGCCGCCGCGTCACCCAGCCGAGCACGAAGTCCTCGCTGTAGGCCGGAATCTTTGCGCCGAACCCCCCGCCGACATCGGGCGCGATAGCGCGGATGCGCGTCTCCGGGATTCCGAGGTTGATGGCGAGTTGCTGTTTGACGCCGTGCGGCATTTGCGTAGAGGTCCAGACGGTCAGCTTCTGCGCGCCGTCGTCCCACTGCGCGAGCACGGCGCGGCCCTCCATCGACACCGGGGCCACGCGCTGGTTCACCAACCGCAACTTCACGGTGCCGGCGGCGGCGCGAAACAGCTCGTCGGTGCGCGGGTTGTCGCTGACCGCGCGGAAGCAGACGTTGTCCGGCAGCGCGGCGTGCACGCGCGGCGCGCCCGGCGCCAACGCCGCTTCCATGTCCACGACCGCCGGGAGCGGCTCGATGTCGACCTCGACGGCCAGCGCCCCGTCGCGGGCCGCGTAGCGATCCTCCGCAATGACGACGGCGAGCGGCTGGCCCACGTGGACTACGACGCCGTCGGCGAGCAGCGGCCGCGGGGCGTCCTGTTGCGGCGGGAACACGATCGGCGTGCGCCCGACCTCGCCGCGCATGTCCTCGTAGGTGAACGCCGCCACCACGCCGGGTACGACGAGGGCGCGCGCCGCGTCGATCGCGCGCACGCGGCCGGCGGCGTGCTGGCTGCGCACGAAGGCGGCGTGCAGCATGCGGGGCAGTTGAATGTCATCGACGTAGCTGCCGAGGCCGCGCACCAAGCGCGGGTCCTCCACGCGCGTCACCCGGGCGCCGATCAGCGTCTTCATCGTCGGCATGTCAGCGTCCTCCGCGCTGGCGCGCCGCCGCGAGCTGCACCGCGTCGACGATCTGCTGGTACCCGGTGCAGCGGCAGAGGTTGCCGTCCAGTCCGTGGCGTATCTGCGCCTCGGTTGGGTCGGGAGTATCCGCCAGCAGCTGGGCAGCGGTCATGATCATCCCGGGCGTACAGAAGCCGCATTGCAGGCCGTGCGCCTCGCGAAAGGCGTCCTGCAAGGGGTGCAAGCTTCCGCGCGGCGCCAAGCCTTCGATCGTCTTCACGGTCCGCCCGTCCGCCTGGACGGCGAGCACCGTACAGCTCTTCACCGCGCGGCCGTCGAGATGCACCGTACAGGCGCCACACAGGCTGGTCTCGCAGGCGACGTGGGTGCCGGTGAGGCCGAGTGAGTCACGCAGCCAGTGGACGAGCAGCAGCCGCGGGGGCACGTCGCCCTGGCGGACCTCGCCATTGACGGTCACTGAGATTTTCACGCGCTACACTCCAGGGGTCCAATCGCACCTGAACGGTGCGCAGGCGCGTGTCGCATATCCGTCGCCGGTAGGCAACTGCGATGCCGCCGCGGGTAGTGTCCTAATTTGAAGCCGGCTACCAGCTAGCCGCTTCACGATCACTCCGCCTGCGCCATCCGGCATCGACGGCGGAAACTGCGCCCGAGCGAGAAGGTTGAGCGGCAGATCGCGCGCCTGATCGGCGGCGGATCGCATCTCCACTGCCGCGCCACGTGTGGGGTTGCGGGTTGGGACGTAGACGACCAGCTCCTCGTTCGGGAAGCGGTACTTGACCATGTTCAGCGCCGGCGCACGCACGGTCGGTGATCTGGTAGACCTGGCCGCATGAACGACACCGGCAAGCTGGCGGACGTGATCCGCCAGCTTCACAACGTGGAGCCGTCCCACGTTGGCTCAGAGCCCGTCCATGAGCGATTCAAGGGCGAGACAATGTGGTGCGGCACTGTCGAGGTCTACGCGACTCCGTGGCCGCCCTGACGCGTCCACAGCGTATACCTGGACCTATGAGGACGACGACGGGAAGCTCCACCACCTGGCCGTGCTCGGCGTGCCGCCGATCAACTCGCCTGTCGATGCGGTGCGGGCGGCGGCGGTTGCGGAATCCCGCACCGGGACGAAATGGGTAGTTTGAAGGTGGCGCCTAGCGTCGTCGTCGCCGCTGCACTCCTCTGCGCCTTCGCGGCCTGCACCAAGGGCGGCTACTTCATCACTGGTTCGGGTGTCCGCGTCCCGACCGATAGCTCATCCTGCTACACGGCGTGCCAGAGACAATACGAGGCTTGCGAGATGTCCTGTCCATCAGATGACATCTACTGCGTATGCGACTGCCTGCCACCGAAGAAGCGATGCCTCTTGGACTGTCCGGGTGCATACGAGGAACAGGAATCGCCCCGACTGGCAACAATCTCCGCGCAGCTCTGCCCCGCCCGAACACCAACCCCAAGGCCGTCGAATTAGGACACTACCCCGCGGGCGCCGCCTCCCGACCGGATCGACGCGAGAGTAGAGACACGGGCTGGCGCGACGGGCCGCATCCGCTATCATCGGGTTCGCGCGTGCATGCTCGGCAGTGCACGTTTCTTGATGCGGGATGTTCGTCTTGTCGCGTCGCTGAGCGCGCGCAAGCTGTTCGCGCGCGGAGGTACGCACGGATCGCCTTGACCCATACACGCACGCAAAGTAAGAGGGCGTCTCATGGCGGATACAGCCGGCGGCCCCAAAGCAACCGACTCCCGCGCCGCCAGCTCGATATCCGTCGGCACAGGAGCGCCGGAGATCAAGCAGGCACCGAAGGCGCGGGATGTCCTGACGATCAACCACGGCAAATGCATCGATTGCGGTTTTTGCCATCAATCCTGCGTCTACGGCGTCGTCTTCACGACGTTCACGCGGCAGCATCACTACCAAATCCATCCCGAGACCTGTGCGTGGTGTGGCGGGCCGGGCAGAGCCCCTTGTGAGGTATACTGTCCCGTGCCAGGCGCGATCGTGCCGGCCAAGTACGACCCGGTCTCAGGCGTAGTGTCGAGCGCGCGGACGGGGCTCTCGATGCCCGTTCACAGCGTGCTCTTGCCGGCGGATTGACGCGGAACCGTTCCACAACGCACGGCGACCCAGCAGAGGAGGCAGCGATGCGCGGTAAGGATTTCGTTCGCGAAATGGAGGCGCTGGCCGCACCGATCGCGAAGCAAGCGTACGACGGCACATGCGAGACGTACGCCAACCTCAGCGACGATCAGGCGTTCCGCTTGCTCGGCCAGCTCTGGTGGCTCGAGGGCCCCGAAGTGCCGGCGTTCGCGCGCGCTTGGTGGCAATCCATCCCGGGCGATCCGACCGGGAAGTACCGTGATGTCGAGATGTTCCTCTCGCGCCAGCTCTACGACGAATCGCGGCATGGCAAACTCTACGCGGCGGCCTGCATCCAAAAGGGCTTCGTTAAGCACGAACAGGAACTCTACGGCCACCCGTATACGCGCCCGGTGCCCGGACTCATCAATTTCACCATCTGGATGCAGCACCTCGGCAACTACATGTTCACGACCCTCTACACGGCCGAGCAGCTCGCCTCGGAAAATCTGACCTTTCCCAGCTTCATCGACGCCATGCTGCGCGTGATCGACGACCCGATCGTGCGCGGGCCGTTCGAGGGGCAGTACGATGAAGAGCGCTATCACGGTCTGAGCGGACGTTACGTCGTCGCCAAGTACTGTCATGACGGCGCCCTGCAGGAAGAGGGCCTGTGGGCGGCGAAGATCTCGTGGAACCTGCTCCAACAGATGGCTGCCGACCTCGGGAAGTTCGTGAAAGACGGTAGCGTCGAAGAGATGCGCCCGGCGCCGAAATACGAGCGCTTGGCGCTGCCGCAGCCCTTCGACAAGCCGTCCCCGGCCGCGCGCTGAATCCCGTATGCACGCGGGCGGCGGCCCGGCGATCGCCGCCGCCCGCGTCATCCATTTCACGTCGCCGCCGCCTATGCGTCGCATAGAGCTTTCGCGCCAGACCGGGTCCAGCGCTTTTTGGACCAACGCGTCGGTCACCCGTTCACGCCGTACCCAGTCGGCGCTTTATGCGCCGACCGTTTCAGCAAGTGCTGGAGAATAATCCGGGAACATAGTAGACGCGTCAGTCCACGCCTGTGCGCAGCGCGCCGGTCGAGCGACACGAGACGACGCCGAAGGCCCGAAGGGAGCGAGCATGAAATTTGGTCTCATCAACACCCATCCGGTTCCACATGGCACCTCCGAGATCGAGATCTACAGAGACTCTTTGGAGGAGTACGTTTTCGCGGAAAAGCTCGGATATGACGGGGTCTTCCTCGCGGAGCACCGCTTCTCCGAGTACGGGCGCCCGGCGATCGACGTGATCTCGGCCTACGTCGCCGCGCTGACGACCCGCATCCGCATCGGCATCGCGGTGAGCGTGCTGCCGCTCCACGACCCGATCCAGACCGCCGAGCGCTACGCGACGCTGGACGTGTTGAGTAACGGCCGGCTCGACTTCGGCGTGGGGCGCGGCAACCAGCCCAAGGAGTTCGAGGGTGCCGGGGTCCCGATGAGCGAGGCGCGCGAGCGCTTCGACGAATCGCTCGACATCATCCTGCAGGCGTGGACGCAGGACAAAGTGAACTACGACGGGCGCTTCTTCCACTACCACGACCTCGCCGTGATGCCGAAGCCGATTCAAAAGCCATATCCGCCGATCTGGAATGCCGCGGTGAGCCCGAGCACCGTGGAATCGATCGTGAAGCGGGGCATCAACGGTTTCGTCGGCCCCTACCTGGTGGACTTCCGCCGCTTGAAAGCCGATTACTTCGACCTCTGGCACCGCCTCGTCGCTCAGTACGGCCAGACGGGCAAGATCACCTTCGCGCACAACCAGCTCGTCTACGTCGCGGAGACCGACGAACAGGCGCGTCGCGAAGCCGAGCAAGCGGCGATGTGGTACATCCGCACGGCCGCCAAGCTATGGGCGAATCCCGACCGCTCGAGAATTCCCGAGCAGTACCAGTTCTACGCCGGCATCACCGATTACCTGAACGCCATGACCTGGGATCAGGTATGTGAGTACAGTCTGATCGGCAGCCCGCAGACGGTCGCCGAAAAGCTCCGCTACCTGAACCACGAGTGCGGGCTCGAGTACCTCCTCCTCTTCTACCACTTCGGCCACATGCCGCACGCCAAGGTGATGCGCTCGATCGAGCTGTTCGCGCACGAAGTCATGCCGGAGTTCCGCGGACGGCAGACCGCCGCGGCTGGCAGTGGCCGGCCGGGTCGCGGCGACGGCGCTTCGCAACCGCTGAGCGCGCGTTCTTCCAGCTAAGCAGCGCGTCGACACGGCGAAAAGGGGCAAGCGGCGAATCGCCGTTTGCCCCTTTTTTATTGGCAATTGCCTGGGCTGGAGATTCGAGCAGGCAACCTCTGCGGCTCTGCGAAGTTCTTACACGCGGAAGAACGCCTGCGCGTTGCGGCCGAGCACCTTGTCGACCGATTCTGCCGGCAACCCGGCCAGCACCTCGCGACCGCGGGCCACGACGTGCGCCGTTCCCTCCGAGTGCGGGTAATCCGAGCCGATGAAGAACTTGTCGTCGCCGGCGAATTGCACGACCAGCGGCAGCATGCGCTCGGCCGGGTCGCCCTGAATCCAGATGTTGCGCTCGAAGTACTCGCGCGCCGGGCGCTTCATGCCCGAGGTGTGCGCCATGTAGCTCCAGAAGTAGTCGAGCCGCTCGAGCCACTCGCCCACCCAGCCGGCTTTCGATTCGATGGTCGCCACGCGGAGCTTCGGAAAGCGCTCGAGCACGCCGTCGTACACCATCGTCGTGAGGGCCATGCGCTGGTCCTGGAAGAGGCAGAACGCGATGTACATGTGCCCGGCGGGCGGGTCGCGATGCCAGTCGGCGCCGAGGATCTTGTCGTGCACGACCAGGTGAATGCCGACGCCGAGATCGAGGTCCTGCGCCGCCGCCCACACCTTGTCGTACTCGGGATGGCCGAAGCTGCGCCCCTCGAGCGGAATGGCGCCGACGAAGATCGTGCGGTATCCGAGCTTCGCCACCCGATGGAGCTCGCGCACCGCGAGGTCGGGATCGCGCAGCGAGATGTGCGCAACCGGGTGCAGCCGCTTGCGGTTCACGGCGCAGGCCTCGTGCGCCCAGGTGTTGTACGCACGGCAGTGGGCATCCGCGAGCTTGGGATCGTTGATCGTGCCTTCCCAGAGGATGCCGAGGGTCGGATAGATGATCTGCGCGTCGATCCCCTCCGCGTCGAGGTAGCGCACGCGAGCATCCATGTCCTGCCAGCTCGGGTCGAACGCGTGTTGCGGATCGAACTCGTCCAGCGTCTGGCCGTCTTCCTTCTTGCCGTGTCCGACCATGGTGCTGAACAGGTTGTCGAAATCCATGCCGACCATCGGTTGGCCGTCGACCACCACGATCGGCAGCGACCCGCCCGCGGGGTCCTTCGCGAGCTGCAGCACGCGCTCGCGGTACTGCGGCTCGACGTAGCGCTGGAACAGATCGAACGGCTCGACGAAGTGGCTATCGGCATCGATGATCATCGTGGGTTCCTTTCTGCTTCAGACGCACGTCCAGCCGCCGTCGACGACGAAGTTGGCGCCGGTGACGAACGAGGACTCGTCCGAAGCGAGGTACAGCGCGCACGGCGCGATGTCCTCGGGTTTCCCGATGCGCCCCAGCACGGAGGTCTCGATGCCCGCGCGCACGTACTGCGGGTTCTTCATCCGTTCGGCGAGCACGGGCGTGTCGATCAATCCGGGCGCGATGCTGTTCACCCGGACATTGTACGGGCCGAGCTCCTGTGCCAGCGCGCGGGTGATGGCGATCACCCCGCCCTTCGCGGCGCAGTGCGCCACGCCGCCCTGCGGGAACGGCTCCGGCGCGCCGCGCATCTCCATGCCGATCATGCCGGCGATCGAGGCCGTGTTGATGATCGAGCCGCTGCGGCGCGCCATCATGCGCGGCGCCACCGCCCGGCACGCGACGAAGATCACGTCGAGCTCGTTCCTGATGGTGAAGTTCCATTGCTCGCGGGTCATCTCCCAGATGGGAGCGAACTTCGCCGAGCCGCCGTTGTTGTACAGCACGTCGATCGGCCCAAAGGTCGCGACCGTATACTCGACCAGCTCCTGAAACTGCTCGTCGGAGGCGATGTCGCAGACGCGCCCGCGGAAATTGCCGCCGTGGCCGCGCTGGGCGATCAACCCCCCGGTCTCGTTCAGCTCGGGCTCCTTCACATCACAGCCGACGACCTTCGCGCCTTCGGCCGCGAAGAGCAGCGCTGCCGCTCGGCCCTGCCCGCCCGCCGTGCCCGTGATCAATGCCACTTTGCCATCGAGTCTTCCCATGGGGCCGTCCCGTCTATGTGCCGCTCGAGCACGTTGTCAAGGCGCTTCTCGCGCCGGAAATCGCATGTTCTGAGCGCGCAGTGCGGCGGGCTCGCTCACCCGCGGCGCGGCGCGCCGATGTCCTCCAGAAACTCCAGCACCGCGCGGTTGAATGCCTCCGGCCGCTCGGCATAGCCGATGTGCCCGACGCCGCCGAGCGTGAGCAGGCGCGCGCCCGGAATGCGGCGCGCCATCTCGCGCCCCTCCTCGGGCATCACGACGCGGTCGTGCTCGCCGACGATGACCAGCGTCGGCACCTGGACCTCGCCCAGGCGCTCCATCACGTCGAAACCCGCGAGACCTTCCGAGAGCACCGCGGCGTACGCCTCGCGGTCGTTGCTCGCCACCATGTTTGCGAGCCAGTCGGTGAGCGCGCGGTCGGCGCCGGGCGCCAGCGCCTGGGAGGCGACCAGCCGGCCGTACTCGTCCATCGGCGCGGTGCGCAGGGTGGCGACCCGCGCGGCGAGCACATCCGCCGGCATGCGCCGCCTCGCGGCGGTGTGGCAGAGCACCAGCGCCCGGCAGAGCCCCGGCTCGGCGAGCGCCAGTGCGAGCCCCACGTACCCGCCCATCGACGTGCCGAGGTAGATCACGCGCTCGAGCCCGAGCGCGCCAAGGACCGCCGCCACATCCGCGGCGAGCGTTGCGACCGCGTACGCGCCCGGCGCGCGCGGCTTGTCGGAGGCGCCGAAGCCGCGCAGATCCACGGCGATGGTGCGGTAGCGGCGCGAGAACTCCGGTATCTGATGGACCCAGAGGTGCACGTTGGCGCCCAAACCGTGCACGAGCAGGAGCGGCTCGCCCGCGCCCCACTCCTCGACGTTCAGCTCCACGTCCCCGACGTTGAGCTTCACGCGCCTCACTCCCGCCGTATGAAGACCGGGCGGCCGCGGGCGCTCGCCCGCGGCC